>NC_022080.4:548125-871250 GCF_000445995.2 Geobacillus genomosp. 3
TGCTCCCGGATCCGGTTGAAACGTTAAAGGCAGCAGAAATGCTCCTTGAGGAAGGATTTATTGTGTTGCCATATACGTCCGATGACGTTGTGCTAGCGAGGCGGCTGCAGGAGCTTGGCTGCCATGCGGTCATGCCGGGAGCGTCTCCAATCGGTTCAGGGCAGGGCATCATCAATCCGCTCAATTTGAGCTTCATCATCGAGCAGGCAACCGTGCCGGTCATTGTCGACGCCGGCATCGGCGGGCCGGCGGATGCAGCGATGGCGATGGAGCTTGGGGCGGACGGGGTGCTATTAAACACCGCCGTTTCCGGCGCAGCTGATCCGGTGAAAATGGCGAAAGCGATGAAGCTGGCGATTGAAGCGGGCCGGCTTGGCTATGAAGCCGGACGCATTCCGAAAAAACGATACGCGTCAGCGAGCAGCCCGACGGAAGGAATGAGTGTTGTTTGAACGAACGATATTCCCGACAGCAATTGTTTGCCCCAATCGGTGAAGAAGGACAAAAGAAAATACGGGAAAAGCATGTTGTCTTGATCGGCGCCGGGGCGCTTGGCACGGGCAATGCCGAAGCGCTCGTACGCGCCGGCATTGGCAAATTGACGATCATTGACCGCGATTACGTTGAGTGGAGCAATTTGCAGCGCCAACAGTTGTACGGCGAGTCAGACGCGAAAGAACGGCTGCCGAAGGCGATCGCCGCCAAGCGACGCCTTAAACAAGTAAACAGCGATGTCAATATTGAGGCCATTGTTGGGGATGCCGGTGCGGAAGAATTGGAGGCGCTTATAGGTGAACAGCGCCCTCATGTATTGATTGATGCGACCGACAATTTTGACACGCGCATGATCGTTAATGACGTCGCCTATAAATACGGGATTCCATGGATTTACGGCGCCTGTGTCGGCAGCTACGGTTTAAGCTACGCCTTCATCCCAGGGCGTACACCGTGTCTGTATTGCTTGCTTGAAACGGTGCCACAAGGGGGCTTGACATGCGACACAGCCGGCATTATTAGCCCGGCGGTCCAAATGGTTGTCAGTTATCAAACGGCAGAGGCGCTGAAAATTTTAGTGGAAGACTGGGGGGCGCTGCGCGGTAAGCTCGTCTCGTTTGATCTTTGGACGAACGAATATGCAGCCATTCGCATTGATGCGGTGAAAAGGGATGACTGTCCGACGTGCGGTCATGATCCGTCTTATCCGTTTCTCTCTTATGAGCAACAAACGAAGACCGCCGTGCTGTGCGGACGCGATTCCGTGCAAATCCGCCCCCCTTCCCGGCGTCAGTACGATTTGGATGAATTGGCGGTGCTGTTTCGCCGCCAAGGGCTGCAGGCCGAAGCAAACCCGTATCTCGTTTCTGTTTCGCTTGACGACAAGCGGCTCGTCGTATTTGGCGACGGCCGTGCGCTCGTGCACGGCACGAAAGATGTGCAAGAGGCAAAAACGATTTATTACCGGTATTTAGGGTGAAACCGGGACAAGAAGAGAGCATCTTTGAGCGCTATGGAATGGGGATGTCCATGCAAGGCGGGCATCCCCGTCTTCTATGTCACCAAACTGTCAAAAAACGTTCTTTCTTTTCCTGCTTCTCCCGCTTGTCAATATGATACGATTAAGGCGGGAGGGGAAGATGAATGGCCGAGTGGTCCGTTACGCTTAATATCGCTTCATTGTTGGTGCTTGTGTATTTTATCGGCTCTTGTTGGCTTGAATCGTAAAACGCGTCGGTGTGTTCCGACGTGTTTTATTTTTATCATCCCGCGTCGGGAAGCCCCCCATTTTCACCCGCAAGGGCAAGTGGGGGGATGAATCGGGATTCGTCGTCGATCTTCCTCTTGCTCCAACAGAGCAGAAAGTGTAAAGCTGCACCGCGGGATGCGTGGAGATGGCTTGGTTGACAGCCTGATGTGGGGCGGGGGTTCCTAACATCTCCCATCTCTAAGCGTATGCGCAGGTGGGAGAGCGTTCAAATGGAAATATAATCCGTCGGCTGTAGCCAGTTGGCAAAAAATTTGGTATATTTAAAGTAAGGGGACGAAAACCGACTGCGGATGCCACGTGCAGCCGTTCCCATCCAGTGAAGCAAACTTTGTTTTCGCAGGCATGTTTCGGTGAAAAAATGGATATGAATAACATAGTCATGTTCCTATAGGAGTGTGAAGATTCATTGGAAGAGTGGCCGTTAAGGTTGTTCGGTTGGTTTTTTCTTTTTCTGCTCGTAAACGCATTGTTCGCTTCGGCCGAGGCGGCATTTTCATCGGCAAGCAAACCACGGTTAAAGCATCATGCGGAAGAGCATCCACACCATAAGCGTCTTCAGGCGGTGATCGAACAACTCGATCGCGTGTTGTTGACGCTCGCGATTGCCAACCGTCTGACGAGCATCACGGCGGTCGCGCTGTTTATTTATATCGCTGCTTCACTGCTTGGGGAACAGACCGGTTTATTTGTCTCCATTGCGGTCATGACGATTTTGTCCGTTGTCTTCGGTGAAGTTTTGCCAAAATCGATGGCGAAAGAGCAGGCAGAGCCGCTCGCGATTCGGTATGCCAGCCTCGCCTACGGGCTGATGAAACTAATGGCCCCCATCACGGTATTGTTTGAAGCCATGGGGGAACGAATCGCCCGGCGGTTCACCAACGGGGCTGCCGCGCCGGCCGTCACGGAGGAAGATATTAAAGTGATGGTCGAGTTGAGTGAAGAAGAAGGGGTTATTGACAACAAGGAAAAAGAACTGATTCAACGTTCGCTCGATTTTGATGAAATTTTAGTCGAAGAAATTTTCACACCGCGCGCCGATATGGTGGCGGTTGAGGTGAATCAGTCGATTGAAGAGATTCGCGATGTGTTTTTGGAAGAAAGGTACTCCCGCATTCCGGTATATGAAGGGGATATCGATAATGTCATCGGCATTTTGTCGGAAAGCGACTTTTTTAGCGAGCTTATCCAAAAACGCAACGTGCGTATCCGTGAGTTGTTGCGTCAGCCGCTGTTTGTTGTCGAGTCGATGAAAGTGTCTGATTTGTTGCCGGAACTGCAAAAAAGCAAAGTGCACATGGCGATCGTCGTCGATGAGTTCGGCGGCACGGCCGGCTTGATTACGCTCGAGGATATCATCGAACAAATCGTCGGCGAAATATGGGATGAGCATGACGAAGCAGTGAAAACGGTGCGCCAAATTGATGAGCATAGTTTTGAATTCAGCGCCGAGCTGCCGCTTGATGAATTTTGTGAAGTGATGAAGATCGACGTGCCGGAAAGCGAATCGCATACGTTGGGCGGCTGGATTTTTGAAATGTTTGAGCGCATTCCGGCAGTGGGCGAAACGTTGCAGTACGGTCCATTGACGTTGACCGTCCGTCAAGTTGATAACCGGCGCATTCGCAAAGTGCTTGTCTCTTTGAGCCAACCGCTCGCCGAGCAGGCGGGAGGCATATAACGACGAGATAAAAGAGCCCCAGGCTGACTTGCCTGGGGCTCTGGCCATCTATTATGAAGTTGTCTGCAGAATGGTTATTGAACGTTGCCAAATTGGCCGCCCAGTTGTTGTTGGGCCATCGCTACAAGGCGTTTCGTAATTTCCCCACCGACTGAACCGTTCGCGCGGGAAGTCGTATCAGCGCCAAGGTTGACACCAAACTCTTGAGCGATCTCGAATTTCATTTGGTCGATGGCTTGTTGAGCGCCAGCGACTAACAGTTGATTATTGTTATTGTTGCGTGCCATAGTTGATCATCTCCTCTTGTAAATTTTGATGGCTGGGTTGGCTGGATTTGCACCAGCGCCGCACGCCGTAAGGCGCGCTGCCAAGCTTGGCTGAACCCAACGTCCACCCGCTTTTGCTTTCGCCAGCATAGGTATTGCGGCGGGTGGCCTGTTTTGCCGGCGGTACTCATAGTTTGGTTCGCTTTTAGTCCGTTATTCACCATGGTTATATGGTAATTTTTAACGTTTTAACGTCGTCATCATTAGGGAATATGTAAAATAAGGAGCATCTTAGAGGAGGAAGCAGCATGAATGTATGCCCGCTTTGCAACGGGCTGCGCCGGATGACAGTGTACTGCAGCTACTGCCGACAGCCGATGGAGGACCAAGGAAAAGTTACTGACTATTTGGACGATTACAGCCCGTATATGGACACGGATGTCATGAAGCTTGTCGACGGTTATCCGCGCACGTATTTGAACCGCGAATGTGTCCATTTGTTTTACTGCCCGCACTGCCGGGAAGAGGAAGTGCGCTTTATTAAAGAATAGGCTCTAGCGCAACGCTAGAGCCTGATGGATCTACATAGAAACAAATGAGGGCTTACTTGTCGTCTGCAGCCCGAATGCGCCGCTCCGTTTCGACGTCAAAGAAATGCGCTTTGTTCATATCAAGTGCAAGATCGAGGCGGTGCCCCGGCTTGATTTCGGTGCGCGCGTCAATACGGGCGACAAACTCTTGGCCATCGATGTTGGAGTAAATCATCGATTCGGCACCGAGCAACTCAGCGACTTCGACGTGGGCTTTAATTTTTGTCGCAGGCGATGCCTCTAAGAAGAGTGGCTCATCGTGAATGTCTTCCGGGCGGATCCCTAAAATGACTTCCTTGCCGATATACCCTTGATCGCGCAATACTTTCATTTTTCCTTCCGGCACGCCAAATGACGTTTGGCCAACGACAAACTTGCCGTCTTGCAGCGTCCCTCTAATAAAGTTCATCGCAGGCGAGCCGATAAAGCCGCCGACGAAGATGTTTTCCGGTTTCTCATACACTTCGCGCGGCGTTCCGACTTGCTGGATGACGCCGTCTTTCATGACGACAAGGCGGGTTGCCATCGTCATCGCTTCCGTTTGGTCGTGGGTGACGTAAATCGTTGTCGTTTCAAGACGCTGATGGAGTTTGGCGATTTCCGAGCGCATTTGCACGCGCAATTTGGCGTCCAAGTTTGAAAGAGGTTCGTCCATTAAAAATACTTTCGCATCGCGGACGATGGCGCGTCCTAACGCCACGCGTTGCCGCTGTCCGCCGGAGAGTGCCTTTGGCTTACGGTCTAAATATTGCTCGAGTCCGAGGATGCGCGCCGCCTCGCGGACGCGTTTCTCGATTTCCGCTTTCGGGAATTTGCGCAGCTTTAAGCCGAATGCCATGTTGTCATAAACGCTCATATGCGGGTAAAGAGCATAGTTTTGGAACACCATGGCGATGTCCCGATCTTTCGGCGGCACATCGTTCATCCGCCTGCCATCGATATACAGATCGCCTTTTGAAATTTCCTCAAGACCGGCGACCATTCGCAATGTCGTCGATTTGCCGCAGCCGGACGGACCGACAAAGACGATAAACTCCTTATCTTGAATATGTAAGTTGAAGTCTTTAACGGCGGTGACATTGTTGTCGTAAATTTTGTAAATATGGTCAAGAACGAGTTCTGCCATCATGAATCCTCCTGTCATTGAAATCGCTTTCTCCTAGTACTAGTCTATAGAAAAATACGAACATTCGTAAATGGACAAGGTGCACAAAAAATGCCGCCCGTTTTCGGCGACATGCCGGGACGGCCCAGCGGCTGTTAAGTGCGGCGGCGGTGCAAAATGGCCAAATAGATCGCCGCAGCCCCTTTAAATCGCTTGATGTCAATACCCGTTTGCTCCGTCCATTTATCGATTCGATATTGCAAACTGTTGCGGTGCATGTACAGCTTTTTCGCCGCCATGGAGACGTTTAAATTACATTGCAAAAATGTCTCCATCGCTCGTATTTCGTCTTCATCAAATCCATCGAGAAACGATAAGATCCGCTCGGTCGTATCCCTCCTGCCATCGCCAAGGAGAGGAAGAGGGATGGCATCTTCCCATTCGTACACCGTTTGTTTCGGCCAAAAGCGCCGGGCGGCGGAAAAGCATTCTTTTTCAAGAAGAAACGATTCATATAGCCGATCATCGACAGGGCGAGTCGGACCGATGAATAAATGGATTGTAGCGTAAAAATCGGCAGCGAGCGCGTCGGCCATTTCTGCCAACAGCGGCGGTTTGGCTGTCCGTTTTTGCCTGGCTTCGATGATCAGGCCGCCCTTATCCTTGTTCCAAACGATCGTTACTGGGGAATCAAAAAGGTCGCGGATCGTTTCAGCAAATTCGATTTTGTCGGTGATCGGCCGGTTCACGATGAAGTGAATCAACCGGCAGTACGGAGCAGCCAGCATGGCGGGTGCCGCTGGGTCGCCGCTTGCCATCCAGCGCTTCCACGCCCGCTCCTCTTCACTTTCTCGTTCCCGCCGGTGATCGGCCGGGATCAAAAACAGCGCCAGCAATTGTCGTTCCCGTTTCGTTAACCGCTGTTTGGCGATGCCAATCTCATCGCCGTCGGCAGTATAAAACCATTCGTATGCTTCCGGATCTTCCGGCTGGCCGTTAATGACGATATCTTCTTCATAAAGTAACTTGAGCTCTTTTAACATTGCGGCGCAACCCTTTCTGTCATTTTTTTACTCATTATAACAAAAAACCGACTTTCCCGACGCCGGGAAAATCGGTTCATTGGTCAATCGCCTGCTTCATAAGGGGGTTCCTCTTTTACAAGGTCGCGCGCTTCCTCGATATTGACCTCATCGCCGCGACCGTGCACAGCGCCGCCGGCCATTCCTTCATTAATCATCCGGTCGATATCCATATAATATTCATCGCGCCCTTCGTACAAAACGTCTTGGTGTCCGGCTTCTTTCCGTTCCATCGTTTTGCTCCTTTCTCATCGTTTTTTTCTAGTTTGCGCGGAATAGGCATACGTTATCCACTGACCTCATATGGATAATCAGAACAAGCGGGAAGGAGCGAATAGGGCATGATCGTTTCCATTAAAAAGCTGATCGAAACGACCGCCGCAACTGAAACAAAGGCGAGACAGCTCGCCGGGACCGGAACGGACGAGCCGACATGGGCTCGCTACTTAGAAGAGACCCGCCGGCAGCAGAAGCTTTGGCAATATGTGCATTATTTAGTGTCCGGCGCTAACGTGGAATGCCATGAAGGAAGAGGGCGAAAAGAAACGGGGGCCAGCCGTTTGGACTTGCTGCAATCCTTGGCGGAAGCAGAATGGGAAAAGGCAAAGTTATGCCGGGACATTTGCGGACGATTGGATGGTGCGGCCAAACAGGCGGCCAGCCAAGTAGTTCGTCAGGCGCTTCAGTACAGCCGTGAGTTTTGGGCTATGGCACAAGATGAGCTAATTCGGCAAACAGCTGATTAAGCCGCCTGAGACGCTGCGTTTCAATTTCCGGTTCGTCAAACACCATCGGTTTGGCGTTCATTTCATAAACGTACAGCTGCCGTTCGCGGCCGACACCGATGTCGGCGGAAAATTCGCCGACAAAGCCGAACCGCTCGCTAAGGCGTTCACCGCTAAGGGCAATCAGTTGCCCGAGCGCCTGTTCGTCGATGCGTTCTTTGACTTCTGTGTATGGCAATACGGTTCCACCATGAAAAGTGTGGGTGGTCAGCGACTGCGTTCCGGCAAGGCGGACACCGACGCCGGTAATCGTGTAGCGGCCGCGCTGCCAATGAGCAAGCACGCGCAAATCGTAACGGCGGCCGTTCCACGTATCGGTGTCAGCTGCTGCTTGGACAATGTAACGACAAGATTGGAGAAGGGGCGCCAGCTCATCGAGCGCCCTCAACCGTTTTTGGCCGCGGGGAGATTCGCATATGGCCGCCGCCCCAGGCAAGGCGGTGAGGCGGAATAAGCCGTTTCCTCTTGACCCGCTATCTTGTTTGACATAGATGCAGCTGTATTGATCAAGCCAAGCACGCACGTCATCCACCGTGTCAACAAGTGCAGTCGGCAACAAGTACGGCCAAAGCCGACGGTCAGTCCGCAATGTGTCGTAAACGTCCGACTTGCGGAAAAAGGAGCGGTTGACGAGCGGGATGCCGCGAGCGGCAAGCCGGGCCGCTGCTGTTTGAAACGGCTCGCTTTGTTCTTCCTCGCGGCTTTTTACCCGGTTGTAGACGGCGTCTGGCAACGGGGTAAACGATTCGACAAAACGCTCGAGCGCCGGGACGAATACATAGCCGGAGACCGTTTTCTCACCGATGCCGGCTGCTGTGCTGACGATGGTGATCCCGCCATTAGCATGGAACGAGCGGATGACAGTCTCAAGCCACGGCTTTCTCCCGCCAAGCAAAGCCGGAATGGACGATTCGCTCACCAAAATGCCGACAAGCGGTCCGACCCGCCCGCCTTGTGCGCGAACGGCAAAAGTAAGATCGGGAAGAGAAGCGGTGAAGACGAGCTGGCCGCTGCCAAATCGATAAAGCCCGCCCGCTTCCTTGCAAACCCACTCGCCCGTGTCGCGCCGATAGCCGATCACGATCATGGCCAAAGCGCCTCTGGTTCGGTGATGGCCGTTTTGCTTAGGTGGACGGCATAAGCGAGCGGCAGCAGCGACGTGCGCTCATCTGCCTCCTTAAGCCCTGGATGCTTAAAAATTGAGCGCCCTGGTTTGGAGTTGGCTTCGAACATCCAAATTTTCCCCTGTTTATCCACACCGAGGTCAAAGCCGATTTCACCGATCAAAGTTTCCGATGTTTCGTCAAGGCAGCGGCTAAGTGTAAGAGCGGCGTTATGCAGACGTGCCAACACGGTTTCGCGCTGGGCAGTGTCCGGAAAAATGTCTTCGAGTGTTTTAACGATTCCGCCGCTGTTCATATGAGTGGTGATGCTTTGCCTTCCGGCGATTTTGGCCGCGATGGCGCTCACTTGCCATTGGCCGTATTCATTTTTATTAGTATGGACGCGAAAATCCGTCGGCCGGCCATTGACGGTCATGAGCGGCACAGCCTGCTGAATGACGCAGCGATGCAGTGGCGCCTCGGCAAGCAAATAATGCCATAGTGCCATGGCAGTTGGAAACAGGGCGGTTTTCGTTTCCCCTTGTTCATCGCGAAAACGGCATTCGTATACATTGTTTTTTTGGGCCAAATGGTAGATGCCGCGGCCGAGGCTCCCATCCGCCGGTTTCACATACGCTTCCGTGTAGCGGGTGAGAAACTGTTCGACTGTCTGCCATGTAATATGGGCAGATGTCGCTGGCAAGTACGGTCGCGCTTCGCGATGGGTGGCGAGTTGACGGTAAATATCCCATTTGTTGAAAAAATGACCATTAAACACCGGAATGCCATAAGCGGTTTGCAACGTCTCGGTGATCGTTTGAAACATTTCGTTATTTTCAATGCGCCGGTTTGGCAGGCGGTTGTAAATAACGGTCGGCAATGGCACCGTATGGCGCTCCCAACCGCGTTCCGTATAAAAATAGCCGTTGATCATTCCGTTTTCCCAGTCGATATGGGAAGGGCCGAACAAAAAAGCGAATCCGCCGACTTGTTTCTCTTGCGCTAACAGTTTGGCGAAGAAAAAACTGCGCCCCCCGACCGGCCGCTGAAGCGACTTTGTAAATCCGGCGGTGAAAACGCCGACAAGCGGACCGAAATGGACGGCTTCCGCGGTTAAAAAGACGTGGACGTTAGCGGCAAACGGAATGGATAGGCGCCGGGCGACGTCACTTGTGATGACCACGCGGTCGGTGAGCGCGGAAGAGGAAACAATCCGGCACGGGACAAGCACGCTGCCAAACGCAGCTGCCGTTTGTCCGTTTGCTTGAAGCGAGGCGGGCAAGGTGACCGTGTTCTCCCCGTTTTTGTCAATGATGAATTCATAGGTCATCGACTGTTCCCCCCGCCCGCCAAAAACAAACAGTAGCGGAGCGGCGCTTCATAAATGCCGTTTTGTTGCTCCGCAGAGAGGATGTTGACGACTTTTCTCCCTGGTTTGGAATTCACATCCAAAATCCAGACCGCCCCGTTGTCGGCCACGCCAAGATCTAAGCCAATCTCAAACAGTGGGCCGAACTCACTGTCGATATAAGTTGGCAGTGTGCGGATGATCGTTTCGATACTATCAAGCACGACGATGCGCTTTGGAGACGGCAGGCAATCAAGCCAATCCGCAAATGGCCGAATATCGGCCCCAGCGCGGACGTTGGCCACCCACGTTCCCGCGTGCCCGATCCGCACGGCCCGCACTTGTTCGATCCAACGGCCGGTTTCATCTTTTTGCAATAAAACGCGAAGATCAAACGGTTCGTTCGCCGGAGTGGACAGTGAAAGAAGCGGCTGCAGCGCGTAGCCGTCGCGGCGGTTCAACGAGGTGACAAGCTGATCCAGTTCTCTCCGGCGGGTGATGACCGCCCGTTCTTTGCCGCTCCCGTCTTGGACGGATAACGTTTTCCCTTTTTTTTGGATAACGTAAATACCGCGTCCGGCGGAACCGTGCACCGGCTTGGCAATGACGGCCTGTTCGCGACGGAGAAGCTCGAGCATGTCATCAGCGCGTTCGAGACGGACGGTCGGCGGCACATACGCCGACAGAAGCGGATGGGCCGAAAGCGATTCGTACACCTCCCACTTGTTGGGCAGGCCATAGCCTAAAAAGACCAAGTCAGGCCGCTGCTTTAGCCAACGCATTATCGGTTTCGCTTTTTTCGAACGATCGTCATGGCCGTAAAAGCAACGGTCGTATAAAAACGGTGGAATGGGAAAGACGGCATCCGCCCATTCGTTCGTCTCTTCCTGAAAGACAAAGCCGTGAACGTGTTCCGTCTGTGGGTCAATATTCAGCGGCGAAAAACGGCAAACCGAAATGCCGTAGCGCCCGGCGCGTTTAGCCACTTCGGTGCAATAGCCGCGGTCTTGCTGTTCGTCAAGGGTGACAAAACCGAGTGAAATCAACGTCGTTCACTCCCTTTCCTCCATCAATGCTAAACAATAGTCCATAACTGCTTTCGCCGACGGACGAACGGATTGTGGAGAGGCTGTCGGTTCCGTCTGTTTCGACGGTTTTGTGTTCACTTCAATGATCCAAGGATGGTCATGGACATCAATCGCGAGATCGATCCCCAACTCCCCATACAGCCCTTCCGCTTCAAGCGTCAGCACGGCCGCCGCTTCCAACGCAATTTCTTTGAGAAGCTGTTTTTTCTGGAAAGCGTCTGATGCTGTGTACCATTCTCGCAATACGGGATTGACCGCCATCAGTTCCCCGCCCCGAGCGAGATTGGCGACAAACTGATGGGGCGGCGCCACACGGGCGACCGCTGAGGTAACACGCCAATCATTGTTGCGAACGCGATGGCAAAGAAGCCGGAAATCGACCGGGCGGCCGTCAAATGTGCGGAGATCAAGCCCTTGTTGAATGATCATTGTCGTCTTCGTTCGTTGCCGCAAAGCGGAAACTACATGGTCTATCGAGCTGTATATGGCTGTCGAAGCGGAAGTGGAGTGGCGAAGACAAATTCCGCCATCCAAACGTTCAAGGCAGAAAATCCCTCGCCCTTGGCTGCCGTGGATCGGTTTGAGAAAGACGGATGGGAAGGCGGCCAAAAAGGCTTCAAGCGTGTGTTCGTTGTTCCATAATGCCGTTTTGGGCAAATAGGGATGCAAGTACTCGTGCCGCTCGAAATAGCGATGCACTTCCCATTTATGCAAAAAACGGCGATTGAATATCGTTCCCCCTTCCTCGGCAAGCCGGGTGAGCAGCCCGGTGAACAAAGGAGTATATTCCGATTGGCGCGAGTGGAGCCGGTTGTAGATGACATCAGCCGGAGGAACATCTCGTTTCCTCCACTCACCGCCAACCCATTGATAGCCTATGTGCTGCAAATAAAGCGACGGCGATGTGACGTAAACAAAGAGGCCGCGCTCTTCCCCGTATTGCGCCAGTTCCTCGCAAAAACGATGGATGGAGCCAAAATATGTTTGTTCACTTGTTTCCTTCATTTCCGTCAGCACGGCAACGGTTCGTTGTTCGTTCATCGCAGTCCCTCATTTGCGCATTCGTCAGGCAAGGTCTATAATGAAAAATTAGGCAAACGTTTATACCGTATCGTATGATGAGGGCTGCTGTTTGGTGACAGCGGCACGGACGGAAGGGGAAGATGATGGACACGTTCGTTTATTTGTTGTTTATGATCGCGGTCGGGGCGCTAATCGGTGGAGTGACGAACTTTATCGCGATCGTCATGTTGTTTCGCCCGTATGAGCCGATATACATATTTGGAAAACAGCTGCCGTTCACCCCTGGCTTGATCCCAAAACGGAGGCGGGAACTCGCGGAACAGCTCGGGAAAACAGTCGTTGAGCATTTAGTGACACCGGAAGGGCTGCGTCGGAAGCTAACGGATCATGACTTTGCTGTAGGAATGGCTGACTGGGGACGTGAATGGTTGAAACGATGGCTTTCGCGCCAAGAAACACCAGCACAGCTGCTCGAGCGCCTCGGCGTCCATTCGCCTGATGAACGGCTTAGCGAGTTGGCGGCTAAGGAGATCGAGCAGGTGTATGAACGATGGGGCGAAACGTGGCGTCTGCGGCCCATTCGCGATCTATTGCCGCCGGAACTGAAGCAAACGATGGAGGCGCGCGTTGAAGCCTTGGCCGGCTACCTGGCCGATCGGGTGCTCGATTATTTCAGCAGTGAAGAAGGAAAACAACAGCTGGCCGGCATGATCCACCGCTTTTTCCAGGAGAGAGGGATGGTCGGGGGCATGTTGCAAATGTTGCTCGGCAATGTCAATTTCGTCGATAAAGTGCAATCGGAGCTCAGCAAATTTTTGCGCCATGCCGGTACGAGAGCGATGCTCGCCCGCCTTCTTTGGGCGGAATGGAACAAATGGATCAGCTATCCGCTGGCCGCTGTTGAAGAGATGATCGGTCGCCGGCGCATTCGTGAGGCGGTGAGTGCCGCCGCCCGCAGTCTTGTGCGAAACAACGGCTGGCTGCACCGCCCCATCGCCGTGCTGATCGCTCCGTATGAACAAAAACTGTTCGACCGTCTCGTTCCGCAAGCGGTGGGCGCAGCGGTTCGCGTGCTTGGGGACAAAATGGAGGGGATCGTGGCGCAGCTCGGATTGGCGGACATTGTCCGCGATCAAGTTGAATCGTTTTCGCTAAGGCGATTAGAGGCGATCATTTTGTCGATCGCTCGCCGTGAGTTGAAAATGATCACGTATTTGGGCGCTTTTCTTGGCGGGATGATCGGCGCTGTTCAAGGCGTCATCGGCTTATGGCTGTAGCCGGAGGCATATCGCCGCCCGCCGGCGCATACGTTAGAACGTGAACGATATTAATGTAGGAGGCTCCTGTTTATGTCTGAATCTCTTCACGCACTCGCCAGACAACTTGAGCAGGCGATCCGGGCAAGCCAGCCGTTCCAACAACTGAAACAGGCATATGAAGATGTCCGCCGCGATGAAACCGCCTATCGGGTGTTTGTCAGCTTCCGCGACATTCAACTCCGGCTTCACGAAAAACAAATGAGCGGGGCTGCCATTTTGCCGGATGAAATCGAGCAGGCGCAAAAGGCGATGGCACTTGCCCAACAAAACACCAAACTAGCCCGTCTGATGGCGCTTGAACAACAAATGAGCATGACGATCGCCGAAGTCCAACAAATCGCCATGAAACCGCTCGAAGAGTTGCACCGCTCGCTGATGGGGGAAAAATAAGGGGAGAACACCCGGTCGGGTGTTCTTTTTTTGTCCGTTCCGTCATAGTCATGAAAATGAAAAGAAATGCAAAGCTGCCAACGAACAAAAGAGCGGCGTGATGATCCGCTGATGGAAAAAGCGGGATGGACAAAAGGGGGAGACAGCCGTGTATAAGCTCTTAGCACTTAACATTGACGGAACGATTTTGAAAAATAACGGCCGCCTGCCGCGTGAAACGAAGGAGGCCGTCAACTATGTAAAGCGAAAAGGGGTTTACGTCACATTAATGACCAGTCGCAATTTGCTTTCCGCCCGCAAAGTGGCGAAAGCGCTCCGACTCGATGGGATGCTCATCACCTTTCAAGGGGCGATGGTCGGCAAAACGCTGGATGACAAGCTGTTCCAAATGTTGATTCCCGAGGAACGGACGTTTAATATCGTACAAATTTTGGAGAACTTTAATTGCAATATTCGGCTCATGCACGAACGGTATTCGCTCGGCAACCGGAAAAAGGTGAAAAAAAACCTCGTCGTGCAAACGGTGCTCTCGTCAAGCGATCCCTTTTTCTATCCGACCCAATTTGTGGATTCGCTCGGCGATGTGTTGATCGATGAACCGATTGCGGTGCCAAAAATTGATGTCTTTTTTGCTGGGGATGCGGAACGGGATGAAGCGGCCGCTGTCTTGGCGAAGGCGGTTCCGTCTATCGATATGATTATGCAGCCGGGCGGAAAAATGGAAATTGTCCCGCAAGGCGTATCGAAGCTCGCCGGGCTGCGCCGGCTCGCTCAACATATCGGCGTATCGCTGAGAGAAACAGTAGTGATCGGTGACGGCGTTGATGATTTACCAGCGATTGAAGCGGCCGGGCTTGGTGTTGCCATGGGCAATGCGCCGCTTGAAGTAAAGCGGGTAGCCGACTGGGTGACCCGTACGAACGAGCAACTCGGCGTCGCCTACATGGTGAAAGAACATTTCCGCAAACAACAACGAATCGAGTTTTTGCAAAAACTCAAAACGCAACAGTAAACGGTGGGGAAGAGGGGGTTCGCAGAGACCCCCTTTTTCATTTTCCCCACCAGCCGGAAACGGTATATAACGCCGGTTAAACGAAAATGGTCTTTCGGACAGCCCCCTTATTATATGGCTCGGCTTGAAGCGGCGTCCTTCCATCAGGGCGGCGAGGAAGGTGCATTCTTCCGCTTGACGGGGGAAACAGCAGTTCTGTACACTGAAAGAAGTTTGACAGAAAAGGTGATGAACGTGCGGATTGAAATTCAAGGACTGCCAAATCCGGAGCGGTTTCAACGTCCGCTTGAAGTGATGACCGAGCTGTTTTTCGAAGCGCCGGAGCTGTCGTTTGCGCCGCTTCCTGAGGCTGATGTGGCCGTCTCGTTTGTCATCAGCGGAAACGGGCGCATTGCTGTTTTCGGAACGCTTGTTGACAAGGCGTCCGGGCGCACCGAGGAAGCCGGGCATGAGCGAAGGGTGCCGGCGGACGCGGATGGGAAAGCGCAGGAAAAGCAGCTCAAAAACGCAGTCTTCCATGTGTATTTAACGTTGCTTGAGAACTATACCGACCTGGTCCAGCCTTGGGGCATTTTAACCGGCGTCCGTCCGGTGAAGCTGTTCCATCAGCTGTTGCGCTCGGGGCTCTCGAAAGAAGAGGCGCATCGGAAGCTGGCCGAGGAGTACTTGGTGACTAAGGAGAAAATCGAACTGATGCAGGCGATCGTCGACCGCCAGCTCACGGTCGTGCCCGAT
This sequence comes from Geobacillus genomosp. 3, assembly GCF_000445995.2. Classification (GTDB taxonomy): domain Bacteria; phylum Bacillota; class Bacilli; order Bacillales; family Anoxybacillaceae; genus Geobacillus. The sequence continues at coordinate 563,415 of NC_022080.4, forward strand.
TTATACGATTTGGCCCATGAAGTGAGCGTTTATATCGGCATTCCGTTTTGCCCGACAAAGTGCGCGTATTGTACGTTTCCGGCGTACGCCATTAACGGCCGCCAAGGGTCGGTCGACGCCTTTTTGGCCGGGCTCCATTATGAAATGGAAGCGGTCGGCCGCTTTTTGCGCGAACGCGGCATTCGCATTACGACGATCTACTATGGCGGCGGAACGCCGACGAGCATTACGGCTGACGAGATGGACCGTTTATACGCTCATATGTACGACGTCTTTCCGGATGTTGACCGCGTCCGTGAAATCACGGTCGAGGCCGGCCGGCCGGATACGATTACGCCGGAAAAGCTTGAGGTGCTGAAAAAATGGAAAATCGATCGGATCAGCATTAACCCGCAGTCGTACATTCAAGAAACGTTAAAGGCGATCGGCCGCCATCATACGGTTGAAGAGACGGTCAACAAGTTTCAGTTGGCGCGGCAAATGGGCATGAACAACATCAACATGGATTTAATTATCGGTCTGCCGGGTGAAGGGCTGCCGGAGTTTACGTATACACTCGAACAGACGGAACGGCTCATGCCGGAATCGCTCACCGTTCATACGCTGTCGTTCAAGCGGGCGTCCGAGATGACGAAAAACAAACAAAAGTACAAAGTCGCCGGCCGTGAAGAAATACAGGCGATGATGAAGGCGGCTCAAGGGTGGACAAACGAGCGCGGGTATGTCCCGTATTACTTGTATCGGCAAAAAAATATTCTCGGCAACCTCGAAAACGTCGGTTACGCCTTGCCGGGGCACGAGAGCATTTACAATATCATGATCATGGAAGAACAGCAGTCGATCATCGGGCTCGGCTGTGGGGCGTCAAGCAAATTCGTCGATCCAAAAACACGGAAAATCACCCGTCAAGCGAATCCGAAAGAGCCGAAAGTGTACAACGAGCATTTCGCCGAATATACGGAAGAAAAGATCAATCTGTTAAAGGGAATATTTGGATAAACAACAACACCCCGGGAACTCCCCCGGGGTGTTTTAGCGGTGAAATAAAATGAGCTTGCCGCCGGCGTTGACGCAGCGGTGTGTTTTGTCCCAACAGCCGCGCTCGCGCAGCTTTTGTTCACCGATTTTTTTCGCTTCTTCATCATTCGCGGCTTCAAATGTCTCATCAAGCAATTTTTCCCCGTCGCGTTCAAAGGCGGTCAACGTATACGTTGGCATGTTGTCATCCCCTTTCAATGAATCACCGCTCATTTTTTTATTGGCGATTGGAGGGGCGGATTCCTGCTTACAGGTGAAACTTTTTTTTCAATAATGCGTTTTATAATATGCATGGAAAATTTATTTTTCATTGGGGGAATATGGATGAGTGTGGAGATCATCGGGGTGACGAAACGGTTTGGTCAAGCGACTGCTGTCGATGGACTGACGTTGACTGTTCCGGAAGGGGAAATGTTTGGTCTGCTCGGCGCAAACGGGGCGGGAAAGACGACGACTTTTCGCATGATTTTAGGTCTTTTGCTTCCAACGGAAGGAGTGATCCGTTGGTGCGGGGAGCCGATTGATTACTCCAAAAGTCATTTGATTGGCTATTTGCCGGAAGAGCGCGGATTGTATCCGAAGCTGAAAGTGAAAGAGCAGCTTCTGTATTTAGGGCGTTTGCGTGGAATGAAAAAGACAGATCTCCTCTCAGAAATCGACCGATGGCTAGAACGCTTCCATATTCGTGATTATGCCAATAGACGGGTCGAAGAGTTGTCAAAAGGCAACCAACAAAAAGTCCAGTTTATCGCTGCCGTGCTTCACCGACCAAAGCTAGTCATCTTGGATGAGCCGTTTAGTGGCCTTGATCCGGTGAACGTCGAACTGTTGAAAGAGGCGGTGCTGGATTTAAAACAGGGCGGTGCGACGATCATTTTCTCGAGCCATCGCATGGAACATGTAGAAGAGCTGTGTGAACATGTTTGCATTTTGCACCGGGGACAGGCCGTGGTGTCTGGGATGCTCCGTGAGTTGAAACGTTCGTTCGGAAAACAAATCCTCGTCATTCAAGGGGAGGGGCCGTTGGAAGAATTGGCGCCATTTCCTGGCGTTTTGCAGTGGAAACGGACGGTGGAAGGAGTGCGGCTGCAGATCGCCAATGAGGAAATAGCGCAAGCGATCCTCAGCCATATCACTGGGAAGGTGAAGGTGCGTCTATTTGCCTTGGAGGAACCATCTTTGAATGATATTTTTATTGAAAAAGTGGGGGCGGCATATGAATAAATTTTTTCTTGTCATGGGCCATACATATGGAACAAAGTTGAAGGCAAAATCATTTCTGGTGACCACTGCCATCACGTGCCTGCTGATTATCGGTTTAGCCAATATTCAATCGATCATTAAGTTTTTCACTAGCGATGAAAAGGCTCAAGTGGCCGTCATTGACCGCACGGGATCGTTGTATGGCCCGTTAACAAAACAGATAACCGGCGGCGAAGTTGCCTTGACCAAAATTACGGACATGGAAAAGGAGGCAAAAGAAGCGGTTAAAGAAGGAGAATGGGACGGTCTGCTTATTTTGTCTGCGGATGAGGGAGGGTTGCCGAGAGCGGTCTATTATGCCAAGACCATTGTCGACAATCAGACGCCGGAAGAGCTTGCACAAGCGTTAAGCCAGCTGAAAACAGCGCTTTCCGCTGCTAAGCTCGGCTTAACGAATGAACAAATGGCGGAGCTTTACAAACCGGTTTCGTTCCAAAAGGTGGCGCTTGAAGAAGACGCCAAGACGGAAGAGGAGTTGAATCAAGCGCGCGTGCTCGTTTACGTCCTTCTTTTCGCGATGTATATGTTTGTCTTGATGTATGGAGGCATGATCGCCACCGAGGTGGCGACGGAAAAATCGTCGCGGGTGATGGAAATTTTAGTGTCAAGCGTTCCCCCGATCCAACAGCTGTTTGGCAAAATCATCGGTGTTGCCCTTGTCAGCTTGACGCAGTTTTTCATCTTTTTTGTCGTTGCTTTTGCCGCATTAAAAATGAGCGGGCAAGAAGTGTGGCGCTTGCTCGGATTGGACCATCTCCCAACATCGATATTTGTGTATGCGCTCCTGTTTTTCTTGCTCGGGTATCTTTTGTATGCGGTGTTGTTTGCCGTGCTCGGCTCGCTTGTCAGCCGGGTTGAAGATGTCCAGCCGCTCATTACGCCGGTGATCATGATTGTGGCGATCGCGTTCATGATCGCGATGTTTGGATTGAACGCCCCCGATTCGCCGTTTGTGATTGGCGCCTCATTTGTTCCGTTTTTTGCGCCGCTGCTCATGTTTTTGCGCATCGGCCTTGTGTCCGTGCCTTCTTGGGAAGTGGCGCTCTGCTTTGCGCTGTTGGTGGGGACGATCGCCTTCTTGATTTATGTTGGCGCCAAAGTGTATCGGGGCGGGGTGTTGATGTATGGACGGGTGAACATGTTCAAGGATATGAAACAGGCGATTCAGCTGACGAAAAAGTAAACAGATGCGTTGTATGTGCTTTCCTTGCCGTTTCGGCAAGGCTTTCTTTTTGCCCACGAGCCGTTATGATATACTAGAGAGTACGTACAGGGAAACGGAGGAGAACGAAGTGGCCAAAGGCATTATTCATTACGAAGTCGGGGAACAAGTCGATCTGTTTTTGCTCATTAAATCGGCGACAAAAGGCATTGCCAGCAACGGCAAGCCGTTTTTAACATTAATTTTGCAAGATAAAAGCGGGGACATTGAAGCGAAATTGTGGGACGTCTCTCCGGACGATGAGCAGCGGTATGTGCCGGAATGCATTGTCAAAGTGGCGGGAGACATTCACAATTACCGCGGCAAATTGCAGCTGCGCATCCGTTCGATCCGCCCGGCTCACCCCGGCGATGCGGTGCGCGTTCATGACTTTTTGGAGACGGCGCCGCTTGACCGGGAAGACATGCGGGCGAAGGTGACCGAATACATATTCGCAATGGAAAATCCGAACATCCAGCGCATTACCCGTTACTTGTTAAAAAAATATGAAAAACCGTTTTTTGAATACCCGGCGGCGACGAAAAACCATCACGAATTTATTTCCGGACTGGCGTATCATGTTGTGTCGATGCTTGAACTTGCCAAGGCGCTCGTCCGATTGTATCCGTCGCTCAACAAAGATTTGCTGTATGCCGGCATTATTTTGCATGACCTTGGCAAAGTGATCGAGCTGTCTGGCCCGGTGTCGGCGTCATATACGCTCGAAGGCAATTTGCTCGGCCATATTTCCATCATGGTGAGCGAAATTAGCAAAGCGGCCGAACAGCTTGGCATTCAAGGGGAGGAAGTCATCATTTTGCAACATCTCGTGTTGTCACACCATGGAAAGGCCGAGTGGGGGAGTCCGAAGCCGCCGCTCGTGAAAGAAGCCGAAGTGCTTCATTATATTGACAATTTGGATGCGAAAATGAACATGATCGATCGGGCGCTCGAAAAAGTGAAGCCGGGCGAATTTACGGAGCGTATCTTTGCCCTTGACAACCGTTCGTTTTACAAACCAGCGTTTCTAGCTGTTTCAACACCGAAGAAAGAGGGTAATGAAAAATAGCCGTCGGCAAAGGAGGGATAGAGCGTGATCGAACCGATCATTGAAATCGTCCCAACATCCCAGCACGAACAGGCGAAAGAAAAGTTGAGCGAGCTGCGCAAACAGTGGAAGAAAGCAAAGGAGAAAACGAAAAGGCGAAATGAAGCATAAGCGTTGTCCCAAAGAAAGAGGCGGTGTTCCCGCCTCTTTCTTTATGCATACGGCTGCCTGCTTGCGCGTATAGTGTAGTAAGACAAGCACATGAAAAAGGGGGATGAGGATGCTCAGTTTGCCGTGGTGGATCTACCTAGTCGTGGCCGGCATTATTTTCAGTGGTTATATGACCGTGAAAACGGCGGCGCGCGAGCGGGAAATAGATGAGGCGTTTATTGAAAAAGAGGGGGAAGTTTATATGGAGCGCATTCGCCAAGAACGCGAACGGCGCAAGCAAGCAAAGTCCTTGTAATATTCAAGGGCTTCTTTTTTTTAGTAAATATCATTTGAAAACGCTTTTTTCGAAAAATTCCCTTTCTTTTTTAAGAATTCATGTTAGGATAATAATATCAACGGACTACGAGTGAACAAAGTGAGGGATGAGGAATGAAACGCGCGTACAATTTCAATGCCGGCCCGTCGGCGCTGCCGCTGCCGGTGCTCGAGCGGGCGCAACAGGAGCTGCTCAACTTTCAAAACACCGGGATGTCGGTCATGGAATTAAGCCACCGGAGCAAAGAATACGACGCCGTCCATAATGCGGCGAAAGAGCGGCTCAAGCGGCTCCTAAACGTACCGGATGGCTATGACGTTTTGTTTTTGCAAGGCGGGGCGAGCTTGCAGTTTGCGATGGTGCCGATGAATTTCCTCGCTGAAGGGAAAATCGGCTGCTATGTGCTGACAGGGGCGTGGTCGGAGAAAGCGCTGAAAGAAGCGCAAAAAATTGGTTTGACGACGGTTGTCGCCTCGAGCAAAGAGACGAACTACACGTATATTCCGTCGCTCGACGACGTGAAATGGCCGAAAGATGCTGCCTACGTCCACATTACATCCAATAACACGATTTTCGGTACACAATGGCACGAGTTTCCGGACGTGCCGGCTGATCTTGTCGCTGACATGTCGAGCGACATTTTGAGCCGGCCGTTTGATGTTAACAAGTTTGCCCTCATTTATGCCGGGGCACAAAAAAATCTCGGTCCGTCGGGAGTTACGGTCGTCATCATCCGCAACGATTTGCTTGAGCGCATCCCGGATGGGCTGCCGACAATGCTTGATTATCGGACGCATCAAAAAAGTAATTCGTTGTACAACACGCCGCCGACGTTTGCGATTTATATGTTGTCGCTTGTGCTCGAATGGGTTGAGGAACAAGGCGGTGTGGCTGCTGTAGAAGAGCGTAATCGTCAAAAAGCGGCGGTGCTGTACGGGGCGATTGACGAAAGTGACGGCTTTTACAAACCGCACGCCGAAAAAGGAAGCCGCTCGTTTATGAACGTCACTTTTACGCTTCCGAATGACGAGCTGACGAAAACGTTCCTTGCGGAAGCGAAGGAGCGCGGTTTTGTTGGGCTTGGCGGCCACCGGTCGGTTGGCGGATGCCGGGCATCGATTTACAATGCAGTGCCGCTTGAAGCATGCGAGGCGCTTGCGTCGTTTATGAACGACTTCCGCCGTCGTTTTGCCTGAAAATTTCTTCTTCACTTTTGTGCTGCAAAGTGATATAATGATAGAAAAATTCTCAAGCGAGAGAATAGACGAGGAGAGATGAGGAGAGATGAGCATGAATGTGAGGACATTAGTATCAATGGCGCTGTTAGTCGGAATCGGAGCCGTGCTGCATGCGGTCATTCCTGGACTGTTTGCCGGCATGAAGCCGGATATGATGCTGGCCATGATGTTTTTGGCGATTTTGCTGTTTCCGAGCGTTAAAGCGGCCGGCCTTGTCGGTGTCGCCACCGGCTTGATTTCCGCTATGACGACGACGTTCCCGGGCGGGCAGCTGCCAAATGTGATCGATAAAATTATCACCGCCTTTGTTGTGTTTGCCCTCGTAACCTTGCTGAAAAAATACAGCCAAACGGTTGTCGGGGCCGCGGTGTTGACGGCTGTCGGCACCGTCATCTCTGGCGCGGTGTTTTTGACGGCGGCGCTCTTGCTCGTCGGGTTGCCGGGCGGAACGGCGTTTCCGGCGCTGTTTGTCACCGTTGTGCTGCCGGCCGCGGCGTTGAACACAGTGGCGATGGTCATTGTCTATCCGATCGTGGCGTCGATTTTCCGGCGGATGAACGTCACAGCGCACGTGTAAACAGCAAAAAACCCGATCATGGTTGGTCGGGTTTTTTGCTATCAAAGGGGGCGGGCGGAAAAAATGCCCATCCATAGCTTGGTTATTACCTTTCATTATGTGAAAATTCAAATAAGTTCTAGACGTAGCGAAGAAGCCAGGCGGCGAGCAGACAGATGGACGCTATTCCAATATAGCGCACAGCCCGCTCTTTCAGCAGTGCTTTCGGCGGGTATGCCCGCGCTTTCCATAAAGCAAAAAAGGTGTTTATAAAAAGACAGAAAAATAAGAATCCGGCAGTGACAAGCAACCATTGTATATACATCATTATGTTCTCCTCCTGTATGCGGCAAGCGCTTTATGGTTACTACTATGAATATGCAAAAAAAATTATAAAAATAAATGTTTTTGTCTTTATTCCTTTTTGTTTTATTGATATAATAGGGAGTAAAAATACGGTGAGGGAAGAGTGGGTGGAACGATGAAAGCGACAGAACAGCACTATTCCATCAAAGAGGCCATGTTATTCAGCCAACGGATCGCCCAGCTGAGCAAAGCGTTATGGAAATCGATTGAAAAGGATTGGCAGCAATGGATTAAGCCGTTTGACTTGAACATTAACGAGCACCATATTTTATGGATCGCCTACCATTTTAAAGGCGCCTCGATTTCGGAAATTGCCAAATTTGGTGTGATGCACGTTTCAACGGCATTTAATTTTTCGAAAAAACTGGAAGAAAAAGGATTACTTTCGTTTTCCAAAAAGCAAGATGACAAGCGTAATACGTATATCGAGCTGACAGAAAAGGGCGAAGAAGTGCTGATGAAGCTCATGGAAACGTACGATCCGGCGAAAAATGCGGTGTTTAATGGGGCGCTGCCGTTGCGCGACTTGTACGGTAAGTTTCCTGAAATTTTAGAAATGATGTGCATTGTCCGCAACATTTACGGGGATGATTTTATGGAGATTTTCGAGCGGGCGTTCGAAAACATTAAAGAAGATTTTGTCGAGCAGGACGGTAAGCTCGTCAAGCGGGCGCCAAAAGCGGAAGAGCACGAGAAAGAGCTGGCCGGCCAGGCTAACTGACGGTTCGGATGAGTGCTTTTAGTTCAGTCATAAGCGGCACAAACATTTGTTGGGCCAACATGGCATCAACTGTTTGTTCAAGCGGAAGGTTCGGATGAAGCATCCCGGCGAATTGCACGAGCAAGGGAGTAAAAATCGTCAATCCTTCCGCTTTTTGCTGCTCATATTGTTCGGCGAGCTCGTGACAAAACGACAGGAACGCATCGACTTCTTCTTTCGTTAAATCGGCGCGGATGACGAGGGAATAAAACGGTTTTTTCGTTTCATCCACCATTTCCATCAGCAACGACTGGTGAAATTCGAGCTTAGCGACTCGTTTTTCCAGCGATTCCATACACCGTGCTCCTTTGGCTGACATAAAATGTGACCGCTTTTACGTATATTTTACCGAATTTGTGCACATTCACCAATAGAAAAAAATTAGTGCGCCATGCGTGAAAGAGAAAAAAGATTGATTTCCGGTCGTGGACGATGTAAAGTTAAAGCCATGGGCGGCGTTTGGTTAAGACGAGGAGGAGGGGAACAGCTTTGACGCTTTATTTTATCCCTCTAGCGGTTGCGGTCTTGTTTTTGGCGAACCAGCTCACCCACTCGCTCTGTGCACAGCGCGATATTCCGGAGGAGCAACAGCCGGCCGTTTTTCGCACCATCAATGTACTTATTACGATTTTATTGATTTCTTCCTATTTTGAAGTGTTGCTTACATAAAAACGCCTGCTCCGCCCACAGGCGAAGAGGGGACAATGAACGAAGAGGGTGCTCCCGGCGCGGGAACACCCTCTTTCGCTTAATAGATGACGCAAGCACAGCCGACAATGATGAGCAAAATAAACAGCACGACAATTAACGCAAAGCCTCCGGCATAAGGTGCGCTCATTGTAACACCCCCTTTCAGCAAGGAGAAGCCCGCCGCGGTGCTTCATCTCCATCATATGTGCGGCAAGCGGGCAATGGATGGGCGGATGGCTGAAACGGAAATAGGTTTTTTTTTTGCGGCAAATGTGGTATAGTTATTGTCGTGGTTTAGGGGGGAGGCGTTTTGTTTCGCAATGCCTCCGCAGGTGCGTAACGCATCGCCCGGTGTTGAACAAGTTCAACCGACTGATGCCGGAACATCAATAGCCGGCAGCTTGAAAAGGAAAATGAAAAAAGATGTAGGGGTTGTGAAACGGATGAAAAAATGGATGATGGCCGCCGCCGTTGTTTCGCTTTTGGCTTTGTCGGCCTGCAATAACGGCGATTCAGAAGCGATTGTCGAAACGGAAAACGGTGCTATTACGAAAGATGAATTTTATAATGAAATGAAAGAGCGCGTCGGCAAGACAGTGCTTCGTGATTTAATCGATCAAAAAGTGTTGAGTGAAAAGTACAAGGTGACAGACGAGGAGATCGACCGTGAAATCGAACGGATTAAGGAGGCGTACGGCACGCAGTACGACTTGATTGTACAGCAAAACGGAGAAAACGTGATCCGCGAGATGATCAAGCTCGACTTGCTGCGGACGAAGGCAGCGATTGAAGATATTAAAGTGAAGGATGAAGAGCTGAAAGAGTATTACGAAAACTACAAGCCAAAAGTTCGCGCCAGCCATATTTTAGTGAAAGATGAAAAAACCGCGAAAGAAGTGAAGGCGAAGCTGGACAAAGGTGAAGACTTCGCCAAGTTGGCAAAAGAGTATTCGCAAGATCCGGGCTCGGCTTCTAACGGCGGTGATTTAGGCTGGTTCGGCCCGGGCAAAATGGTTAAAGAGTTTGAGGATGCGGCCTACCAACTGAAAGTCGGCGAAGTGAGCGATCCGATTAAAACCGATTACGGTTACCATATCATTAAAGTGACGGATAAGGAAAAGAAAAAGTCATTTAACGAAATGAAAGACGAAATTACATTTGAAGTAAAACGGAGCAAACTTGACCCGACAACAATGCAATCGAAAGTGGATGAACTTGTGAAAGACGCCGGCGTTGAGATCAAGGACAAAGACTTGCAAGATGTGCTTGGACAACAGTAAAAAAGCGGAAGCAGGGTTTTGCCTGCTTCCGTTTTTAGTTGAGTTGGTGGCGGATTGTGGCGGCGATTGTCTGCAAGTCGGCGGGTGTATAGTCGCTGGCATGTGATTTCCAGACGGCGCCAAATCCGTCGCCTTTGCCGTAGCGCGGAATGAGATGAAGATGGTAATGGAACACCGTTTGCCCAGCTGATTCGCCATTGTTGTTCAGCAAATTGAGCCCGGCCGGGGAGAACGCTTTATTCAATGCGTTGGCGATCGCGGGCACGACGCTAAACAATCGGCTGGCTACATCAGGCGTGAGGGTAAAAACGTTTTCTGTATGTATTTTCGGGATCACAAGTGTATGGCCTTTCGTAACTTGGCTGATGTCCAAAAACGCGAGCACATGCTCGTCCTCGTACACTTTCGCCGCCGGCAGTTCACCATTAATAATTTTGCAAAAAATACAATCGCTCACGAAAACGGTCACCCTTTCCTTTTGTTTTCTTCATTTTACCATAAAAAAACCGGGATGTAATCCCGTAAAACGGCTACATCCCGGCCGGTGAAAAGGGGAGAGGATCATGCAAAATCAAATGTGCGTTTGATGAACACCCCATTTGCGACAAAGTCGTTTAGACGTGAGCGCTTCCTTTGTTCAACGTGACCATCCCCTTTTGGACAGGTTCGTTGCTTCCCAGCAACAGATAGATGGCCTTTGTTCATGAACGGTTACAACGTCTTGCAGCTCACAACGGTGTCTTTGACGAACACCCCATTTCGGATGGATCGTTCATCAGCCTTTGCTTGGTGATTCCCCATCCCCTCTTCGCTATTTATCATGCCTCGGATCACAGTGTTTATGCAAAGTAGCGAAAAGAACTTTTTTGGTAAAAATAGCTGTTTTTTGGTACAATGGGGACGACAGCGATTAGAGAACGGAAAGGAAGCAGACGATGACGCTTTTGCAAGTGGAGCACTTATACGGGGGATATACAGCGCAAAACGTGCTTGAGGATGTGACATTTACGGTCGATCGTGGTGAAATGGTTGCATTGATCGGCTTAAATGGAGCTGGCAAAAGCACGACGATCAAACATATTATCGGTCTGATGGAGCCGCGCCGCGGTACCGTTTCGATCAACGGCCATACGCTTGCGACGGAACCGGAAACGTACCGGCGGCAGTTTGCCTTTATTCCGGAAACGCCGGTGTTGTATGAAGAATTGACGCTTGAGGAACATTTGCGTCTGGCGGCGATGGCGTACGGGCTTGACGAGGCGGAGTATGAACGGCGTCTTCCGCCGCTGCTTCGCGAGTTTCGGTTAGAGCGGCGGCTTTCCTCGTTTCCGGCCCACTTTTCTAAAGGGATGAAACAAAAAGTGATGATTGTTTGCGCTTTTTTGCTCGAACCGCCGCTTTACATTATCGACGAGCCGTTTCTCGGCCTTGACCCGCTCGCGATTCATGCGTTGCTTGAGCGGATGAATGAACAAAAAGCGAAAGGGGCAGGCATTTTGTTGTCGACACACATTTTAGCGACGGCGGAGCGGTTTTGCGATTCATTCGTCATTTTGCATCAAGGCCGGGTTAAAGCGAAAGGGACGCTTGAGGACATTCGCCGTCAGTTCGGACTGAAAGCGGCGACACTTGATGAAGTATATATTGAATTGGCAAAGGACGATGCGCCATGATCGATGCTCATAAGCTTTGGCAACAACGTCTCCAAGCCGAAGGAAAAAAAAGGATCCGCTATTTGCGCTATATGTTGAACGATCATTTGCTCGTCGGTTTGGTCATCGTCCTCGGCGGTATAGCGGTCATGTACGAGCGCTGGGTCGAGACGCTCCCGGACTCGTTCCCGTATCCTGCCATTGCGGCGGCCGTGTTCGGCTGGGCAGTCTCATCCGGGACGGTGCGCACGTTATTTCGCGAGGCGGATGCGGTGTTTCTGTTGGCGGCTGAATGGCAGCTATCTCCGTATATTCGCCGGGCGTTTCTTTTCTCTTCGGTGTGGCACGTATACGGCCTCTGCCTGGTGCTATTGCTGGCCGGACCGCTTCATGCCAGATTTTCCCCGGTTCCGTGGCCGCTTTTTTTGCTTGGTCTTGCGGGCTTAAAGCTTTGGAATTTATGGGTCGCTTGGAAAGGAAGCTTTGTCGCCGAGTTGTCTTTTCATCGTCAAAGTGCACTCGCCCGCTTCGGGTTGGCGGCGTTAGCCGTTTATTTTTGGTTGGCGGGGGCTCCATGGCCGTTTTCGGCAGTGATTGTTGCGCTGATGGGCGCCCTTTCGATTTATTTGTTACGTTTGACGAAAGGGAAAGGGTGGAAATGGGAATGGCTCATTGCTGAGGAGCAGCGCGCAGCAAGGGCGTTTTACCGGCTGGCTAATTTGTTTACTGATGTTCCACAATGGCGGGAGGAAGCGAAGCGGCGGCGTTGGCTTGACCCGCTGCTTCGCCTTATCCCGTATGGGAAGCGGAACGTCTTTTTTCACTTGTACGTGCGTACGTTTCTCCGCGCCGGTGGGTATGCCGGGCTATACATCCGCCTGACGGTGCTCGGGAGCGTGTTGCTCGCTGTGGTCGATCACGAATACGCCCGGGCGGCGATCGTGTTTTTCTTTCTTTATTTGACTGTTGTTCAGTTGGCAGCGCTGCCTTCCCGCCACCGCTATTCGCTGTGGACGCAGCTGTATCCGCTGCCGCCGACAGAGCCGGCTGCGGCTGCCAACCGGTTGTTCTCCATCTTGCTCATCGGGCAAAATACGGTGTTTCATCTCGTATTGTTCGTTGTTTCCCCGCACCCCCTTTGGCTCGCCACGTGGGTGGGTGGAATCGTTTGGGGCGTTTGGACGGCCGGACGGTATGTCCGCCCGCGGCACGGCTTAAAAGCCGAGCGTTAACGCTTTTCTGCGTTAATGCCGGCGTTTTTTGTTTCCGGCGAGAATGCTCCCACTTCCTCGTCTTGATCTGCACGCATGCTTATGTCCATGTTTCTTTCTTCCACCCATCCTGCATTGCACCTCACACTGCTGCCCGCACTTTGTTCTCACACCTCTGTTCCCGTTTCATATGCTGTAGTACACCGGCCCAGGCGCATGTCTGGCGGGCCGGGCTGGAAGTCGGGGAGAAAGGGGATTTGTTTATGGGTGTAGAGCTTGTGGCACTGCACTGGATTTACCTGCTGTTTATCGTGCTCATTATTGGGTTTATGGTCGCCCGCAAAGATACATCACTCGTTTGCATTGCCGGCATTTTTTTGTTGGCGGCGGTCGCTACCCATTCACTGAGCGAAGCGGTCAGCGGTGTGTTTAACAGCTTTATTTACGCCATTACCGAATTGCTGCCGACAATTTTAGTGATCTCGATTATTGTTGCGATGAGCAAAGTGTTATCGGCGACTGGCATCAACGATGTCATGGTATCGCCGTTTGTCCGTTTCATCCGCACGCCGGCTTGGGCGTATTGGACGATCGGGATGTTGATGATGGTGATCTCTTGGTTTTTCTGGCCATCTCCGGCCGTTGCCCTTATGGGGGCGGTGCTGTTGCCGGCAGCGGTTCGGGTGGGCTTGCCGGCGCTAGGGGTGGCGATGGCGATGAACTTGTTCGGACACGGCATCGCCCTTTCAGGTGATTTTATCATTCAAGGGGCGCCGAAGCTGACAGCTGATGCGGCCGGACTGCCGGTTGGCGACGTCATTGCGGCCAGTGTGCCGCTCGTGTTGGTCATGGGGGTCGTCACGACTGTCACGGCGTTTTATTTGTTGCGCCGTGACATGAAGCAAGGCCGTTTGACGAACGGGGATGCAGAAATCGCTGCCGCCACCGATTCGGCGCTTGAGAAAACGGGTGGGCTGCTGGCCGAGACGACGAAAAAATGGCTGGCGCTTTTGATTCCGGTGCTGTTTGTCCTTGACGTCATCGCGATGTTTTATTTGCATCTGCAAGGCGGGGAGGCAACGGCTCTAGTTGGCGGAACGGCGATTTTTATCTTAATTCTTATTTCTGTTTTAGCCCACCGACAAGAAAGCTTTGAGGAGGTGACAAACTACTTTATTGAAGGGTTTCAATTCGGGTTTAAAGTGTTTGGTCCCGTCATTCCGATTGCGGCCTTTTTCTATCTTGGTGATGCCGGATTCGTGAAAATTATTGGTGACTATTTGCCGCAGGCGTCACAAGGGATTGTCAACGATTTAGGGGTCGCCTTGGCTCATGCGGTGCCGCTGAACAATGAAATCGGGGCGGTCACGCTCACGATCGTCGGCGCCATTACCGGCCTTGACGGTTCTGGATTTTCCGGCATCTCACTTGCCGGTTCGGTCGCTCATTTGTTTGCCGTTGCCATTGGCGGCGGGGCGGCCACGTTAACAGCACTTGGCCAGATTGCTGCTATTTGGGTTGGCGGCGGCACGCTTGTTCCGTGGGCGCTCATCCCGGCTGCGGCGATTTGCGGCGTCGATCCGTTTGAGCTGGCGCGCCGCAACTTGATTCCCGTAGCGGTCGGATTGGCGATCACGACCGTTGTCGCCATGTTTCTCATCTGACCAAAAAGCTGTCCCGTGCGGCCGGGACGGCTTTTTTGTTATAATAAGCATGGATTGAAAAATCGGTCGATTTTTTGACAGTTTGTTTCCTTCTCTATACATCGGGCATCGAAAACTGTATAGTGAAAAAGAGATAAGCAACGTGGATGTACAAGAAATCAGGAAATCGTTGACTGGACTGGATGAAGGAAAGGCGGATGAAGATGACAAGACGAATGAACGATACGTTTTTGCGCGCCTGCCGCGGCGAAAAAACGGATTATGTGCCGGTGTGGTACATGCGGCAAGCCGGGCGGTCGCAACCGGAGTATCGGGCGTTGAAAGAAAAGTATTCACTGTTTGAGATCACACACCAGCCGGAGCTTTGCGCTTACGTCACGAGGCTTCCGGTTGAGCAATATGGCGTTGATGCTGCGATTTTATATAAAGACATTATGACGCCGCTGCCGGCAATGGGCGTTAATGTAGAGATTCAGGGTGGCGTCGGGCCGGTGATCGCCAACCCGATCCGCTCGCTTCAAGACGTCGAACGGCTCGGGGAAATCGATCCGGATTATGATGTGCCGTACGTGCTTGAGACGATCCGGTTGCTTGTCACCGAACAGCTCGACGTGCCGCTCATTGGGTTTGCCGGCGCGCCGTTTACGTTGGCGAGCTATATGATTGAAGGCGGCCCGTCGAAAAACTATTATAAAACGAAAGCGTTTATGTACGCCGAGCCGGCGGCATGGTTTGCGTTAATGGACAAGCTCGCCGGGATGACGATCCGCTATGTGAAAGCACAAATTGAGGCGGGGGCAAGCGCCGTGCAAATTTTTGACTCTTGGGTTGGCGCGGTGAATGCGGACGATTACCGGACGTTTATTAAGCCGGCGATGGCGCGCATTTTTGCCGCTTTGCGTGAGGAAGGTGTACCGCTCATCATGTTTGGCGTCGGGGCGGGCCATTTGGCGCGCGAGTGGAACGATTTGCCGCTTGACGTCATCGGTCTTGATTGGCGGCTATCGATTCGTGAAGCGCGCCGCCAAGGCATTACGAAAGCCATCCAAGGCAACTTGGATCCGGCGGTGCTGCTCGCGCCATGGAATGTGATTGAAGAGCGGGTGAAACGCATTTTGGACGAAGGAACGGAGCAGCCGGGCTATATTTTTAACGTGGGACACGGCATTTTCCCTGATGTGCAGCCGGCCACATTGAAACGGCTCACAGCTTTTATCCATGAGTATACTTCAGCAAAGTAAACGAGGTGCAACACAATGGCCAAGAACATTGTCGGACTGCTTGTGATGGCGTACGGCACTCCGTACAAAGAAGAGGATATCGAGAGATACTATACACATATCCGCCATGGGCGGAAGCCGCCGCAAGAACAAATCGATGATTTAAAAGCGCGCTATCAAGCCATCGGCGGCCTGTCGCCGCTTTCGAACATTACGGAAGCGCAGGCGAAGCAACTCGAGAAACGGCTGAATGCTGTGCAAGAGGACGTGGAGTTTCGCGCGTATTTGGGGTTGAAACATATCGAGCCGTTCATTGAGGACGCGGTTGAACGCATGCACGCCGACGGCATAAAAGAGGCGGTCGGCATCGTGTTGGCGCCGCATTATTCCACATTCAGCATCCGCTCGTACAACGAGCGGGCCAAAGCGGCAGCCGGGCGGCTCGGCGGCCCGGCCATTTATACGATTGACCAGTGGTATGACGAACCGAAGTTTTTGCAATATTGGACCGAACAGGTGAAAGCCATTTTTGATGCCATGCCGGAACGTGAGCGGGAGCGGGCTGTGTTGATCGTCTCGGCCCACAGCCTGCCGGAAAAAATCATCGAGGCCGGGGATCCGTATCCAGTACAGCTTGAAGACACGGCAAGGCGCATCGCCGAACAGGCCGGCGTCGCCCATTACGCCGTCGGCTGGCAAAGTGCCGGCAACACACCGGAACCATGGCTGGGCCCGGATGTACAAGATTTGACGCGTCTCCTCCATGAAGAGCACGGCTATACGTCGTTCGTTTATGCGCCGGTCGGCTTTGTTGCCGATCATTTGGAAGTGTTGTATGACAACGACATTGAATGCAAACAAGTAACCGAAGAAATTGGCGCCCGCTATTACCGGCCGGAGATGCCAAACACCGATCCACTGTTTATTGATGCGTTGGCGACGGTCGTGTTAAAGCGGTTCGCAAAAGAAGGCGATCAGCATGAGTGAAGAACAACGGACGGTTGTGATTATCGGCGGCGGCATTACGGGTCTTACTGCCGCCTACTACTTGCAAAAAGCGATCAAAGAACAGCATCTACCGCTGGCATGCAAGCTTGTTGAGGCGACGCACCGGCTCGGCGGAAAAGTGCAGACAGTCGTCCGCGACGGCTTTGTCATTGAGCGTGGCCCGGACTCGTTTCTAGCACGGAAAACGAGCGCATTTCGACTTGTGAAAGAAGTCGGGCTTGAACAGGAAATCGTCCATAATGCGACCGGAAAGTCGTACATTTTAGTTAACGGAAAGCTATATCCGATTCCGGGCGGGGCGGTGATGGGCATCCCGACGCGCATTGCCCCGTTTGTGGCGACCGGGTTGTTTTCCCCTGCGGGCAAGCTGCGGGCGGCGCTCGATTTTGTGCTGCCGCCGGTGAAAACAGACGGTGACATGCCGCTTGGCCGCTTTTTTCGCCGCCGTTTAGGCGATGAAGTGGTAGACAATTTGATCGAACCGTTGCTGTCCGGCATTTATGCCGGCGACATCGACGAAATGAGCTTAATGGCGACATTCCCGCAGTTTTTTCAGCTTGAACAAAAATATGGAAGCCTCGTTCGTGGTGCAAAACGAACGACGCCAAAAGAGCAAAAGGAGCGAAAAGGGGCGTTTCAGACATTAAAAACGGGTTTGCAGTCGCTTGTTGAAGAGGTGGAGAAACGGCTTGAGCCGGGCAGCGTCATAAAAGGAACGCGCGTGGAGCGGATCGCCCGCGCCGGTTCGGTGTACCAGCTGCAATTGAGCAACGGTGAAACATGGGAGGCAGACAGTGTGATCATCACCACGCCACACCATATTGTGCCTGACATGTTTGCCGATTACCCGTTTTTTGCCCCGTTCCGATCGGTGCCGCTGACGTCGGTGGCGACGGTCGCGCTTGCTTTTCCGGAACAAGCGATCCGCCAAGATATTGACGGCACCGGGTTTGTCGTCTCGCGCCGCAGCGATTATACGATGACGGCGTGCACGTGGACGCACAAAAAATGGCCGCATACGACACCATCCGGTAAAGCGCTGCTGCGCGGCTATGTCGGACGTCCAGGCGATGAGGAGATCGTCGATCAGCCGGATGACGAGATTGTCCGCGTTGTATTGGATGATTTAAACAAGGTGATGAAAATTGACGGCCAGCCGGAGTTTGCCGTCATCTCCCGATGGAAACGGGCGATGCCGCAATATACGGTCGGGCATCGCGAGCGGCTGGCGAAGATTAAGCAACATATGGCCGCCGAGTTGCCTGGGGTGTTTTTGGCCGGCAGCTCCTATGAAGGACTTGGGTTGCCGGATTGCATTGATCAAGGGGAGAAGGCAGTCCGTGACGTGCTTGATTATTTGTGGCAAGGGAAACCCGACCGGCCGGCAGAAGCCCTGTACAGCGGTGTCCATTAGCCGTCAGCTCGCTGGCGCCCGGCGGTGGAGGCCGTCGGAGACAATGTTGAGGCCGGGCCTCCTCAAGGGGGCATCATTTTGGTCCTTTACGTGGCGGCGTGCACATGGTATGATAGAGACGAATTGACCAATTTGTCCATTCAGTCAAGTTAAAGGATGAGGCTCATGGCAAGCGACCGTAAACGGCAAATTATCGAGGCGGCGGCCCAATCGTTTGCTGCGTTCGGCTATAAGGCGACAACGATGGAGCAAATTGCTAAGCTCGCCAACGTCGGCAAAGGGACGATTTACACGTTTTTTAAAAGCAAAGAGGAGCTGCTTGATGAAATCGTTTCATCTTTGATCGCAGAAATCAAGGCAGAAGCTGAGCAGGCGATGGCTCCGTCGTTGCCATTTTCCGAAAACGTCCATCGCGCTTTGTACCGCATTTTGGAATTCCGTCAGCGCCACCAATTGACGGCGAAGCTGCTCCAAGAAGTGCGCAACATTGGCACTGCGGCGGTACAGGACGTGCTGGCCAAGCTCGACCGGGAGATGGTTGAGTTTATCCGGCAAAAAATTGAGGCAGCGGTGGAAAAAGGGGAAATCCGTCCGTGCAATTCGGAAATTACCGCATTTTTAATGTTGAAGGTGTACATTGCCTTGATCGTCGATTGGGAAAAAGATCATGAGCCGCTGACAAAAGAGCAAATTGCCGAACTGTTTGCCCTTTATTTTTTACAAGGATTGTCCAAGTAGATGATCCTGTCTTTTTTTGTTAGTTATGACCATATGGACAAATTGGTCATTTGTTCAAAGGAGGAATAGGCTAGATGCTGATGAAAGAATTGCAAGCTATTCTGCTCCGCCCGAAAGTGCTCATTCCGGTTCTTGCGGTTTTGTTCATTCCCCTTCTTTATAGCGGATCGTTTTTGTGGGCGTTTTGGGATCCGTACGGTCATTTGGATCGATTGCCGGTTGCGGTCGTCAATGAAGATGAGGGGGCGCTGCTTGACGGCAAGAAAATTCAGCTTGGCAACGATGTCGTGAAACGGCTGAAGGAAAATGGTACGTTTGATTGGCAGTTTGTCAGCCGCAAGCAGGCGGATGATGGGTTAGAGGACGGAACGTATTATATGGCGGTCATGATCCCGAAAGATTTTTCCGCCAACGCAACAACGGTGCAAAGCGGGAAGCCGAAGCCGCTGAAACTGGTGTACATCCCGAATGAAGGGGCGAACTATTTGGCGGGAAAAATCGGCGATTCCGCGATAGAAGCCATTAAGGAAGAAATGGCGAACAATGTGACAAGAACTTATGTAGAGACGATGTTGGCGAAGATGCAAGAGGCAGCTGACGGGCTCGGTGAGGCGGGCAAAGGGGCGAGCCAGCTGCATGACGGGGTGCAAGCCGCGCGAAAAGGGGGCCGCGCACTTGTCGATGGAATGACAGGGGCGGAGCAAGGCAGCGCCCGTCTGTCTGCTGGAGCGAAGCAAGCCAAGGACGGGGCGGACGAGTTAACCCGTTATTTAACTGAGTTGGCCGAGAAATCGCTGACGTTTGAAAACGGCTTGCAAGCCGCTAACAGCGGAGCGAAACAAGTGCAGGACGGGACGGCGTCGCTTGCAGACGGCCTTGGGCAGCTGGCTGGCGGAAGCCGCGAGCTTGCCGATGGTGCAACCGCCGCTCAACATGGGGCGGCATCGCTTGCGGGCGGGCTTCATGATTCGCTTTCTGCCCTCAAAGAGCTGCAAACGCAGTTGCCGGTGTTAACGGATGGCGCCAATCGACTTCAACACGACGCGTCTCAACTAAGCGGAGAGGTTGAAATGTGGAAGCGAAAAGCGAATGAAGCTGCCGCCGGGGGGAGCGAAGTGCAAAAAGGACTCGAGCAGTATGCCGCCGGGTTGCAAGTGTTGGCTGCCAAGGCGCAAGATCCGCAGGAAAAGGAAACGTTGCAGGCGCTGTATGAACAGCTTCAGCCGCTCGTTGAGGAAAGCGGAAATGTGGCAAATGGTGTCGGAGCGTTGGCTGATGGAATGGAGCCGATCCAAAACGGGCTTTCCCGCCTCGCGGGCGCCGCGTCCGCTCTTGCCTCCGGACAGCAGGCGGCACAGTCTGGTGTAGGAAAACTCGTTAACGGGCAACAACAGTTGGTCAATGGGGCAGATCGTCTACTCGCCGCCCAACAAACATTGGCCGACGGAGCGGACAAGTTGGCCAAACAGCTGCAACATGCGCATGACGGAGCGCAAACGCTTGCTGCCGGAAGCCGCGAGCTTGCCGAGGGGGTCAACAAACTGGCTTCCGGTTCAGCCGGCTTCGTCTCGGGGACAAATCAATTAGCCGAAGGGGCCAACCAGCTTTCCAATGGCGTTTCCGCTGTGGCGGAGGGGGCGTCTTCACTTCATGAAGGGCTTGGCCGCCTTGCCCGCGGCGGAGAATCGCTCCTAGGCGGCCTCGGCCGGCTTGAGGATGGAGCGGAGCAGCTGGCCGACCGCTTGCAAGAAGGAGCGGAAAAAGCGGATGGCATTCATGCGGACGATCAGGCGTCGCAAATGATTGCCGATCCGGTGCAAAAGGATAAACAGCCGCTTTATCATGTGCCGAACTACGGAACCGGGTTTGCCCCGTACTTTTTGTCGCTCGGCTTGTTCGTCGGGGCGCTGTTGTTGACGATCGTCTTTCCGCTGCGTGAACCGGCCGGGCGCCCATCGTCAGGCTTTGCTTGGTTTTTCGGGAAATGGGGAGTGCTTGCCGCGGCGGCGGCGGCACAAACGCTTTTGGCTGATGCATGGCTGCTTTATGGCCTTGGTTTGCATGTGCAGAGCGTCGGCCGCTTTGTTTTGTTGACGTGGATCATCAGCATGACTTTCATGATGATCGTTCAATGCCTTGTCACACTCTTTGACAATCCGGGACGGTTTGTCGCGATTTTGCTTTTGATCGCACAGTTGATTGGAAGCGCCGGCACGTATCCGCTTGAACTCGTTCCAGGTGCGTTGCAGCGCATCCACCAATGGCTGCCGATGACGCACGCCATTCGCGGGCTGCGGGCGGTGATTTTGAGCGGCGATTTCACGCTCATGTGGAAGGAGGCGTCCATATTGGCAGGAGTGGCTGCGGTCTTTGCTGCAGCGACGCTCGGGTATTTTCTTCTCCTTTACCGCCGCCGCTATCGAGCATGGGCCGAGACGGAAACAGCAGCTTGAGAACGGGGAACGGCCGGCAGCAACCGTCCCATATTAGGCAAAAAGCGCCTTTAACACCACAATGGGCGCTTTTCTTTTCTGTGAAAATAATGAATCCATGAGCGGTTATTTTCATGCTTGGGTGGCGAGTAAAAGCTTACTCATGGATGTTTTTTGAGGATAAATGGATAAATAAAAAAAGGCCCCATAACTGGGGCATCAAGGCAAAAAAGCAGGCTGCATCGAGGAACAGCCTATCGCCGGCAGGGCAGCCGGCATCGTGACGCAAGGGCAGCGTCCGCTCACCTAGTGGCGGTAAGCGGCGCCAAGGCAGTCAGAACATGTGTTGCCGTAGCACTCGTGTTGCTCGTCAATCGTTTTGCCGCATTGCGAGCACTTTTTCGGCGGCAGGTTTTTGAAAAATTCCAACACTTTCATCAACATCTCGATCCCCTCCGTTGTCTTGTTGGTTTTATTGTATTATAACACAACCGAAAATGTCAATAGGTGTTTTAAAACAAAAAACAACAAAGATGAAAAAATGGTGGTTGTCATGTATGATGAAGGCAAGATGGATGGAAGGAGAGGAAAGGAAATGAAAGTGACAGTCATCGGTTATTGGGGAGGGTTTCCGGCCGCCAATGAGGCGACATCTGCTTACTTGTTTGAGCATGACGGGTTTCGTTTGCTTGTCGACTGCGGGAGCGGAGCGCTTGCCAAGCTGCAAAACTACACGGCTGTAGAAAACTTGGACGCCGTCATCGTCTCCCACTATCATTATGACCATATCGCCGACATCGGTCCGCTCCAATATGCGCGTCTCATTCATAAAAATTTAGGAGCGAACCTGCCGGTGTTGCCGATTTACGGCCACAAAGAAGATGAGGCGGCCTTCGCCCGCCTGACGCATAGCGGCATTACGGAGGGAAACACCTATGATCCGGAAGGGACGCTTGTTGTTGGGCCGTTTTCGCTTACATTTCTAAAAACAGCCCATCCGGTGCCATGCTACGCTATGCGCATTACCGCTGGGGGCAAGACTGTCGTGTATACGGCTGATTCAAGCTACATGCCGGAATTTGCACCGTTTGCAAAAGGAGCTGACTTGCTCATTTGCGAGTGCAATTTTTACGCCGGGCAAAACGCAGCCCCGGCCGGCCATATGACGAGCGAGGAGGCGGCGGCCATCGCCGAGGGGGCGGGTGTTGGTGAACTATGGTTGACGCACTTGCCGCACGTTGGCAGGCACGAACAGCTCGTTGAAGAAGCGGAGCGGACGTTCCGCGGCGTCATTCGCCTCGCCCGCACCGGTTTAGTGTGGGCGCTATAACAAAAATCATCGAAAAAACAGCAAAGGAAACGCTTCCACTTGTCCTTTGCTGTTCTTTTTTTTATAATAAATTATAGTTCGAATTTTTTTACTTAAAAAATGAATGGTCATTCATTCATTTTAAGGGGGAGATTGGATGAATGTAACGACGCGGTTGGCGCAAATCGCCAAACAACTGCCGGACAAAGAAGCATACGTATTTATGGGAGAACGATGCACGTACCAACAATTGTACGCTGCGGCGTCCCGGTTTGCCGACGGGTTAATGCAGCTTGGCATTCGCCGGGGCGACCATGTCGCCCTGTTGCTTGGAAACTCACCTCAGTTTATCATCAGTCTGTACGGGGCGTTGCGGCTTGGGGCGACCGTTATTCCGATCAACCCGATTTATACGCCGGAAGAAATCGCTTATATTTTGCACAATGGTGACGTGAAGGCAGTGATCGGGCTCGATTTGCTCGCTCCGCTCGTTGACATGGCAAAGCAACGTTTGCCATTGCTCAAGCAAGCTATCGTTTGCGAAACGGCGCAAGGAAAGGAAAAAGGAATCGCATTATCCGCCGGGATGAAACCGTTTGCGGAGGTGTTGGCTGCCGGCGACCCGGCGTTTGCAGGACCGGAGCTTGATGATGATGATGTCGCCGTCATTTTGTATACGTCCGGAACGACCGGCAAGCCGAAAGGGGCCATGCTCACGCATCAAAACTTGTACAGCAACGCCCAAGATACGGCTGATTACTTAGGCATCAATGAGCATGACCGCGTCATTGCCGCTTTGCCGATGTTCCACGTCTTTTGCCTGACGGTGGCGTTAAATGCACCGCTTATGAACGGGGGGACGGTGCTCATTATGCCGAAATTCAGCCCGGCCGCCATGTTTACGTTAACCCGCGAGGAAAAGGCGACGATTTTTGCCGGCGTGCCAACGATGTACAATTTCCTTTATCAGCATGAGGGAGGAAGCGCAGCTGATTTGCAGACGCTTCGGCTTTGCATCTCAGGGGGAGCTTCTATGCCGGTCGCGTTGCTTGAAAACTTTGAGAAAAAATTCAATGTGATCGTCTCGGAAGGGTATGGGTTGTCGGAGGCGTCGCCAGTGACGTGCTTCAACCCGCTTGATCGGCCGCGCAAGCCTGGCTCGATCGGGACGAGCATTAAAAACGTCGAAAACAAAGTCGTCAACGAGTACGGTGAAGAAGTGCCAGCCGGGGAAGTGGGTGAGCTTGTCGTCCGCGGTCCAAATGTTATGAAAGGGTATTACAAAATGCCGGAGGAAACAGCGGCCGCCTTGCGCGATGGCTGGCTGCACACCGGCGATTTGGCGCGCATGGACGAGGATGGTTATTTTTATATCGTCGACCGAAAAAAAGAGATGATTATCGTCGGCGGCTACAACGTATACCCACGTGAAGTCGAAGAAGTGCTGTACAGCCATCCGGACGTCGTTGAAGCGGCTGTGATTGGTGTGCCGGATCCGGATTACGGCGAAGCGGTGCGGGCGTTTGTCGTCGCGAAAAATCCGGGGCTGACTGAGGAGGAATTGCTCGCCTACTGCCGTGAGCGGTTGGCGAAGTATAAAGTGCCGGGCGAAATCAGCTTTTTAGAGGAACTGCCAAAAAACGCAACAGGAAAAATTTTACGGAGAACGTTAAAAGAACGGTTGACCGCTTCCCATAGTTGAGGTGCTGAATGTTCAGCACCTTCTCTTTTTTTTGAATAATATATTGAAAACAAAGAGATAAACCTATATAATTTGACACATAAAAGCATAAAAGGGCAAAAGTTAATGAAACGTATCTATACAAGGGGGATCGGATTATGGGCAAACAGATGCAACGACTTGCCATGTTATGCGCAGCAAGCTTTTTGCTGCTTGGCGGCTGCGGCGGAGCGAAAGAAACGGGAAGCAGCCAAGGAAATGGCGGCGGACAGGAAGCGAAGGAAAAGACGTATAAGGTCGGGGTGACACAAATTGTCGAGCATCCGTCACTTGATGCGGCGCGCAAAGGATTTGAGCAGGCGTTAAAGGACAAGGGGCTGTCCGTCGAGTATGACGTACAAATCGCCCAAGGAGACCAAAGCAACAACCAAACGATCGCCACGAACTTTGTCTCGGATGGCGTTGACTTGATTTTCGCCAACTCGACGCCAAGCGCGCAGGCGGCGCTCAACGCAACAAAAGACATTCCGATCGTGTTTACGTCAGTGACGGACCCGGTCGGCGCTCAGCTTGTCCAATCGATGGAACAGCCAGGCGGCAATGTGACAGGCACGACCGACACTCATCCGGAGGCGATTCCGAAAACGGTGCAGTTTATCGATAAGTACATCAGCGGCGGCCGTGTCGGCATGGTGTATAACGCCGGCGAACAAAATTCAGTCGCCCAAGTGGATCAAGTGAAAAAAGCGATGGAAGGAACCGATTTGAACATCGTTTCCGCATCGGTATCCACGTCGGCTGAAGTAAAACAGGCGGCTGAATCGCTCATCGGCAAAGTCGACTGTTTCTATATCATCACCGACAATACGGTTGTATCAGCGCTTGAGTCCGTTATTCAAGTGGCCAACGAACATGATATTCCCCTTTTCGTCGGCGAGCTTGACTCAGTGAAGCGCGGCGGGTTTGCGGCGTATGGGTTTGACTATTATGACATCGGTTATGAAGCAGGGGAAATGGCGGCGCAAATTTTGCAAGACGGCAAGAAGCCGTCCGATTTGCCGGTGCAATATCCGCAAAAATTGAAGCTTGTCATAAATAAAAAAGCGGCGCAAGAAATGGGAATCGAACTTAATCCGGAATGGGATTCGATCGCCGAATATATCGAATAAACGACTGTCCCTCCTTCCGCAAAGGGGGGATTTGTCGCCAAAAGGTGGGTGAGAACGGTGTGGACAGCGATGTTCAGTTCTGTGGAAGCGGGCTTGATTTATGCCATTATGGCGCTTGGCGTCTATTTGTCGTTTCGCATTTTAGATTTTCCTGATTTAACGGTTGACGGCAGCTTTGTCACCGGTGCATCCGTTGCCGCGGTGCTCATTTTTAATGGGGCGAATCCGTTTGCCGCGTCAGCTGCGGCGCTTTTGGCCGGCTTTGCGGCCGGAGCGTTGACCGGGCTGTTGCATACGAAGGGGAAGATCAACCCGCTTTTATCCGGTATTTTAATGATGATCGCCTTGTATTCGATCAATTTGCGCATTATGGGAAAATCGAACGTGCCGCTGTTGCAGCAGGAGACCATCATGACGAAAATCACGGCCGTCTGGCAACAAACCGGACTGGACGCGGTGCTCAATCAACTGTTTTCTTTTACGGGATTCATGCCGCGGACATGGGCCATTTTATGTTCGATGGCCGTGCTCGTATTGATTATCAAAGGAATTCTTGATTGGCTGATGAAAACAGAATTCGGAATCGCGCTGCGGGCGGCCGGCGACAACAAGCCGATGGTGGCAAGCTTTTCCGCCAACACGGATTGGCTTATCGTCTTTGGGCTTGGGTTGTCCAATGCGCTCGTTGCCTTTTCTGGGGCGCTCATCGCCCAGTATGGCGGGTTTAGCGACGTCGGTATGGGAATCGGGATGATTGTCATCGGTTTAGCTTCTGTGATCATTGGCGAAGCGTTGTTCGGCGCCCGTTCAGTCATACGCGCGACGTGGGCGGTCATCGGCGGCGCTATCGTTTACCGCCTCATTTTAGCGCTCGCCTTGCGTGTCGAGTTTTTGGAAACGGGCGATGTAAAATTAATTACCGCACTCATTGTCATATCAGCGCTCATCGTGCCTAACGTGTTGGCGGTACAAAAAGAAAAGCGGCGGAAAAAGCGGAAAGCACGGCAGTTGGAAAGGAGGGAGTCCGTTGCTGGAGCTGAAACGAATTACAAAAGTATTTAACGAGGGAACAGCTGACGAGAAAGCCGCTTTGCAAGGCATTGATTTAACGCTTTCGCCCGGTGATTTCGTCACCGTTATCGGCAGCAACGGCGCCGGAAAATCAACGCTGATGAACATCATCGCCGGGAGGCTGTCTCCCGACACAGGCGAGGTATGGATCAACGGCCGCAACGTGACCATGCTTAAAGAACATGCCCGTGCCCGCTACATCGGCCGCGTGTTTCAAGATCCGATGGCCGGTACCGCCCCCCATATGACGATTGAAGAAAATTTGGCGCTCGCTTACAACCGGACAAGGCGGCGCACATTGCGCCTTGGCGTGACACGAGAAAAGCGCGAGTGGTTTCGGGAAACGCTGCGCACGCTCCACTTAGGGTTGGAAGACCGGCTCACCGCCAAAGTCGGGCTCCTCTCCGGCGGAGAACGGCAAGCGCTCTCGCTGTTGATGGCGACATTCACAAAGCCGAATGTGCTTTTGCTTGACGAGCATACCGCCGCTCTCGACCCGGCGCGCGCCGAGCTTGTCACCGAATTGACGAAGCAAATCGTCGCTCAACATAGCTTGACGACGTTGATGGTGACGCACAATATGGAGCAGGCGATACGCCTTGGCAATCGGCTTATTATGATGGACGGCGGGCAAATTATTTTTGCCGCTGAAGGGGAGGAAAAAGAGAAATTGACGGTCGAGCGGTTGCTTGAAGAGTTTCAGCGCATTCGCGGCAGCCGGTTTGCGAGTGACCGCGCTGTGCTTAGTTCGTAAAGTGAAACGAGGTGTCCGAAGCTTGCGGGCACCTCGTTTTCTGTACAACGAAGCGGATCAAGTTGTTGGAAGCGGCTTGGTCGCTTTTTGGTAAGCGGCTTGCAGCGCTTTCGTTACGGCCCCCGGTTCGCCGCTACCGATTGCTGTCTCGTCAACTTGAACGATCGGGGTGACCGCGGAAGTGGTGCTCGTTAAAAACAGTTCATCCGCCTCGGCGAGGCTGCTGACTGAAAACGCCTTTTCGATGAAAGGAATGCCAAGTTCGGCGCAAAACTGTTGGACTTTTGTGCGGACGATGCCGTTTAAAATCCGTTCCGTCGCCGGGTGGGTGTATACGGTGTTGTGTTTGACAAGAAAAATGTTCGATGAACTGCCTTCGGTAACGACGCCATCGCGGTGAAAAATGGCTTCAAACGCTCCGCGTTCGACGGCTTCTTGTTTCGCGAGCACGTTTGGCAGCAAGTTTAAGCTTTTAATATAGCAGTACTCCCAGCGAACGTCTTTCGTTAAAGTGGCACGCACACCGTGCGTCATTTCGTCTGTTTTTCGCGCCATCGGTTGGATATAGGCGTACAAGTTCGGTCGGTTTTCGGCTGGGAACGCGTGGCTGCGCGGAAAGCTGCCCCGCGTCACTTGCAAATACAAAATGGCATCTTCGCGCACATCGTTCATGCGGCGAAGCTGTTCGAGCTGCTCGGACAGCTCTTCGGGAGCGAACGGGACGGACAGGCGAATGGCGGCTGCTGAACGGTACAGACGGTCGAGATGCTCTTGAAGCCAAACGTACGCTCCGCTGTATAGGCGAACTACCTCATAGACGCCATCGCCAAACTGCAAGCCGCGTTCTTCCATCGGATACGTCACTTGCTCATAGCGAAAAATGCCACGTTCGGTCAATACGTGCGGTTTTACTGACATAATAGTGCACTCCTTTTCAATTGCGCAAATAATGAACCAATTCGATTATATCATAGATTGATTTTCTCCCCTACTCCCGCTTTGTGCCAAAGCGGGAGCTTCCTAGAAGGCCGGGCATTGAAAAGGAGAGGCCGCTTTCACGGAGCAGTTTTTAAATTGAGAAGTTTTGCGCCGCTGTAACGTTATTCCTTTCCATCTCCTGCAAATTAAGCGAATCCGTTGTTTTCGCTAGCCTCCTAGTTAAGAGGATAAAAGAACTGACCTATGTTCGGGTTGCGAAATGACAGCGATTTTTAGACAATAAACATATCAAACTAGTGAAACGGGGGAATGGATAGATGGAAACAACATGGACGGCTGGTAAAATGGCGCCGTTTCGCCAAGGAGTGCAGGCGGGGGTGGCGATCGCCATCGGTTATATGCCGATCGCGCTGACATTTGGCCTGCTCGCTAAGACGACCGGGCTGACGCTTGCAGAAACGGTGCTGATGAGCGTCGTCGTTTTTGCCGGCGCCTCGCAATATATTGCGCTCAGCTTGCTTTCCGTCGGTACCGGTATATTTGAAATCATTTTAACGACATTTATTTTAAACATTCGCCATTTTTTAATGTCCGCTTCGCTCAACGAAAAAGCGGAGGCGGATGCGCTTTGGAAAAAGGCGCTGTATGCGTTTGGCATTACGGATGAAACGTTTTCCGTTGCGGCCATGAAAGAGGGGACGGTTAGCGCTTCGTATATGTTTGGGCTGATCATGATGGCGTACGGCAGCTGGGTCGTCAATTCCGGCATCGGTTATGCTGTCGGGGCAAGCTTGCCGGAAAGCTTACAAGAGAGCATGTCGGTCGCTTTGTACGCCATGTTTATCGGCTTGCTCGTCCCAGCGCTGAAAAAGCAGCGGAAAACGGTATGGCTGGCAGGGTTAGCTGCCGTGTTCAACTCGCTCGGCACGCTTGTCTTTCATCTGTCTAAAGGCTGGTCGATCGTGCTGGCGACGCTTCTTTCGGCAGTCGTCGTCCAGTGGCTGGCGAAGAAGGGGGAGAATGAGGATGAATAACGCGATCGTTTGGATGATTCTCGGCATGGGGATCGTCACGTATTTGCCGCGCATGTTGCCGCTCGTGCTGCTTGGGCGCGTCCAGCTGCCGCCGTTTTGGCAAGGGGTGCTGAAAAATGTGCCGTATGCTGCACTTGGCGCGCTGATTATCCCTGATATTTTTTTCATTCAAGACGACATTCTCTTTGGGGTGATCGGTTTTGCGGCGGCGGTGACTGCCGCCTGGCTCGGTGCGAATGTTATTGTTGTCGTGCTTGCTGCGGTTGTGGTGCTTAGTTGCTATTCGATGCTGATGTAAAAGGTTCGGCATTCAATGAAAAAAAGGGCAGACAATGCCCTCTTTTTTCTTTCCGCACGTTACACCTATTACCAAATCATCACGACAATTCATCCATAATCGTTTTGTACACTTCATCAACACGAAATCGTGACGCTCCCCCCATGTCGATCTGTTCGATGACCCGTCCGTCCCGATTGAGCAAGTAAGCGAGCGACGTATGCACAATCATGCCGTTTCCCGGGTCACGGTATTGGAAGTTGAAAGCGTCTGCCGTCGCTTTTGTCGCTACTTCGCTGCCGCGCAAAAACACCCATCCTTGCCCATCGCCAGTCACCCCAAACGTATTTGCGTATGTTTGCAGTTTTTCTTTCGTATCGCGCTCAGGGTCAATGGTGATTGTAACAAATTCTACATCGCGGCCGAATACTCCGGCTTTTTGCAATCGGTCACGCAATTTCGCCATCTGCATGGTCGTATTTGGACAAATATCCGGACAGTTCGTGTAAATGAACTCGACGAGCCGGACTTTTGGCGGCAAGCTGTCAAAAGAATAAGGGGCTCCCCATGCAGTCTCCATCGTCACGTCATCCGGCAGATGCATAGCGGACGGTTTATAGACGGCAAAGTAAAAGATGCCGGCACCGATGCCAGCGAGCACAAACGATGCGGCGATCATATACCATTTTTTCATCATCATCACTCCTCTACTATTGATCATACCAAAACGGCGGACAGAAAGAGTACTGTTTTTATGAACGTTATGCGTCTATTTTCCTAATTGAAGAAAATTTCAAAAAAGGGCTTGCATTTTTTTCTTTCTGTTATATAATAAAAAACGTAAATAAAGAAATGTAATATAACAATACAGATGGGGGAAGGAAAAATGGCGTCATTTACTGAACGTGTCCGACAATTAGAGGAAAGTTGGAAAAATGAGGAGCGTTGGAAAGGGATCGTTCGCCCGTACAGCGCCGAAGATGTCATTAAACTGCGCGGTTCGCTCGATATTGAGCATACGCTTGCTCGGCGCGGTGCTGAGAAGTTATGGCAGCTGTTAAATACGGAAGATTACGTCCATGCGCTCGGGGCGCTGACCGGAAATCAGGCGGTGCAGCAAGTGAAAGCCGGGCTGAAAGCCATTTACTTAAGCGGCTGGCAGGTGGCGGCCGACGCCAACCTCGCGGGGCATATGTATCCGGACCAAAGCTTGTATCCGTCCAATAGCGTTCCGCATGTTGTCAAACGAATTAATCAGGCGTTGCAGCGTGCAGATCAAATCCAACATTTGGAAGGAAGCGGCGATGTCGACTATTTTGTGCCGATCGTGGCTGACGCAGAGGCTGGATTCGGCGGCCAGCTGAACGTGTTTGAGCTCATGAAAGGAATGATCGAGGCCGGGGCGGCCGGTGTTCATTTTGAAGATCAGCTGTCGTCAGAGAAAAAATGCGGCCATTTAGGCGGGAAAGTGTTGTTGCCGACGCAAACGGCCGTGCGCAACTTAATCGCAGCGCGGCTTGCCGCTGACGTCATGGGTGTCCCGACTGTGCTCATCGCCCGCACCGATGCGAACGCCGCCGACTTGATCACAAGCGACATTGACCCGCGCGATCAACAGTTTATAACCGGCGAACGGACGACGGAAGGGTTTTATCGCACACGGGCAGGCCTTGACCAGGCGATTGCCCGCGGACTTGCCTACGCGCCGTATGCCGATCTCATTTGGTGCGAAACGAGCGAACCAAATTTGGAGGAAGCACGCCGATTCGCGGAAGCGATTCACGAGCGATTCCCTGGCAAGCTGCTGGCGTACAACTGCTCGCCGTCGTTTAACTGGAAGAAAAAATTGGATGATGAAACGATCGCCAAATTCCAACAAGAACTCGGCAAAATGGGGTACAAGTTCCAATTCGTCACTCTGGCCGGTTTCCATGCACTCAACTACAGCATGTTCGAGTTGGCGCGCGGCTATAAAGAGCGCGGCATGGCGGCGTATGCTGAACTGCAGCAGGCGGAATTTGCCGCTGAGAAGTACGGCTATACGGCAACGCGCCATCAGCGCGAAGTCGGTACCGGCTACTTCGATGAGGTCGCTCAAGTGATCTCTGGCGGTCAGTCGTCCACAGTCGCCTTAAAAGGGTCAACTGAAGAAGAACAGTTTACAACTGCTTAATGTGAATCAACAGCGGATCTAGATGAAAGCCCGGCCTCCCCGGGCTTTTTTTTTTTGGATAAAAGGAAAAAGGTGGGGCATCCTATGGGGGAGGGAGGCGATGGGATGGAGAAGAAAAAAGGCGATCTGCCGGAATTAATGCCCGCTGAATTTCGCGTCAGTACAGATCTTCACTTTGAGCAATGGTGGATGAATGAGGAAACGTATGCGGGTGATTCGGTCGGCGAACATACCGCGCTTGAGCAGGCGAATGAATACTTGGCAGCCAAAGAAATCGGTCAAACATTTGAAAACGCATAACGGCACCCGTGACGATAGTCATGGGTTTTTTTTACGATAGAAAGCCATTAATCTTTTTCAAAATATAGAAAAATATAACTTCTGATGGTATGATAGGGGTAGTGAGCCAGTTGATAGGAAAGGGGATGAACCGATGAAAGTGAATGAGTTTATTGTGTTGGAACATTTCGTCGTGAGCCGTTATACAATGGCGATTCTCCCGTACCCGTTGAACAGTGACATCTATGCAAAAGTAGTGGAGGAAGATGGTGAATATATTGTCAAAAAAACGCCGACCGACATCATTAAACATAGCTGCGATTATTACGGCTGCAGCTTCCAAGGCAGAAAAGACGGAACAAAGGCATTGATCGGTATCACCCACAAGGCGCCGATTGCCATCGAACCGTCCAACGGAATTTACGTCTTCCCGACTTCTTCCCCGAGAGATTCCGGCTGCGTTTGGCTGTCCCATATGCACGTCTATCGGTATGAGCCCGCCAAATATGAGCGAACCATTGTTTATTTCCGTAACGGAAAAAACGTATTC
Source organism: Geobacillus genomosp. 3 (assembly GCF_000445995.2). GTDB lineage: Bacteria > Bacillota > Bacilli > Bacillales > Anoxybacillaceae > Geobacillus. The sequence continues at coordinate 595,917 of NC_022080.4, forward strand.
CTCGATGTTTCCTATAAATCCTTTATCAATCAATTGTATCGAACAGCCCAACTGCGGACGAAACTGGCAGACCGAATGGAGGCAAGAGAACGCAAGCTGCAATACATATTCCGTATGCAGCAAGAAAAAGATGTGACAGAGCATTGATGATAAAAAATGGGTTTTCATAAACATGAGTTCAAATTGCACGGCCGGGCGTGTAAAATAAAAGTATAAACGGCATTTGAATGGAGAAAGATGCATGAATATGGAGACGCTCAAACAATGGTTCACGCTCGATAACGTGCTTTCCTTGCTCGAACATTACCGCTCATTTGGCGTGTTTCCCGGCATTGCCGCGACGCTGCTCGAGTCGTTTTTTCCGATCTTGCCGATGGTTGTGTTTGTGATGGCGAACGCCGCCGCGTTTGGATTGTGGAAAGGGTTTTTCATTTCTTGGCTTGGCGCTTCGCTCGGCTCGCTCATCGTATTTTGGCTGACACGGAGAATCGGCCAGCAGCGTTTTTTTCGTTTTGTCCGCCGCCACCCAAAAGTGCGCCGGTTCATGCATTGGATCGAACGGCATGGATTTGGTCCGCTATTTTTGCTTTATTGTTTCCCTTTCACTCCGTCAGCGCTTGTCAATATTGTCGCCGGGCTGTCCGGCATCAGCCGCCAACAGTTTGTGCTCGCGGTGTTGCTCGGAAAGATGATCATGATTTTTACGATCAGTTTTATCGGTTATGACATCGTGGCGCTCGTTCGTCAACCATTGCGGACAGCCGGCATTGCTGTGATCGTCTTGTTGCTTTGGTATGCAGGAAAACGGATAGAGGCGAGATTTTCGCTGACAGAAAAACAAAGCGGCAGGGAGGACGGAGAATGACAGAAGAAAACAAAAAGAAAAAACGAAGACACCGATGGCCATGGCTGGCCGCCGTTTGCTTGATTGCCGCACTCCGTTTTTTTGTTTTCAGCAACTATATGGTAGAGGGAAAATCGATGATGCCGACATTGCAAAGCGGCAATTTGCTGATTGTCAATAAGCTGCGCTATGAAATCGGACCGATACACCGATTCGACATTGTCGTTTTCCATGCCAATCAAAAGGAAGATTATGTAAAACGGGTCATCGGGCTGCCGGGAGACCGAATTGAATACAAAAACGATAGATTGTATATCAATGGACAAAAAGTCAACGAACCGTATTTACAGCCTTATAAGCAAAAATTGGTCAGCGGCAAGCTGACGGGTGATTTTACCCTTGAAGAGGTGACCGGGGAAAAACGGGTGCCGGCCGGCTGCATTTTCGTCCTCGGTGATAATCGGCTTGGCAGTTGGGACAGCCGCCATTTCGGTTTTGTTAAAATCAGCCAGGTCGTCGGCAAAGTCGACCTCCGTTATTGGCCATTTGGACAGTTTGCTTTCCGTTTTTAGAGCAGCGGCTTGCTTTGGCACAAAACATGGTGGTGTCGAAGTGCCGGCGAAAGGAAAGCTTTTTTCTTTGCCGAAATTTGTTGTCCGGCGCTCACGGTTTGAATTGCGGGGGAAAGAGAAGCAGCGTTCGAGGCTTTTTTGGGGCGATTGCTTTCGATAACCATTTTTGCCGGCTCGCTGCTGCAGAATGTGGGTGGGACGGATGCAACTCGTCAAACACGAACGTGTGTGCTAAAATGAAAGAAATATAAGGAAATGAATGGTGGTGATCGTTATGTCGCTGCGGTTTTTGCTCGGTCGGTCGGGAAGTGGAAAAACGGCTGTCTGTCTCGAGGAAATTCGCCGTCAGCTGCAAGAAGATCCAAAGGGGAGGACGATTGTCTACCTTGTCCCGGAACAAATGACATTTCAATGTGAATACGCGTTAATCCATACCGAGGGAGTAGAGGGGATGATCCGCGCTCAAGTGTTCAGCTTCCCCCGCCTCGCCTGGCGCGTGTTGCAAGAAACAGGAGGCATGAGCCGTTACTACGTCCATGACGTTGGCGTGCAAATGATGATTCGTAAAATTATTGAACAGCGCAAACAGGAGCTGAAGCTATTTGGACGTGCGGCGGACAAAAGTGGTTTTGTCGAACAAATGCATGAGATGATCGCTGAATGCAAGCGGTATTGCCTGGCGCCGGATGAACTCCGCCGCCACGCCGATATGCTCGAAAGCGGGTCAGGCCAACCGGGCCGCCGTTTGCTGGCCGATAAGTTAAGCGATGTGGCGCTCGTTTATGAGGAGTTGGAGCGGAGCCTTCTCGGCCATTATCTTGATTCGGAAGATTATTTGCGCCTGCTTGCCGAGCACATCCCCCGCTCCGGCTACTTGCATGGCGCCGACATTTATATTGACGGTTTTCATCATTTTTCCCCACAGGAATATATGGTCATTGAACAGCTTCTTCACCATTGCCGGCGCGTCACCGTTTGCTTGACGGCTGACCGCCCGTACGATGACGGGATGCCGGACGAGCTCAACCTCTTTTACTTGCCGGCGCAGACATACCGCCAGTTGCGCGAACTTGCTTTGGCTAACGATATTATGATCGAACCACCGGTCGTGCTTTCTGTCAACCGCCGCCATCAAGACGGGGCGCTCGTCCATCTTGAGGCGCAGTTTCACCGCCGCCCGCTGCCCCCGTACGAAGCGGAGACCGACGCGATTCGCCTTTACGAAGCAGCCAACCGCCGCGCGGAAATCGAGGCGGTCGCTCGGGAAATCATCCGTCTCGTCCGCGACGAAGGGGCACGCTACCGCGACATTGCGCTCATCATCCGCCAGGCGGAGGCGTATCGCGATCTGGTGAAAACGGTGTTTTTTGACTTTGACATCCCGTATTTTGTGGATGAAAAAGAGCCGATGCACCATCACCCGCTCATGGAACTCGTGCGCGCTGCTTTGGAGACAGTGGTGACGCGTTGGCGCTATGAAGCGGTCTTTCGCGCCATAAAAACGGATTTGCTCTTTCCGGTTGATGGCGACTTGGCCGCGTGGCGCGAGGCGGCCGACAAGCTCGAAAACTACGTGCTCGCCTATGGGGTGAAAGGTGAAAAATGGACAAGCGGCGAGCGCTGGACATACCGCCGCTACCAGGCGCTCGACGGGCTGAACGTACCGCAGACGGATGAAGAGCGACAGCTTGAAGACAAGCTCAACGCATGGCGCGAGGCGCTGACGGCCCCGCTCCGCCGGTTTGAGCGTCGTCTGCAAAGGGCCGCTGACGGGCGCGATTTTTGCGCGGCTTTATATCTCTTTTTAGAAGAGTTGCAAATTCCAAAAAAACTAGAGCAAATGAGCGCGCAAGCGGAAGCGGATGGACGCCTCGTCGAAGCGCGCCAACACGAGCAGGCGTGGAACGCGGTCGTTGATTTGCTCGACCAATATGTCGAAATGCTTGGGACGGAATCACTGCCACTTCCTGAGTTTGCTAAAATTATTGAAGCTGGGCTCGACCGACTTGAATTTGCTCTTGTTCCGCCGGCGATCGACCAAGTGATCGTCGCTCAGCTCGACCGGTCGCGCCTGATTGGGATCAAATATGCGTTTATCATCGGGGCTAATGACGGCGTCATCCCGGCCAAGGCGAAGGAAGAGGGGCTCATGGCCGAGGTCGAGCGGGAGCAATTGCGCGAATTCGGCATGGCGCTTGCACCCGGAGGGAGGGAGCAGCTGTTTTACGATCCATTTTTTGTTTACTTAGCTCTGGCCTGTCCGAGCCGGCGTCTATACGTTACATATCCGCTCGCCGATGGCGAAGGGAAAGCGCTTATGCCGTCCCCGCTTATTAAACAGTTGGTTCAACTGTTTCCGCATCTGCCTGTTCATTTATGCGGCCATGATCCGTTCGATGCCCCGGAGGAGAAACCGGAGGCGTTTGTCACTGCGCCGCGGGCGACACAGACGTATCTCATCAGCCAGCTGCGGGCATGGAAACGAAATTACGGTATTGCTCCGCTTTGGTGGGATGTGTATAACGTGCTGATCAACCATCCGGAATGGAAGGCGCGAGTGCAGCAGGCGGTGTCGGCGCTGTTTTATACGAATCAGGCGCCAACGCTCAAAAGACAATGGAGCCGGCGGCTGTACGGAAAGAAAATTCAGGCGAGCGTCTCGCGCATGGAACAGTTCCAAAAATGCCCGTACGCTCATTTCGTTTCACACGGTCTGCGCCTGAAAGAGAGGAATGTCTTCCGCCTTGAGGCACCGGATGTCGGGCAACTGTTTCATGCCGCCATCAAGCAAATTGCCGACCGAGTGCGCGAACGGCACCTCGACTGGAAAGAGCTATCAAGATTGGAATGTGAGCGGCTGTCGGCCGAAGCGGTCGAACGAATTGCCCCGCTCATTCAGCAGCAAGTGCTATCGAGTTCTAATCGCTATGAATATATGAAACGGAAATTAAAAAAGGTCGTCGCCCGCACGACGCAAGTGTTGAGCGAACATGCGCGGGCGAGCGGTTTTGCCCCGATCGGGTTCGAGTTGTCATTTGGGCCGGGCGGTGACTTGCCGCCGCTTCGCTTCCAGCTTCGTGACGGAACGGTAATGGAGCTCGTTGGGCGGATCGACCGCGTTGATAAGGCGGAAAGCAGCCAAGGGGTGCTCCTGCGCATCATCGATTACAAATCGAGCGCCAAAACGCTTGATTTGACAGAAGTGTATTACGGTTTAGCGCTGCAAATGTTCACGTATTTGGATATTGTACTAACGTATGCCGAACAGCTCGTCGGCCAGTCGGCTCTGCCAGCGGGGGTGCTTTATTTCCACATCCACAACCCGATTATTCAAGCGAAGCGATGGCTTGACGACGAAATAGAAAGGACAAGAATCCTGCTTGAGCCGTTCCGGATGCGCGGATTGCTGCTCGCTGACGCCGAGGCCATCCGGCTGATGGATAACCAAACAGAAAATGGGCAATGGTCGTTCATTGTCCCTGCCCAGCTGACGAGAACCGGGGCGATTCACGCGCGTTCTTCAGTGGCGAGCGCATCCGACTTTGCCGCGTTGCGCCGGCACGTTCGCCGCTTGTTTGTTGATATTGGCGAACAAATTGCCGATGGCGACATCTCGATCGCCCCGTACAAGCTAAAAAACAAAACAGCGTGCGAGTTTTGCGCCTTTAAACCGGTATGTCAATTCGATGAATCGTTATCGGGCAACGGGTATCGGAAATTGGCTCCGCAGACGAAGGATGCGGTGATCGAAACATTAACGGAAAGGGAGGAAGGGTCATGAACGTCACGTTTCGCCCGAAGCCAGCCGGAAGCCGGTGGACGGATGAACAATGGAAGGCGATCGCGGCCGGCGGCCGGGATATTCTCGTCGCCGCGGCGGCGGGATCCGGAAAAACAGCCGTTCTTGTCGAGCGAATTATTCAAAAAGTGACGGCGGAAGAAGGGGCAGTTGATATTGACCGGCTGCTTGTCGTCACGTTTACGAATGCGGCAGCGGCCGAGATGAGAGCGAGAATTGGCGAAGCGCTCGAACGAGAGCTCGCCAAGCGCCCGCATTCACTCCATTTGCGGCGTCAACTCAGCTTGCTCAACCGCGCCCCGATTTCAACGCTCCATTCTTTCTGTTTGGATGTGATCCGCAAATATTATTATTTGCTCGATTTGGATCCGTCGTTTCGCATTGCCGATGAGACGGAAATCGAGCTGTTGAAAGAAGACGTCCTTGAAGAACTGCTAGAGGAAGAATACGGAAAAGCGGACAATGAACGCTTTTTTGCCGTTGTCGACGCCTATACCGGTGACCGCAGTGACGCGGAGCTGCAGGAGATGATATTCGCGCTTTACGAATTTTCCCGTTCTCATCCGACGCCGGATGAATGGTTGGCCGGTTTAGTATCGATGTATGATGTCGACGAACAAACGCCGGTGAAGACGCTGGCGCCGGCGCGCTATATCGCTCAGCACGCAACGATGGAACTGGCGGCGGCCAGACGGTTCCTTCGCTTGGCTTTGACGCTTGCTGGGAAGGAAAGGGGTCCGAAGCCGTACGTAAAGCGGCTGCACGAAGATATGGACTTGATCGCTGATTTGGAGAGAAGGCTGTCCGGGTCGTGGGATGAGTTGTATCATGCGCTGCAGTCGCTCTCGTTCGGTCGGCTTCCGGCCTGCCGCGGCGATGGGTTTGACGCACAACTCATCGATGAGGCGAAAGCGCTGCGCGATCAGGCGAAAAAGAAAATTGAGGCATTGCGTGAAGATGTGTTTTCGCTCCGTCCGTCTGCTTGGCTTCGCCATATGCGCGAGATGAAGCCGGTCGTCGAAACGATCGTCGCCCTCGTCCGCCGCTTTTCCGCCATGTTTGAAACGGCGAAACGGGAAAAGGGGATTGTCGATTTTTCCGACTTGGAACATTATTGTTTGCGCATTTTGCGTCGGCGCGATCCGGAAACAGGCGAATGGCAGCCGTCAGCCGCCGCTTTGGAGTACCAAGGGCAGTTCGATGAAGTGCTCGTCGATGAGTATCAAGATACCAACCTTGTCCAGGAAACGATTTTGCAGCTCGTCAAAAAAGGAAATGAGCGAACAGGCAACTTGTTTATGGTCGGCGATGTCAAACAATCGATTTACCGGTTCCGACTCGCCGAGCCGATGCTGTTTCTCGATAAGTATAAGCGGTTCACTGCCGATGGGGAAGCCGGGGGAATGAAAATCGACTTGGCGAACAATTTCCGCAGCCGCGCCGAAGTGCTTGATGGGACAAACTTCTTATTCGCTCAAATTATGGGTGAAGCCGTCGGGGAGATGACGTACGATGAAGCGGCCCAACTAAAGTACGGAGCCGATTATCCAAGCGGGCCGGATGCCGTTCCGGAAGTGATGATCATCGACCGGCAATGTTCGGCGGAAGAAGATGAAGAAGAAGCGGCCGAACTTGAGGCGGCCGAGTTGGAGGCGCGCCTGATGGCGGAAAAAATTAAAGAGCTTGTTTCGCGCCCGTTTTATGTGTATGACCGTTCGAGCGGGCAACCGCGGCGCGCTATGTATCGTGACATCGTCGTGCTTGTCCGTTCGATGACGAATGCGCCGCAAATGATTGAGCAGTTGCAGGCGCATGGCATTCCAGCCGCCGCTGATTTATCATCCGGCTATTTCCAGGCGACAGAAATTTCGGTGATGCTGTCGCTGTTGAAAGTGATCGACAATCCCCACCAAGATATTCCGCTGGCTGCCGTGCTCCGCTCACCGCTATTCCGTTTTGATGAAAACGAGCTCGCTATGATCCGTCTCAGCGACCCGAAGGGCACGTTTTTCGAGGCGCTGCAATCGTTTCGCCAAAAGCCGGCGGAAACGGAAGAGGAAGAGAAGGCCAAGAAAAAAGCGACTGCCTTTTTCAAGCAGTTGGAAGTGTGGCGCACGATGGCGCGCCGCGGTTCATTAGCGGATCTGATTTGGCAGCTATATCGCGACACGCAGTTTTATGATTTTGTCGGTGCGTTGCCGGGCGGAAAGCAGCGGCAAGCCAATTTGCGCGCCTTGTATGACCGCGCCCGGCAATACGAATCGACGTCATTCCGCGGGCTGTTCCGCTTTCTCCGCTTCATTGAGCGGCTGCAGGAGCGCGGCGACGACTTAGGGGCGGCCCGCCCGCTCAGCGAGCAGGAAGATGTTGTGCGCATCATGACAATCCATAGCAGCAAAGGGCTCGAGTTTCCGATCGTTTTTCTTGCCGGGCTCGCCCGCCCGTTTTATACGCGCGATTTGCGTCATCCGTATTTGCTTGATAAAGAGCTCGGCTTTGCCGCCCGATTTGTCCATCCGCAGCTGCGCATCAGCTATCCGACCATGCCGCTGCTGGCCATTCAAGTAAAGAAGCGGCTCGAGCTGCTCGCCGAGGAAATGCGCATTTTGTACGTCGCGCTTACAAGGGCGAAAGAGAAACTGTACTTGCTTGCCTCAGTCAACGATGTAAACAAGGAGATTGAAAAATGGAAAGGAGTGGCTGCTGAAAGCGGTTGGCTTCTTCCTGACGATGTGCGAGCGTCGGCCCGCTCATACTTGGATTGGATCGGACGGGCGCTCATCCGTCATCGTGACGCGCGCGCCCTTGCGGCGGTTGAGGCGGCGGAAGAAATTTCCTCTCACCCGTCCGTGTGGCGTCTTGCCATCGTGTCGGCGGCCAAGCTGCGCAGTGGTGAAACGCCAGCTGACCAAAAGGATGGCGGTACGCTTGCTGCGCTTGAACAAGGCCGTCCCGTTCCAATCGGAGGGGAATGGGAGGAGGAAGCAAGGCGTCGCCTGTTGTGGCGGTATCGTTACGGGAAGGAGACGGCCGTGCGCGCCAAACAGTCAGTTTCGGAACTGAAAGAACAGCGTGCGCTGTTTGGTGAGCAGGCGGACGAATGGATGCCGCGCAAGGGAACAGCGCCGCTGTTTTCCCGGCCGCGCTTTATGCAGAAAAAAACGTTGACGCCAGCCGAAAAAGGGACTGCGCTTCATATCGTCATGCGCCATCTCGATTTGCAGGCACCGATAGACGAATCATCGATTCGCCGTCAGATCATGCGGCTTGTGGAGAAAGAATTGTTGTCGGCTGAGCAAGCTGAAGCGGTCGATGCCGCTATGATCGTCGCCTTTTTCGCTACGGATATCGGCCGCCGCCTTTGCGCCGCCCGTGAAATATACCGCGAGGTGCCGTTCAGCTTGGGGCTTCCGGCTGACGAACTTTACGGCGGTGAGGAGATGGAGAGCGGCCGCCGCCTGCTCGTGCAAGGGGTCATTGATTGCGTATTTGCGGATGAGCGTGGGTATGTGATGATCGACTATAAGACGGACGAGGTGACAGGGCGTTTTGCCGGCCAAAAAGAGGAGGCCGCCCGCTTTTTGCTTGGTCGTTACGGGGCGCAAATGCGCTTATACCGACGGGCTATTGAACAAATTTGGCACGTGCCGGTGGCGGAATGTTACCTATATTCGTTTGACGGCGAATATTTTCTAGCCGTCGAGTGAAGTAAAGGGGGAGAGACGATGCGCATTTTGCATACGGCGGACTGGCATCTCGGGCGGACGCTCGAGGGCCGAAGCCGGCTGACCGAGCAGGAGGCGTTTCTCGACGAGCTCGTCGAGATCGTCGAGAAAGAACGAATTGATGTCATCTTAATGGCCGGCGATGTGTTCGATTCCGTCAATCCGCCGGCGGCAGCGGAACAATTGTTTTACGAAAGTTTAGCACGCCTGTCCAACAAGGGCCGCCGGCCGGTTGCTGTCATCAGCGGCAATCATGATCATCCGGACCGCATCAGCGCCGCCCGGACGTTGCTTTCCGATTATCATATTTATCTTTTCGGCCGCCCGGAGTCTTCCGTTTACCGGATCGACATCCCGACATGCGGGGAAACGATGATGCTTGCTCCGCTGGCCTATCCGTCTGAATCGCGCCTTGCCGAGCTGCTGTCGTCTGACCATCAGGAAGCAGCGCTGCGCGACCGGTACGATGACCGCATCCGTGCGTTATTAGCAACGATGGCCTCCTCATTCACCGAGGAGACGGTTAATGTGGTGATGAGCCATCTTTACGTCGCCGGCGGCCATACGTCTGATTCCGAGCGACCGATTGAAGTGGGCGGCGCCTATACAGTGGCGGCAACGAGTTTGCCGAAGGCCGCTCAGTATGTGGCGCTTGGTCATCTCCATCGGCCGCAACATATTAAGCGGGCAGAGACAACAGCACGCTATTCTGGTTCGCCGCTTGCTTACAGTTTCTCCGAGGCTGGGCATGCCAAATCTGTCACGGTTATTGATGTCCACCCAGGTGGCGCGGCCAATGTGTCGGAAATTCCGCTTGCCGCCGGAAAGCCGCTCGTTCGCTGGAAGGCGACAGAAGGAATTGCGCAGGTGTACCGCTGGTGTGAGGAAGGGAAAGATCAGTCATGCTGGGTTGACTTGGAGCTTCATGTGACCGAATCATTGACCATGGAAGACATTTACCGGCTGCGCAAGCTTCATCCCGGTTTTGTCCACATCCGTCCCGTGTTTCCGCAGCGGGCGGAAGAGGCGGCTGACATGAGCCGTGAAGCGCTCTCGCTTGAGGAGATGTTCTGCCGTTTTTATAAACGGCAAACCGGGGGACAGGCGCCGGATGAAGAGCTCGTTCGCCTCTTTTTAGAGTTGACGTCGGAAGAGGAGAAGGAGGGGGGAGACGAGTGAAGCCGATTTCATTGACGATTGCCGGGCTTCATAGCTTCCGCGAAAGGCAGACGATCGATTTTACGCTGCTGTGCGATGGCGGTGTGTTTGGCATTTTCGGGCCGACCGGGAGCGGCAAGTCAACGATTTTGGACGCCATTACGTTGGCGTTGTTCGGCAGTGTTGGGCGGGCGGCTAACCGTACCCAGGCAATCATCAATCATGCCGAACAAGAGTTGTTCGTCTCGTTTACGTTTGAGTTGGAAAATGCGTTGGGGGCGAAACGGTACACGGTGGAGCGCAGCTTGAAAAAGGTGGACGAATGGCGGACGCGCAGCGCTGTCTGCCGGTTGATCGAACATCAAGCGGAGCCGGTCGTGCTCGCGGATAAGCTGTCCGATGTAGACAAGGCGATCGGTCAACTGCTTGGTTTGACGATGGAAGATTTCACCCGGGCTGTCGTCTTGCCGCAAGGGAAATTTGCCGAATTTTTATTGCTTAAAGGGGCCGAGCGGCGGCAAATGCTGCAGCGCCTGTTCCATCTTGAGCGGTACGGTGATCAGCTGAATAAAAAGCTGAAAGACCGCCTTGCCGCTGCTGAGCAAGAAGAAGAAAAAATCGAGGCGGAAAAGGCAGGGCTTGGTGACGCCTCGAAAACAGCGCTTGAGCAGGCGGAAGCCGAGGAGCGGGAATTGGTTGCCTTGCTGGCCAAGCGAAAAAAAGAGTTCGAGGAAGTCGAAAAAAATGTCGAACGAACGAAACAGCTTTGGGCGTGGCAGCAAGAAAAAGAGACGGTCGAGAGAGAACTGGCCGAACTGCGCCGGCATGAGCCGGACATCCGCAGGCTCGAAGTAAAAAAAGAGCGCGCCGAGCAGGCTGAGCGCATTTGGCCATATTGGGAACAGTACGAACAGACGCGATGCTCGCAAGCAGCGGCGCTCAAGCGGTACGAACAGCTCGCCCGTGATCTCGAGGCGGCCAAGGCCGGCTACGGGGAAGCGGTGCGCCGATACGAACAGGCGCGGCAGGAAAAAGCGAGGCGCGAACCGGAGCTGTTGGCGCAAACGGAACGGCTGCGCCAGGCGGAACAGCTCGAGCGGCAAATGGAGGCGCTCACACATGAGCTTGCCGCCCTCCATGAGGAGCGAAACCGCTTGGCCGTCCGAGAGAAGGCGGCGCAACGCCAGCTTGAAGAAGCGTCTGTCTGGTACGAACGCGGCATGAAGCGGCAACAGGAGTTAAAAGAAGAACTGCAACGCTATATGGAGGCGCTAGCCGGCAAAGACGAAGTAGAGCGGGCGCATGAAGGGAAGCGGCAAATCGAGCAAGCGGCATCCGCCCTCGCCCGTGTTGATGCACAACTCCGGCAAAAAGAAGCTGTTTGGCGCCAGGCGGAAGAGGAACGGACAAAGCGGGAGCGCCAGGCGGCCGCTGCCAGCGCCCGGCTTCATCAACTGTTTCAGCTTGTCGAGAAAACCTATCATTCCGTCTGTGAGCGACAGCAAGACATCGAAAAACAGCTGCATGCACTGCAACAGGATATGGAGGCGGAACGAAAGCGGATTGAGGAAGCGCGGACGGCGGAACTGGCGACCGTGCTCGCTGAACGACTTCGTGCCGGTGAGCCGTGCCCGGTGTGTGGATCGCGCGAACATCCGCACCCGGCAACCGCGCTGCATTTTTCCGGCCACGGGCGGCTGACTAGGCTCGAGCAGGAGCGGCGGCGGTGCGACCAAGACTTGCAGACTGTGTTTTCGTTAAAGGCGCAGCTTGAGCAGCTCGCAGGGCTGGCCGCCGGTCATGGGACGCCTCCTCTCTTTGCCGCCGGCCGCCCGACAGAAGAGGTGAACGATGTTGCTGTTGAAGTGCGGGCGCTTGAGCAAGATGTTATTGGACTAAAAGAATCTGTTTACCGGGCGCTCGCGCAATGGAACGAAGCGGAAGCAGCGCGGCGTGAAGCGGAAAACGCATGCCGGTGGGCGGCAGATGACATGGGAGCGTTGCAGGCTGAGAGACAGCGGCTTAACGAAGAGAGGCAGCAGCTTGAACAGCAGTGGCAACAGGCTTACCCTTCTTTTTTGCTTGAGACGATTGACGCCGCGTACGAGCAGCTGCGTGAACAAGAGAAAAAGTGGCGTGACGTGCAAAAACGGCTTGAGGATAGCGTGCCGTTTTTAGAAGAAAAACAGCGGGCAAAAGAGCAAGCGTCCGAAGAACAACGCCGGATTGAGACGGAACGGGTGCGCCTTGACTCGCTCATTACCGCCAAACAGCAACTGTGGGAAGAGTATGAACGACAGCGGCGCGAGAAAGCCGGCCCCAGCCCGGCGGCTGCGCAACTTCGGGAAGTGGAAGCCGAATGGCGACGGCTGCAAAGCGGTGAGCAGCGGGCGTACGATGAATGGCAACGCGTCCAAAAACAGTATCAAACGTTGGAAAGTGAGACAAAGGCGGCCGAGCAGGCGTGCGAAGAAGGGGCCCGTCGCGAAGAAGAGGCGCTCGCCCGTTGGCGCCGCGCCCTTGCCGACACCACGTTTGCCGATGCCGAAGAAGTTGGACGGGCGAAAGCGACAAAAGAGCAATGCCGTGAGTGGGACGAAACCATCCGCCGTTATTGGCGTCAAGTTGAGCAGGCGGAGCACCGTCGGGATCAACTTACGGATGCCCTCGGCGAGGCGGCGGTGAGCGCTGAACAATGGGACATGCTGCAGCGCGTGTACGCTGAGCTAAAAGCGCAAATGGAAACGATGACGCAACAACTTGGGGCCATTCAAGGCAAAGTGGCGGAGCTGAGAAAAAAACATGCCCGTTTTGTTGAACTCGAGGCGAAGCGGGAGCAACTCAGCCGCCAGATCGAACGGTATAAGCAACTGCAGACGTTGCTTCGCGGCAACAGTTTTGTCGAATTTATGGCCGAAGAGCAACTCGACCAAGTGACGGCCATAGCCGCCGAGTGGTTGCAACAGTTAACGCGGCAACGTTACTCGCTTGAGCTTGATTCACAAGGGGGATTTCTCATCCGCGATGATGCTAACGGCGGCGTCAGACGGCCGGTGGCGACGCTCTCGGGAGGGGAAACGTTTTTGACCTCACTGTCATTGGCGCTGGCGCTGTCGGCGCAAATTCAGCTGCGCGGCGAATATCCGCTTCGGTTTTTCTTTTTGGACGAGGGCTTTGGCACGCTTGATGCCGAACTGCTTGATACAGTCATTTCCGCTTTGGAAAAGTTGCATACACAGCGGTTGGCGGTTGGCGTCATTAGCCATGTTCAAGAAATTCGCACTCGTCTGCCGCGGCGGCTTATCGTTGAGCCGGCTGAGCCATCCGGCCGCGGCACGCGCATCCGGCTGGAAACGATGTAAAGAACGACCTATCCAATGAACAGAACGGATGGGAAAGAAACTAGGGGGCAAGCCGCCCCCTAAGTTGTTTCCGGCGATGTTCAGTTGTTGGCGGCAACATTTTGGTCAAACACATCTGGATCAAACGCGTTCGTAAAGCTAATGGCGTTGTTCGTCATGATAAAGTCGCCGGTATTAAAGCCGCCGGACCCGGCCTGTGTTTTGGTGGCGACTTTCGGAGCGATGTACAGACAGTCGCCCATTTGGACGACGGCGCCGCTTCCGACGTTATTGATTTTAATCGGGCCGACGAACGAAGGCATTACGAATCCCCCCTCCCCGTTGGCGTTCCCGGTGCAGGGCCGGCCAGCTGGCGGATATGTTTTATTCGTGCTTCGGTTTCGGCGATCGAGGTGGAGCCAATGTGGACAACGGCTGACGAAGAAATCCCGAGCACGCGGACCGACCGGACCGAAATGACCGGATTCTGGTGAAGCGTCCGCCGGGAAGCGACTGGCGGCGGGGAAGACCAACGCGGAATTGGTTTTGCAAAAACAGGGAATATACGTTCTCCTTCTGAGCCAAAAAACAGCTCATATTGCCGTTGGACGGCCAAGGCGCGCGTGCGTGCGGAAATCCGTTCAGAATCACCGATTTGCAGCACGGAACTAATAATCAGTGTTTCAGCATGGAGCGACTGAACGATCGATGTCCGTTTCACGATGCTCCCCCTCGAGCCGGCACGAGCGGGACAAACGGGCCGATGATGAGCGATTCCGGTGGTGTGTCAAATGCCGATGATAAGTTGATCACATCAGCGTCGCCGATTAAAAACAGCGCTGCGCTGGCGACGGCTGTCAAGCGGATGTCACCGACGTGCACATCGCGGTTGATGACCGTGTAATTCACGTTGATTCCTCCCCTGAAGGCAAATGTTTGAGAAACGCATCAAGCGATTGTTCGATATCGGCTTTCACTTTTTGAAAAATTTCATTTTCGACCGCCTCATCGCGATCGCCCGGGGGAACGTAGCCTTGGTTTGCTTTCTCTTGCAAATAAAAGCGGATGCGTTCATCCGTCTGTCGGGCGATATCTTGCAAAATAAACTGCCGGTACGTCGCATCGAGGCGGCGGTTGTATCGCTGTTCAAGCTGTTTCAATGTCTCCGCCGCCTCGCTGCTCAAGTAGGCGGCCACTTTTTCTTGAATCGGGCGCATCAGCACCGGTTCGGGCTTTGGAATGACGGTTTTCACCGGTTCGACGGCAAAATCTTCAATCGTTCCCCCGGCCCCAGGGGGGGCAAGCCCGATGTTTAGCGTCCCTTCAAGCGTTTCGACTTTGAGCTGGTCGAATTTATATTCAATCCGTTCGATCGTTGTGCGCGGCTGGGATTCTAGCTCCTGCAGCCGGGCTTCGAGAACGGAAAGGCGGCGTTCGAGCGTTCGTATTTTGTTCGTTTGCCATAATATATAGCGGTGCAGTTGGACGAAATAGTCGTACATACTCATCGTGCACCATCATCCTCTCTACATTCCCCTCTTACTTCAATATATGGACGGCCCGTGGTCCTCATCACTCTTTTTCGCCGCATTTAGCGGGTGGCCGAATGGAGAGGGACGAGAGGAGCGGACGGCTGGGCGGCGGCGCCAAGCGGCACGGTCGCTTGCGGAGCCGAGCCGGTGAAACCGCCGGTGTTGGCGAGTGTTGACAACGCCTGGATGCTGCCGGCGCTGCCGATTTGCAAAACGGATGAATTGGTCACGGAGCCAATCCGCAACTGATGGATGCAAATGCTTTGGCTAATATAAAAGTTCAACCTCCTTCTCCTCCTTATACATTTCCGACGACATTTTCATCGGCAATATCAGCGTCATTCGTATTCGTATTGTTGTAATAGTTATAAACATGAAGTCCGTCGCCAGTATTAAACGACCCGGCGCCAGCGAACGTTTTTGTCACGCTTTGCGGGGAAATCGCAAATACATCGCCAATATGGAACACGCCGCTGCTCCCGACGCTGTTCAGTTTCACGATTCCGACAAAAGCCGGCATGGGGCATGCTCCTTTCCTAGCTTCGTAGTTAATGCCAGTGTATGGGCACAAAACGGAAAACGTTCGCTCTAATTGTTCGCGGCATTATTCGAATCCAACATGTCTGGATCGCCTGTGTTCGTAAAGCTGACGAACGTATTCGTCTGCAAGAAATCCCCGTTGTTGCTGCCGCCTGAACCGGTATGCGATTTGGCTGTGCTCTTTGGTGCGATTTGCAAGACATCGCCAAAATTGACGGTTCCATCTCCACTCACATGGGTAATTTTAATCGGACCGCTAATAAATGAAGGCATAAGGCCTCCTCCTTCCCTTTGCATCGCTAATTGTATTGTATGAAGGGGAAGAAAAATCGGTTCAATGCGGGGCGGATGTCCAAGTGGCAGGCGGTTTGGCGGCATATGATAAAAAAGAAATGGTCAGAAAGGAAGGAAAAGGAATGCCAGCGATCGTCATCGGCGGGATTAAAGTGACGAACGTGAGCGGCAACGGCACGGTGAACATGGGCGATGTGCTGCAAATTGCCCCAAAAAGTACTTCAAAGACGAATTCAGGCGCCGGCGGCGGCAATACAGGCGATTTTTTACAGACGAATACGTTTTGCAGCGTCACAAATACAGTGGACCCGGATGTCTCCGATGCTGGGGCGAAAGGGAACAACTAGACGATCGACAATTGAAAAGATCGTCTTTTTCTTTTGTTCATGATCCTATATAATGTAATTGTGAATTTTCGAAAATATACGATCGGGGGATAGGAATGATGAACGTACCGCTTGTGCTTACCCATTTTTTAGACCGCGCTGTGGCTCTGTACGGGAACAAGCCGGCGATGATTTGTTCAGGACGGACAGTGACGTATCGGCAGCTTGGCGAGCGGGTGCGAAGGCTTGCCAATGGGCTGCGGGAGCTCGGTGTCCGCAAAGGAGATCGTGTGGCGTACTTAGCCCCAAATACGCTTGAAATGCTTGAAGGGTTTTATGGCATATTTGAGATAGGGGCAGTGATGGTGCCGCTCAATACGCGTTTGAAGCCGAACGATTACGTCTTCATTTTGAATCATAGCGAGAGCAAAGTATTGTTCGTTGACGAGGAGTTGTATGGCTTGATTGCGCCGGTGAAAGACAAGCTCGAAACGGTGCAGAAGATCATCGTTCATCATAAAACAGATGCGGCGCTTGATGAAACCGCTTACGACGAATGGCTTGCCGCCCAGAAGGATGCGCCTGTTCCGCGCCCGTCAATCGATGAAAATGATGTGTGCAGCCTGCTGTACACGAGCGGAACGACGGGCAATCCGAAAGGGGTGATGTTGACGCATCGAAACAACTACTTGCATGCGCTCGTGACGATGCATCATTTGCGTGTATCTGACCGTGATACGTACTTGCATGTGCTGCCGATGTTTCACGTCAACGGCTGGGGTTCGCCGTTTTATTACACCGCCAACGGCGCGACGCAAATCGGGCTGCGCAAAGTCGATCCGAACATCATTTTTGAACTTGTTAAGGAACATCGTGTGACGGTCATGCATATGGCGCCGACTGTGCTCAACATGCTGCTGCAATATTACGAGCAACATAAGCCGGACGTTCCGGAACATGTGCGGGTTGTCATCGCCGGTTCCGCGCCGCCGCCTGCGTTTGTTGCGCGCGTCGAAGAAAAGCTCGGTTGGGAGTTCATCCAAGTATACGGCATGACTGAATCGTCTCCGCTCAGCACGATTTCGCTCATCCGTCCGCAGCTTGACGGGCTGCCTGCCGAACAAAAGCAGCGGTTCAAGGCAAAGGCGGGCTATCCGATGATCGGCTGTGAGGTGAAGGTAGTGAATGACGATGGCGAGGAAGTGCCGGCGGACGGCCGAACGATTGGCGAAGTGATCGTCCGTAGCCACGGCGTCATGAAAGGGTATTGGAAAAACGACGAGGCGACGGCCGCGACGATCCGTGACGGCTGGCTATACACGGGCGATATGGCGACAGTCGATGAATACGGGCATATTGATATTGTCGACCGGAAAAAGGATATTATTATTAGCGGAGGGGAAAACATTTCCTCGATTGAAGTCGAAGGAGCGCTTTATGACCATCCAGCCGTCCTTGAAGCGGCGGTCATTGCCGTGCCGCATGAAAAATGGGGCGAAACGCCGCATGCGTTTGTCGTCGTCCGCCCGGGGCACCATGTGACGGAGGAAGAACTGATCGCCTTCTCACGGGAAAAACTAGCCCATTTCAAAGCCATTACAGGCGTCACGTTTGTTGATGAACTGCCGAAGACCGCCTCAGGAAAAATTCAAAAAGTGCACTTGCGCCGCCAATATTGGGATGCGGCAGGAAAAACAGGGCGTTACGTGAACTGACAAGCGGTTGGCCAGCGGCGGACAGGGCAGGCGGATGAACGTTAGGGCGGGCCGACTTTTTTAACGGCTTTCCGGAAGAAGTCTCCCATCCTCAAGGAATGTGAAGGGCGCAGCCCAATGAGTAGGTGGGAGGTGAATGTCGGTTGGCTTTAGCAAAAAAGAAGGAAGGAGACAGTTAGGCGTATCCTAACATCTACCCGAACCGTGGGGCACACGGGGGGATCGCTCGGTCAACTTCCTATCATGAGATGGGATTACCCGAGAAATCCCCATCGCTAAGCGAAGCGTAGGTGGTGGGAGTATGTTACAGATGACGCAACAGAAAGAAGGGAGAACATGACGCCGCCTTGCTCGGCAGAACGAATCGCGGCCGTAGACGTCTTGCGCGGGTTCGCCCTGTTTGGTATTTTGCTTGTCAATATGCGCTATTTTTCAGCGCCGATGCTATATAGGGAAGACGTCGGCGGCAGCACCTTCAATCGCGCGGCTGCTGCCGCCATCGATCTTTTGTTTGAAGCAAGCGCCTATCCGCTGTTTGCCTTTTTATTCGGATTTGGCACGGTCGTGCTTTACGGCCGGCTGCGCCAACGGGGGGAACAGCCAATTCCGATTTTGCTGCGCCGTTTCCTTCTTTTGTTGGCGGTTGGTGTTATGCATGCGTTTGGGTTATGGTTTGGCGATATTTTAATTCCGTATGCGCTGGCTGGGCTTATTTTGCTTTTGTTTATGGACGCCCTGATGCGCTGGTGGCGGACGGCGGCGTTAGCCGGCTTTTTCCTTTTTCATAGCCTTGTGGCATTGTTGCTCGCCTTAAGTATGTCCGCCGGAGGGACGGGGACAGCTGATGGCCAAGAGGCAGAGGCCGCCGCTGCTCTTCGTCATTATCAAAGTGGAACGTTCCGCGACGTGTTTTGGCAGCGATGGCACGATTGGATTTCTATAAACGGTGATGGCGGTTTGCTGTTCACGGTGCTGACCGTGTTGCCGTTTTCCCTGCTCGGCGGATACGCCGCCAAGCAACGTTGGATCGAAGCCGGACAGCGTGCCGCCGCTAGACTTCGCTGGTTGATGGGAGGAGCGCTATGTTTTGGGCTCGTGCTAAAAACCATTCCGTATTGGGCCGGAGCGAATAGCTTGACACGGTATATCCAAGACAACGTTGGCGGTCCCGCCCTAGCTGTATTTTATGCCGCTGCTGCCGTATTCGTTTGCGGGAAAAAGCAATGGCAGCCTGTTTGGCGATGGCTGCAAGACGCCGGGAAGCTGTCACTCACCCACTATCTCGGCCAGTCGCTCATCTGCACCTCGCTTTTTTACAGCTATGGGCTCGGATGGTACGGGCGAATAAACGAATGGCAAGGGGCGCTATTGGCGATTGGGATATATGCTGCCAGTCTATGGGCAAGCCGCCGTTGGCTCGCCCGATTTCGTTTTGGTCCGGCGGAATGGCTGTGGAGATGGGGAACGTACGGACAGCGCCCGCCTTTTCGGCGCCAGTTCGGCCAATAAAAAATCCGCCGCTTATTGGACGGATGGAGCGGACGGTTCAAAAGCCATAGTTTGCCGCAAATATTGATTGATCAATCGGTCAAGCTCTTGACTGCATTGGATTGTTTCTTTCGCTGTAAACCCGTGGGTGAGCGCCAATTCGATCATTTGTTGCCGTTTTTCTTCAATGAGCAGGAGAACCATTTCCTTCACCATCAATTCTATTGAAATGTTGGTTAAGGCTTGCCGTTACCCGTGACCGAAGCAAGACTTTTGTTGGATGGCTAAGGTCGCAGCTGACAGCCATAGTGGAAACTAAACATTATTATACATATAACGACGGAAAAAGGAAGCGATTCGGGAAAATAAGTGGTAAATTCCCTAATTTAGACAAAATTCTACAAAGAACAGGACTTTTTCGCTCAGACGGCGAATATAATGGTTGATGCGCCACAATGTGGAACGGCGGGCAAATGCGTCCCGTTTGCCCGCCCCGTGCAGCAGAAGACTTAGGGAGAGAGGGAGAGGAAGACGTTGAAACTCATTACGGCTGTTTTCAGCGGAGAAACAGTAGTCGGAGTGGTGCCGGAAGGGGAGAAGGCAGCTGTCCATTTGCGTCGTGCCGAGCGGGCCATGGACGGGAAGGAGACGATTCCAGCGTCGATGCTAGAGGCCATCGCACAAGGGGAGGCTTTTTTGTCCCGGGCCCAAGAAGTAGCGGATTGGGCGCTTCGCCATCCGAAGCCAGACTATGTCTGCCGCCTCGACGATGTTCGTCTCCTTGCCCCGATTCCGCGGCCGGCGAAAAACGTTTTTTGCATCGGCAAAAACTATGTCGACCATGCGCTTGAGTTGGGGGATGCCGCCGATGTGCCAAAACATTTAATCGTTTTCTCGAAAACGCCGACGACTGTGGTTGGCCATGAGGAAACGATTTTGCGCCATGCGGATGTTACCGATGAAGTAGACTATGAAGGGGAGCTCGCGTTGATCATCGGCAAAAAAGGGCGGGCGATTCACCGGGAAGAAGCGCTCGATTATGTATTTGGGTATACAATTATCAATGATGTGACCGCCCGTGATTTGCAAGAACGGCACCAGCAATATTTGCTCGGCAAAAGCTTGGATACGTTTTGCCCGATGGGACCGTGGATCGTGCCAAGGAAATTCGTGTCAAATCCGAACGATTTACGCATCGAAACGCGGGTGAACGGTGAAGTGCGCCAGCAGGCGAGCACAAAACAGTTTATTTTTCCAATCGAATCGATTATTGAGACGATCTCAAAGGGCATGACGCTTGAACCGGGCGATATTATCGCCACAGGAACGCCGGCTGGGGTCGGCAAAGGAATGAATCCGCCGCGTTTTTTGCAAACGGGTGATGTCGTTGAAGTGGCCATCGAAGGAATTGGCATACTGCGCAACAAAGTCGGGGAATAAGCGAAAAGGAATAGTAGGCAGACGAAAAGCACCATCGAAAACGGGGGTGCTTTTCGTATTTCGTAATGTTTGTCAACGGTTCACCGCCCATGCTATGATGAGGAGGAATACGGAAAAGTTGGAGGGGATCAACGTTGACGCATGCGCATATCACAAGCTGGCTCATTATGATTATTTTGTTTTTGATCGCTGTGTCGATGCAACGTTCGGGGGCGGCGAAGGCGGCCATCGTGCAAATGGTGTTGCGGCTGTTTTATATTATAACGATCATTACCGGTTTGCTTTTGTTACATGGCATTGCCTCGATTTCCGGGCTTTATTTGCTGAAGGCGCTCGCCGGATTATGGGTGATCGGGGCGATGGAGATGGTTTTAGCGGCAGTGAAAAAAGGGAAACGTGCGGCGGCGGGATGGACGCAGTGGATCATTGCGCTCATCGTTACGCTCTTTCTCGGTTTGTCGCTGCCACTTGGATTTGATTGGTTCTAAACAAAGCGGCGACCTAGCCTATAGGTTGCCGCTTTTTCTTGTCCAAAAAATGTGGTATGTTAAAATCGATAGAATTTTCGTGTATTTTCTGAACGACGCGGCTAATGAGAGGAGGCGCCATTGTTGATGCGTTCGCTGCGCTGCCACCATGTCGGGGAACTGCACCGGCTGGTCGAAGAGGAGTCCTTTGCGTCCCATGAATCGTTATTTATTCAAATTGCTGCTGACCATGTAGAAGATGTACGCCACGCAGTCGAATTGGCGGCGCATCGTTGGCCGCACGCCCATATTGTCGGAATGACGGGGATGTTGCCGGCCGTTGCGGACACAACGTTTTTGGCCAACTTGACGTCCATGGCGGCGGACGTTTCGTCATGGACCGTGCCGGTTGATGACTCGACTCGTCCCGCTGAATTGGCGGCATGCATCGCTGAAGCATCCACCCACAACGAAACAGTGCTGCTTTTGTTGCTTACCAATTGCCGCGAAACGTTGCTTCCCCTCCTTCGCCATTTGCCGCTCGCAAATGAACGGATGGTCATTGTCGGATGCGCTCTTCCGGAAGGCAGTGTGTTATTTTCGCCCGACGGGCGGTTTGACCGTGGCGTAGTCGCTGTCTCATTCAGCGGAGCGGCGCTTCGGGCCCGCTGTTTCTCCCCATTTTTATGGGAGCCGGTCGGCTTGGCATTTTCCGTGACAAAAGGCGGCGGTCGGTGGATTGGTGAACTTGACGGGCAAAAGGCATCGTTTTGTTTGGAACGGTATTTAGGAAAAGAATTTATCGATCGTCTGCCTGCGTCCGGAATGGAGTTTCCGTTTGTCGTCGAGCGGGGAGGGCAGTCCGTCTGTCTGCCGATCACAGCAATTCAGGAAAACGGGGCTGTTATGGTAAGCGGCCATGTGAGCGAAGGGGAAAAGGTGAGATTTGCTTATGTTCATGCACCGTCGCTTTACTGGAGTGTGCGCGATTGGGCCGGACAACTCGCCAAACAGCCGGCTGAAGAGACGTTGTTTTACTATAGCGCAGCGTTAGGGGGATATACACGCCCATTGCTGGCTGGAATGGTTTCATCGCTTCAGCAAGCCGCTCCATTCCCTGTTATGGAGGTAGCAGTGAAAGACGCGTATACGGTGGGACGGCTGGCGGGATTTGCCGCGGTTTCATTGATGGAAGGGGCGGCAACGGCGGAAGACGGACCGGTTTTGTCGCTGCCGTTTCCTCCGGAAGGGGTGACGACGCTAGCCCAGCTCATGTCAACCGCATCGCGCGATATGGAACGGCTTCACATCCGTCTGCAGATGTCGGAACAGCGGTATAAGTCGCTGTTTGACCATAATACCGACATCGTGTATTCGACCGACTTGCACGGCCATTTTACAAGCGTCAATCCGGCTTTTGAGCAGGTGCTTGGTTACCGGAAAGAAGAAATTTTATATACAAATTCGCTCAAGTATATTCATCCGAACGATATCCCCCGTGTTACCCGCTACTTTTATCGGGCGCTGCGCGGAAACGTGCAAACGTACAACTTGGAAATTCCAACAAAATCGGGGGAGCGGCTTCTCTTCCAAATGAAAAACATTCCGATTATTGTTGATGGAAAAAAAGTCGGCATTTATGGCATCGGGCACAACATTACCGAGCAAAAAAAGGCCGAGGAGAAAATTGCTTATTTGGCGTACTACGATCCGGATACGAACTTGCCGAATCGGACGAAATGGATGGAGCTGTTGGCCGGGCAACTGGAGAAAGCGAAGCAGAAACAGCGGAAAATTGCCGTTATTTTGATTGATTTCGACCGGTTTAAATGGATTAACGACAGCATCGGCCATTACGCCGGCGACGGCATTTTGCGTCAGCTTGTCGAGCGCATGAAACGCGTGCTGCCAGTCGGGGCACAGCTCGGCCGGTTTCATGGCGATAAATTTTGTCTATTCTTTCCGTTGCGGACAGGCTCCGAGGCGGCGATGGAGACGGCGCTTCATATCGTGCGTGAAGTGGCGAAGCCAACCGTGTACGGCCAAAAACAATTTTTTCTGACAACGAGCGTTGGCTTAGCCGTGTTTCCGGACGATGGGGCGGATGAACATGCGTTGCTGCGTCATGCAGATATGGCGGTGAATAAAGCGAAAAAAGGCGGAGGCAATCGGGTCGAACGCTATCGCCCCGAAATGAATGACGAAACGATGCACCGACTTGAAATGGATGGCTACCTGCGCAAAGCGATCGAACAAAACGAACTGTTTCTCTGTTACCAACCGATTGTCGACGTGCATACCGGCACGGTCATGGCGACAGAGGCGCTCATCCGTTGGCGGCACCCGAAGCTTGGGCTTGTGCGTCCGGACGAGTTTATTCCGTTGGCGGAAGAGACGGGATTGATTCATGAAATCGGACGTTGGGTGCTGCAAACCGCTTGCCGGCAGACAAAGCAATGGCAAAGGGAGACGGGAAATGACAAACTAGCCATTTTCGTCAACGTTTCCGCTGTGCAATTTCAGCACGAACGGTTCGTTGATGATGTGAAGCAAGCGCTTCAGCAGTCGAAATTGCCGCCATCATGCTTGCGCCTTGAACTGACGGAACATTCCATGCTCCGTCATCTATCGAGCACGATGCGGACGCTGGATGAGTTGAAGAAGCTCGGCGTCGGCATTGCTGTCGACGATTTCGGCAGCGGGTATTCTTCGTTTCATTATTTAAAGCAGCTGCCGGTGACGATTTTGAAGATCGACCGGGCGTTTATCGAACGTCTCCATACAAATGCGTCCGATGCCGCCATTGTCGAAGCGATCATCACAATGGGACGCGGACTTGGACTCGAAACGATCGCTGAGGGGGTTGAGGCGTTGGAGCAGCTTGAGCGGCTTCGCGGCTTGCAATGCAGCTATGCCCAAGGATATGCGCTCTGTCCGCCGCTTGTCGCTGAGGAGATCGCCGCATACATGACCGAGCGCCGGAAGAGCCGGGTGTAAAGACGTTCGACTGCCGCTGCAAAAGAAAGAGAGCAGCAGCCTTTTGGCCGGCGACATTCGGTCAGCAGCGGAGATACGCCGCTGCCGGCCGCTTTTGTCCTCAGCCTATTTGGGCACAAATGGCCCGCTCGCCATTGTTAAACGTCATTTCAAATCGGTCGTTGGTCGTTGATCCGCGTTCATAATAATGATGGACGCTGGCGATTTGCTCTGTGTTGTCATAAATCATAAAGTTGACGCCGGATGATTTGGCAAACAACAAGCCGTTGTAGCAGTACAGGCAGTCGTAAAGCGAAAACCCGAGATGGTTCAGCCATTGGACGAACTGGAAAAAAGACGGATCGGGAAGTGAGGCGAGCCATTGCCGATATGCGTATGTCAGCCGTTTGCGGAAGCGGATACGGTCACCGTTTGTAAGGGGAAAGAGGCCGAGATCAGTAGCGATCGCACCGGTCTCCTGCCATTGTCCGGACAGCCAGTGTCCATAGCGGAAAAGCTCGATGTCTTGCTCCGCCATTTCTTCGACCAAGGCCGCCTCCTCCGCTTCTTCATCGAAAAATACCCATTCATTGTTCACAAACTCTACAGTCCCATGCACGTAGGCCCGGGGTTGCTCAGCTATACACTGCAGGCGCTCTTCAATGTCCAATTTTCCTCATCCTCCTTGTATTTCTCTTTTTTTCCACTTTTTTGTTTGTTTATTCGTGCTGTTGTTGGCTTCGGACAATTCATCGAAATTGCCGATCATGCATAAAATGGAATCATGCCGATGCGGGGAGGGCTATCGTCCTGCCAAGGGGAACGATAGCTGAACATTGCCGCAAGGAAAAAAGAACGGGCGATCCAAAGAATAATGGGAACAGTTCAGGCGAACAACAGTTACTTGCCATTTTTGATAAAGAAAGGATTGGTTCGTATGTGTGGCATCACTGGCTGGGTGCATTTCGGGCGCGATTTGCGCCGTGAACGGAACATTATTGCCGATATGACAGAAACGCTCGCAAAACGCGGGCCAGACGATACAAATACGTGGCTCGACGTCCATGTCGCGTTCGGGCATAAGCGGCTCGTTGTGGTCGACCCGGCCGGCGGCAAACAGCCGATGATCCGGAACAAAAACGGACGGCGCTACACGATCGTTTACAACGGTGAGCTGTATAATACGGAAGACATCCGGAAGGAACTGCGGCATAAAGGCTACCGGTTTGACGGCCATTCTGATACAGAAGTGCTGCTCGCCGCTTATATAGAATGGAAAGAACAATGTGTCGACTGGTTAAACGGCATTTTTGCCTTCGCCGTTTGGGATGAAGAGCGGGAACTGTTATTTATGGCGCGTGACCGTCTTGGAGTCAAACCGTTGTTTTACCGCCGGGATGCCGAGGAGCTTTTGTTCGGCTCTGAGATCAAGGCGATTTTAGCCCACCCGGATGTGAAAGCGGAAGTGAGTTATGAAGGGTTGGCGGAAGTGTTCGGGCTCGGACCGTCGCGCACGCCGGGGCATGGCGTGTTTGACGGCGTCCAAGAATTGCGCCCGGCGCACGCGTTGACCTTCTCCCGCACCGGGCTTCGCATTTGGCGGTACTGGAACGTGGAAAGCGACATCCATCGCGACTCGCTCGAAGAAACGGTTGAGAAGCTTCGCTTTTTCTTGACCGATGCGGTCACGCGCCAGCTCGTTTCCGATGTGCCGGTATGCACGTTTTTATCGGGCGGGGTTGATTCGAGCGCCATTACGGCGATTGCTGCTAATGCCTTCGCTGCCGACGGAAAAGGGCCGCTTCACACGTACTCGATCGATTATGAAGGAAACGATCACTATTTCCAAGCAAACGATTTTCAGCCCAATACGGACGCACCGTTTATTGAACAAGTATCAAACAAGTTTCAAACGATCCACCACCGCTGCGTGATCACCCAAGAAGAGCTGTTCCGCCATTTGCATGATGCGGTCATCGTCCGTGACGTCCCGGGGATGGCAGATGTCGACTCATCGCTGCTTTGGTTTTGCAAACAAATTCGCGAGCAGTTTGTCGTCAGTTTGTCCGGGGAATGCGCCGACGAAATTTTCGGCGGCTACCCGTGGTTCCACCGCCCGGATGATTTGGCGCGGAAAGGATTCCCGTGGATGCGCTCGATTGAGGCGCGCATCGGATTGTTGAAGGAAGGATGGCGGCAAAAGCTCCAACTCGATGATTACGTACAAATGCGCTATGAACAAACGATCGCTGAGGTGCCGCGCCTTGAAGGGGAAAGCGCGGAAGCAGCAAAGCGGCGCGAGCTGTTTTATTTAAATATGATTTGGTTTATGACGACGCTTCTTGACCGGAAAGACCGGATGAGCATGGGAGCGAGCCTTGAAGTGCGCGTGCCGTTTGCCGATCACCGTCTTGTGGAATATGTCTGGAATATCCCGTGGGAAATGAAAATGTATGGTGGGCGGGAAAAAGGCATTTTGCGCAAAGCGTTGGAAGGACTGTTGCCGGAAGAGGTGCTCTATCGGAAAAAAAGCCCGTACCCGAAAACGCACCATCCGCTGTATACGAAGCTCGTGAAGCAATGGCTGGAACAGCTGCTTCGCGACCGTTCTTCGATTTTGCACGAGTTTTTTGACGCGGAAAAGTTGACGGCGCTCGTTGAATCGGAAGGGAAGTCATTCCAAGTGCCGTGGTTTGGGCAGCTGATGACCGGTCCACAATTGCTTGCTTACCTCGGCCAAGTGCACGTTTGGTTTGATCATTACGGCATCTCCATTAAAGAATAAGAGCTGCGCTGGTGCGCAGCTCTTATTTTGGCAGCAGGAGGCTTCATGCCATTTTCGCCTGCGGCGCCACCGTCTTTTTCATCCAGATGCGCGATCGCCACCGCCAAAGCATCAACAGTCCGCGCAGCCATTCATCGGCGATAAATGACAGCCAAATGCCGACAAGACCCAACCCAAGGGCAATGCCGAATACATACGCCACCGTCACCCCGACGCCCCACATCGACAAAATGCCCATATAGACCGGAAACTGCACATCCCCGGCCGCCCGGAGCGAACTGATGATCACTAAGTTAAACGAGCGCCCCGGTTCAAGAATGATCGTTAGCAGCAACAATTTGCGCCCCAGTTCAATCATCGACCGGTCATCAGTAAAGAGCGACAGCAGCGGTTCAGCGAACCAATAGGCAACTGTGGCCAGCAGCACCGATATAGCAATTGCGCTGTATAAACTTTTTAAACAGCGCCTGTACGCTTCTTCATACCGTCCGGCGCCGACGAAGTGGCCGACGAGAATTTGTGTCCCTTGGCTGACCGCGATGCCGAACAAAAAGACGAACATCATAATGTTTTGCGTATACACCCTTATGGTCAGCGCCTCAGCGCCGAGCCACGTAATCAAGTAGGTGATGACCATTTGCGCTGTGTTGTAAGAAAGATGTTCGCCGGCTGACGGCACACCGATTTTTAAGAGCGAGCGCAAATGGTGAAGCGGCAGGGCGCGAAACGACCGCAGGGAAAGTGAAATGCCGGTTCGTTTGCGCAATAAAGCTACCAACACAGCAAAACCGATCAACCGGCTCGCCGCCGTTGAAATGGCGGCTCCTTCCGCTCCGAGGGGAGGAAGGCCAAACGATCCGAAAATAAGGAAGTAGTTTCCAATAATATTCAGTACGTTCATTCCTATTGTGACGTACATCGTATCGCGCGTAAAGCCATAGCTTTTTAAGATGGCGCCGACGGTCATCATCAGTGCTTGGATGAACAAAAACCCGCCGACAATCGACAAATAGCCGCTCCCCTCGTCAAACAGCTCAGCCGGCAGCCCCATCAGCCGCAAAATCGGGCGGCTAAACACGGCGAGAACAGCGCTTAGCAACAGCCCAAACAGCAAATTGGCGGCAAGGGAAACGAGTGACACGTCAATGGCCTCCTGCTCCCGCCGGGCGCCTAAATATTGGGCGACAAGCACGGCGGTCGCCAAGGCGACGAAGTTGAACAGCACGATCGTTAACGCGATGATTTGGTTCGCCACCCCGACGGCGGCGACCGCATGATCCGAGTACTGGCTGAGCATAAGCGTATCGGCGTTGCCCATGACCATATAGAGCAGCGTTTCAATAAAAATGGGCCACGTTAACGAGAACAGTGACCACGTTCCGGCCTCTCGGCGCATATCGAGACAACTCCTTTTTCAAATTCCGACTTGAACGATATATCCAGTTTAGCCAGTTTGTTGCATAATGGAAAGAGAGAGAAGCGATTTTACTTGTATTTTTCCGACAAGAAAAGAGGGGACGACGATGGACTATGTCACGTTTTCGTTGCCGCCGCTGCCGGTGTTTATTAAAGGGGCGGAGAGCATATTTCCAAAGGGAAAACGGCATTTTCGCCGCACGTTTACCGTGTTCGATTTGCTCTACGTCAAACAAGGATGTTTATATATGACGGAAAACGGGCGTGAATTTACCGTCGGCGGCGGACAATATTTGCTGTTAATTCCCGGGCGCGAACATTACGGGCATCGTCCGTGCGAAAGGGAAACAGAGCTTGTTTGGCTGCATTTTTTGCTGCCGGACTACACGGTTGTTTCGGACTGCCCGGCGAGCCGGCAAACGGTGATGGAAAAAGAGGCGACGTACACTGAGCCAATCCAATACCGGCTTTCGATCCGCCAATACGGGGAGCTGAAACAACGGGAGCGCGCCGAACAGCTGCTCGCCCAACTCATCGAGCCGAACGTGGAGCGGGATATAGACCGGCCGCTTCGGCAGCTGCTGTTGTTTGTGGAATTCCTTTGGCATTTGCAAAAACAGGAGCTGCCCGTCCCGAGCGCTGCGGAACAAGTCAGTGCGGCGGCGGTGGCGTACATCGAACGACATTTCAGCGAGCCGATTACGCTCGAAATGCTCGCAAAAAAACTCCGCTTTCATCCCGATTACATCACCCGCTGCATGCAAAAAACGATTGGCATGGGGTTTAGCCACTATTTGACGTATTACCGGCTGTCGAAAGCCAAGCAATGGCTCGCGGAAACGAATGAAACAGTCGAGGCGGTCGCCAAGCGGGTCGGCATTGATGATGGCGCGTATTTTTCACGTGTATTCAAAAAAATGGAAGGGATGACCCCGACCGAATACCGGCGCATGGCCAGGCGCACATAAAACCGGTGCAGCGAGCGGCTGCACCGGTTGTGGCCGAAGCGGCGCATGGCTGCGCCATCTTACCAGCTTTCAACCTTATAGAGCACAAACCCATACGGAGGCAAGGCGGCGCAAAGCGTTTCCGCCTCGGCCGCAAACCGCTCCCCAGTCACGAGATCAACAAGCCATTTTCCACGGAGATCGAGCGGGAGCGGAATGTCGGCGGCATCATTGCTTCGGTTGACGATGACGAGCACGGTTTCATCGCCATCCATTTTTTCGTACACGAGATGATTGGGGTTGTCGTCGGCGGAAAGAAAGGCGATGTCCCCGCGCCGGAGCGCCTGGTGTTGCTTCCTTAGCGCAATCAGCTGCTTGACGTGCGCCAACAGCTCGCGGTTTTGCTGCCCCGGGTCCCACACCATGCATTTCCGGCATTGTGGATCGTTTCCGCCCGTCATACCGATCTCATCGCCATAGTAAATGCACGGCGAACCGGTGAACGTCAGCTGGAATAAAAACAACAACTTCGCCTTGCGGACGTCGCCGCCGCAAACGGTGAGAAGCCTTGGCGTGTCATGGCTGCCAAGCAAGTTAAACGCCGCTTCGTTGACCTGTTTCGGATATGAATGAAGCATTTGGATCATGATATCGGCAAACTGACGGGCGCTGATGTCCTCTTTGGCAAAAAAACGAAGCGCCCCGTCCGTGAACGGATAGTTCATCACAGCGTCAAACTGGTCGCCGCGCAACCACGGCATTGCATCATGCCAAATTTCACCGAGAATATATAAGTCCGGTTTCAGCGCCTTGACCGCCTGCCGGAACTCGCGCCAAAATTGGTGGTCGATTTCGTTCGCCACATCGAGCCGCCAGCCGTCAATGTCAAACTCGCGAATCCAGTACGTCGCGACATCAAGCAAGTAGCGTTTGACCTCCGGATGGGCGGTGTTGAGTTTCGGCATGTGCGGCACGAACGCAAATGTGTCGTAATTCGGACGCGGCTCCGTTTGCAGCGGAAACCCGCGAATATGAAACCAATCCTTATATTTTGAAGCTGCACCGTGTTTCAACACGTCTTGAAACGGGGCAAACTCATAGCCGCAATGGTTGAAAACCGCATCGAGCATAACGCGGATTCCTCGTTCATGGCAGCGCCTGACGAGTGTTTTCAACGTCTCCTTGTCCCCAAAGTGCGGGTCAATCTCAAAATAATCGGCGGTATCGTATTTATGGTTCGATGGCGCGCGGAAA
This sequence comes from Geobacillus genomosp. 3, assembly GCF_000445995.2. Taxonomy (GTDB): domain Bacteria; phylum Bacillota; class Bacilli; order Bacillales; family Anoxybacillaceae; genus Geobacillus. The sequence goes on from NC_022080.4 coordinate 626,536, forward strand.
ATCGGCGTCAAGTAAATGCCTGTAATGCCAAGGTCAGCCAAGTAATCGAGATGATCGATAATCCCTTGCAAATCCCCTCCGAAAAAACTTGTCGGCGTCGGATCTTCGCTTCCCCACGGCCGCGCCCCTTCTGGACTAATGGCTGGATTGCCGTTGGCGAACCGCTCGGGAAAAATTTGATACCAAACCGTATCTTTCACCCAATCGGGCGCTTGAAACAAATCGACGCGATGGAGGAACGGGAAGCAAAAGTAGTAGGCTGTATCATCTGTCGGCGCTTCGTGAAAAAACCCTTTTTCCGTATAGATGAGCTTTTCTCCTCCGGATTGCAGCATAAATCCGTAACGCAACCGCCGATATGGCGGTCTGACCTCGGCGAACCAATAGTCAAACCGTTCGTCGCTTCCCGTTTTCCGCATCGGCATCGTCTGAAACTGCCAGGCGCCGCCTTGCCACTCGTACGGATCGCCAAAAAGCAGCTCGACATGGTCGATGTCGTGTTTCTTCGTTTGCAGCCGGAGATGGAGCGTTTCGCTGTCGTACGCATACGCGAAATGGTCAGTCGGGCGGTGGTGGATGGCTTCTTTTTGCATCATCGTTCCCCCTTTGGAATCCAATTTGGCTAAAAGCAATCGTTTGCATGATAGACCGCTGCTAAACAAAGCGTACGCCAATGCGAAAAAAAAGTCAAATTTCATAGAAAATAAGCTTGTAAAATGAAAAATAGGCGATATAATAGAGTTGAAAGGTGCAATCGTTTTCATCGCGTTGTCAAATTTTTTATGTGCAAACGATTTCGCTATGGTTGCACTGAAAAAGAACCGATCAAAAGAGGAGGGGGAGCATGAAGAAAGCATTGTCTTTGTTTCTCATGGCTGTGCTGCTCGTGGGCGTGCTTGCTGCCTGCGGGCCGAAACGGGACGTTCAACAGCCGAAAGAAAATCAAGGAACGACCGAAAAGGCGGAAAAACCAGATAAACTGGTCGTTTGGGTGAACGATGACGAAAAGCAGAAACAAGCGCTGAAAGACATTTTCCAAAAGTATACGGAAAAAACGGGCATTCAAATTGAAATGGTTGCGGTCAACATGTTGGACCAAACGAAAAAGTTGGCGCTTGACGGCCCGGCCGGCAAAGGTCCGGACGTATTCTATCAGCCGCATGACCGCATCGGCGACATTGTGCTGCAAGGGCTGGCCGATCCAGTCGACCTTGGCGATGCCAAAAGCGAGTACAGCCCGACAGCGGTCAACGCCGTGACGTATGAAGGCCAAACGTACGGTGTGCCGCTAGTCGTCGAAACGTACGGCGTGTTCTACAACAAAAATTTAGTGCCGGAAGCGCCGAAAACGATGGAAGACTTAATGAAGATCGCCAAGGAAAAAACGAATGCCGCCAAAGACCAATACGGCTTTTTAATGGAAGCGGCGAACTTCTATTTCGTCTATCCGTTCTTTGCCGGCTACGGCGGCTATGTGTTTAAAAACGAAAACGGCAAATACGATACGAGCGATGTCGGGCTGGCCAATGATGGGGCGGTCAAAGGAGCGGAACTCGTTCAGTCGTGGTTCAAAAACGGCTATATTCCGAAAGAGATTACCGGCGACATTATGAACGGGCTGTTTACGAAAGGAAACGTGGCGGTCGCCATCACTGGTCCGTGGAATATTGCCGTGTATAAAGAAGCGCTTGGCGATAAGGTGGCGACGGCGCCGCTGCCGGTTTTAGACAATGGCGAGCATCCGAAATCGTTCGTCGGCGTGAAGACATGGATGTTATCGGCGTATTCGCAAAACAAAGAATGGGCAGTTGATTTCATGAAGTTTGTCACGAACGAAGAAAATTCGCTCCATTACTATGAAGTGGCGGGTGAAATGCCGGCGAACGAAAAGGCATTGACGAATGAGAAAATTACGAACGATCCGTTGATCGCCGGCTTTGCCGAACAAATCCAATACGGCGAGCCGATGCCGAACGTGCCGGAAATGTCGCAAGTATGGGAGCCGATGGGCAACGCGTTGCAATTTATCGCGAAAGGCGACGATCCGAAAGCGGTGCTCGGTGAAGCGGTCCAAACGATTCAAGATAAAATCGCCGCCAGCGGCGCTGGAAAATAACGAGTGATGTCGTGGTGGATAGGATCAGCCCTATCCACTATTCTTATCCATATGATAGGGGGGATTGGAATGCCGGAAGCAAACGTCCGCCATCGGCCGGCGGTGGCGATGGCGCTGTCTTTGTTGTTTGCCGGCCTTGGGCAGTTGTACAACCGCCGGTATGTCAAAGGCATCTTGTTCATCATCATTGAAGCTTCGTTTTTGCTGACGTTTTACAACTTTTTAAACATCGGGCTTTGGGGGCTTGTGACGCTCGGTGAAATCCCGATGCTTGACCATTCGATTTTTCTGTTGATTCAAGGGTTGGTTTCGGTCATCATCATCGCGTTTGCCGCCGCGCTGCATATCGCCAACGTCATTGATGCGCGCAACGACGCCCGCCGCCGGCAAAGGGGCGAGCCGTTTCCGTCGCTGTTGGAATCGTGCCGCAACGCCTGGGATAAAGGATTTCCGTACATCTTTGTCACGCCAGGGCTTTTGATGCTTCTGTTTATCGTTGTGCTGCCGCTGTTGTTTATGGTGTCGCTTGCGTTCACCGACTACAACTTATACAACTCGCCGCCGCGCCATTTATTGAACTGGGTTGGCTTTGAAAACTTTCAAAACTTAGTGTCGATCCCGATTTGGAAAAGCACGTTTTTCAGCGTTCTCGCCTGGACGATTGTCTGGACCGTGGTGGCGACGACGGCGCAAATCGCCCTTGGGCTGTTGTTGGCGCTGCTTGTCAACGACCCGCGCATCAAGTTTAAGCGGTTCATCCGCACGGTGCTCATTTTGCCGTGGGCCGTACCGGCGTTCGTCACAATTTTAGTGTTTGCGGCGATGTTTAACGACAAATTTGGGGCGATCAACCGTGAAGTGCTGAGCATGTTTGGATTGTCGATTCCATGGATGACCGATCCGTTTTGGGCGAAAGTTGCGCTCATTTTGATTCAGACATGGCTTGGCTTTCCGTTTGTGTTTGCGTTGTTTACCGGCGTCTTGCAAAGCATTTCCCGCGACTGGTACGAGGCGGCCGACATCGACGGGGCGACGCGCTGGCAAAAGTTCACATCGATCACCTTGCCGCACGTCCTGTATGCCACCGCGCCGCTGTTGATTATGCAATATGCCGGCAACTTCAACAACTTTAACATCATCTATTTGTTCAACGACGGGGGACCTGCCGTGCGCGGGCAAAACGCGGGTGGAACGGACATCTTGATCTCGTGGGTGTACGATTTGACGTTTACGACGAACAACTACAATATGGCGGCAGCGATCTCGCTCATCATCGGCTTGATCGTCAGCGGGTTTGCCATCTATCAGTTCCGGCGCACCCGTTCCTTTAAAGAGGAGGGGAACATATAATGAGCCGCAAATGGAAATCGCATATCGAAGTGACGCTGATTTATCTATTTATTGCGTTCATGTTTGTGGTCATCGCCTATCCGCTCCTTTGGACCATCAGCATGTCTCTCAATCCCGGTACGAGCTTGTACTCGGCGTCGCTCATTCCGGAGAAGTGGACGCTTGACCATTACAAATGGTTGTTCACAAGCCCGCAGAGCGACTATTTGCTTTGGTATAAAAACAGTTTGTTTGTCGCGGCAGTGAATGCCGTGCTGTCGGTCTTTTTCACCGCGCTCATCGCCTATGCGTTTTCGCGCTACAAATTTGTCGGCCGAAAAACGGGTCTGTATTTGTTTTTAGTCTTGCAAATGTTTCCATCCCTTATGGCGATGGTGGCGCTTTATATTTTGCTTAACATGCTCCATTTGCTCGATTCGCTGTGGGGGCTCATTCTCATTTACGTCGGCGGGCAAATTCCGTTTAACGCATGGCTAGTCAAAGGGTACTTTGATACGATTCCGCGCGAGCTTGATGAGGCGGCGCGCATCGACGGAGCCGGGCATTTCGGCGTCTTTTTCCGCATTATGCTGCCCTTGGCCAAGCCGATTTTGGCCGTTGTCGCGTTGTTCAACTTTATGGCGCCGTTCACCGATTTTTTGCTGCCGTCGATCGTGTTGCGCGACCCGGACAAGTTTACGCTGGCGGTCGGGCTGTTTAACTTCATCAGCGACCGGTTTGCGAACAACTTCACCCGCTTTGCCGCCGGCTCGATTTTGATTGCCGCGCCGATCGCCGTCGTCTTTTTGTTCTTGCAGCGCTATTTGATTTCCGGCTTAACTGCCGGTGGCACAAAAGGGTAAGAACCGCTATCATAAATAGTGGGCTTACCCGTTTCCACAGGACAAACAGACGGCAAAGGAGGGGAAGGAAATGGGGAACCGGCTTTGTGCGCTGCTCATCCTTCCGTTCCTTCTTTTTTATGCCTGGCCGGTGCAGGCGGCGGAGAAAGAAGAACGGACGTGGCAAGATGAAGCGATTTACTTCATTATGGTCGACCGGTTTAACAATATGGACCCGACGAACGACGAAGATGTGAATGTGAACGATCCGAAAGGGTATTTCGGCGGCGATTTGAAAGGAGTGACCGCGAAGCTCGATTACATCAAGGAGATGGGATTTACCGCCATTTGGCTGACGCCGATTTTTGAAAACATGCCGGGCGGGTATCACGGCTATTGGATCAAAGATTTTTATCGCGTCGATCCGCATTTCGGCACGCTTGACGACTTGAAAACATTGGTGAAAGAAGCGCATAAGCGCGACATGAAAGTCATTTTGGACTTTGTCGCCAATCACGTCGGTTACAATCATCCGTGGCTTCATGACCCGGCGAAAAAAGATTGGTTCCATCCGAAAAAAGAGATTTTCGATTGGAGCAATCAACGTCAGCTCGAAAATGGCTGGGTGTATGGGCTGCCGGATTTGGCGCAGGAAAATCCGGAGGTCAAAAAATATTTAATCGATGCGGCCAAATGGTGGATCAAAGAAGCGGACATTGACGGCTATCGCCTCGATACGGTGCGCCATGTGCCAAAATCATTTTGGCAAGAGTTCGCCAAAGAAGTGAAATCGGTGAAAAAAGACTTTTTCCTTCTTGGTGAAGTATGGAGCGACGACCCGCGCGATCTTGCCGAGTACGGCAAATACGGGATCGACGGTTTCGTCGATTACCCGCTGTATGGCGCGGTGAAGCAGTCGCTTGCGAAACGCGATGCGTCGCTGCGCCCGCTGTATGACGTCTGGGAATACAACAAAACGTTTTACGACCGCCCGTATTTGCTTGGAACGTTTTTGGATAACCATGACAACGTCCGCTTTACGAAACTCGCCATTGACAACCGCAACAATCCGGTTTCGCGCATTAAAGTGGCGATGACATATTTGTTCACCGCCCCGGGCATCCCGATCATGTACTACGGGACGGAAATCGCCATGAACGGCGGCGAAGATCCGGACAACCGCCGTCTGATGGATTTCCGCGCCGATCCGGAAATCATCGATTACTTGAAAAAAATCGGCCCGCTTCGCCAACAGCTGCCATCATTGCGGCGCGGCGATTTTACGCTCTTGTATGAAAAAGACGGCATGGCGGTGTGGAAACGGCAATACGAAGATGAAACAACGGTCATCGCCATAAACAACACGGGTGAAACGCAGCACGTCCACCTCACCAATGACCAGCTGCCGCAAAACAAAGAGCTGCGCGGCTTTTTACTGGACGATCTTGTCCGCGGCGATGATGACGGCTACGACATTATATTGGACCGCGAAACGGCGGAGGTGTACAAACTGCGGGAAAAAACGGGGCTCAACATCCCGTTTATCGCCGCGATCGTCATTGTTTACGCGCTCTTTCTTCTGTTTTTATACATGGTGAAAAAACGGGCGAAACGGATGCCAGAATAGATGGAAAGGAGGGGGCATATGACCGTTACGATTAAAGATGTGGCGAAAAGGGCGAATGTCGCACCGTCGACCGTCTCGCGCGTCATCGCCGACAGCCCGCGCATCAGCGAGAAAACGAAACAGCGGGTGCGCGAGGCGATGAAAGAGCTCGGCTACCATCCGAACTTTATCGCCCGCAGCCTTGCGAGCCAGGCGGCGCAAGTGATCGGCATCGTCATGCCAAGCTCGGCCGACCAGGCGCTGCAAAACCCATTTTTCCCAGCGGTCATCCGCGGCATTAGCAAAGCCGCCCATGAAAAGCGGTACGCCTTGCAAATGTCGACCGGGGAAAAAGAAAGTGAGATTTATGAACGGGTCGTGGAGATGCTGCAAGGGCGGCGCGTCGATGGCGTCATTTTGCTTTACTCGCGGCAAAACGATAAGCTCATGAAATACTTGTTAAAGCATGGCTTTCCGTTCGTCGTCATCGGCAAGCCACACCAAAAGGCGGAACAAGTCACCCATGTCGACAACGACAACGTCCAGGCGGGAAAAGATGCGGCTGCCTATTTAATTGCCCGCGGCCATGAACGGATCGCCTTTGTCGGCGGCAACCCGCAATATTTGGTGACCGTCGACCGGCAAAACGGCTACGCCGCGGCTCTGCAGGAAGCCGAGCTGCCGTACCGCCCGGAATACGTCGTTCATGAAGAATTTTTGCAAGAAGGCGGCCAAGAGGCGATGAGAGAGCTTCTTTCCTTGCCTGAACCGCCGACCGGCCTTGTCGTCGCCGATGATTTGATGGCGCTTGGGATGCTGAAAACGCTTGATGAAATCGGCCTGCGCGTCCCGGAAGACGTGTCGATCGTCAGCTTCAACAACACGCTGCTCGCCGAAATGTCGCGCCCGCCGCTCACCTCGGTCGACATCGGCATTTTCCAGCTCGGCTACGAAGCGGCGAAAAGTCTAATCGAAAAAATCAATAACCCAAGTGAACCGGTCAAGCGCATCATCATCCCGCACCGGCTCGTTGAGCGGGGGTCGTGTGCGGGGAGAACCGGATAAAAAAACTATCTCGGCTAGGCGCCTAGCCGAATTCTGCCGGTAAATCAAACAAAAACCGTCCGCCCTATGACGGGCGGACGGAGAGAAGAGGGGTACCTTGTAAAGAAGTGGAGAAACATCGTACCTTGATCGTACCGGTTTTTTTACAATGTTTCTACAGTTTTGTGAGGAAAGATAACGCGATTTTGGCAAAAAGAATGAACCGCAACGGCCGCCCGTTTCAGAGCGGCCGTTGCCGTCATCCGCTGACGAACTTTCCTCCGTCGACGTGAAGCATTTGCCCGGTCATGTACGACGATTCGTCGCTGGCCAAAAAGACGTAGCACGGGGCGACCTCGCTCGGCTGGCCGGGCCGTTTCATCGGCGTGTTGGCGCCGAATGTGGCGACTTGCTCGCTTTTGAATGTCGACGGGATGAGCGGCGTCCAAATGGGCCCCGGGGCGACGCCGTTGACGCGAATGCCTTGGCCGACGAGCGCTTTGGCGAGCGAGCGGGTGAACGCGACAATCGCCCCTTTTGTCGCCGAGTAGTCGATCAATTGCTCGTTTCCTTCATAAGCGGTGATCGAGGCGGTGTTAATAATGGCGCTTCCGCTTTTTAAGTGCGGGAGCGCCGCTTTCGTTAAGAAAAAGCAGCCGAACACGTTCGTGCGGAACGTTTTTTCCAGCTGTGCGGCGGTGATGTTGAGAAAGTTCGGCTGCGGGTGCTGTTCGGCGGCGTTGTTGACGACGATGTCAAGCTTGCCGAACGCTTCGATCGTCTGTTTCACCGCTTCTTTGCAAAACGCTTCATCTCCGATGTCCCCCGCAATGGCCAGGCACCGTCTTCCTTCCTGTTCGACGAGCCGTTTCGTTTCCTCAGCGTCTTCATGTTCATTGAGATAAACAATCGCCACATCGGCTCCTTCTTTGGCGAAATGAACGGCGACCGCCCGGCCGATGCCGCTGTCGCCGCCGCTGATGATGGCGACTCTGTTTTCGAGCTTGCCGCTTCCTTGATACGTGTCTTTGATGGTGACCGGCTGCGGGTTCATCTCCGTTTGCAGGCCCGGCTGACGCGTTTGGTGCTGCGGGGGCAAGGTCGTTTGTTGCTTCGTAACCATGTTTGCTCCTCCTTGGCATGTATTGTCATCGTTAGTATGGGACGGAGGAGGGGAAATATGTACAGAGAGGGGATGGGGCATGAACAATGAATGAGTGGTTGGTCATCTTTTTTCCGCCCATCTTTCAATCCACATCGCAATTTCTTCAATTGATGGTTTATCGGTCACGACTTTCACGGTATAGTCCTCTGCCTCTTTTTCTGAAGCGGCAAAGCGATAACCGTTTAACCAAAGGAACTGTTTCATGGCGGCAAATCCTGTTCGTTTATTGGCGTTATGAAACGGATGGTTTTGGCAAAGGCTGGCGTACAACGCTGCCGCTTTCAGCCAAAGAGTTGGATAAGCGTCCTGTCCGAAAGCGCTTTGTTTCGGGCGGTTGACCGCGCTGTTCAACAACTCTGGAGATTTCACCCCTTTTTGTTCCCCTGGAGTGTATTTTTCGATCAACAAGGCATTGAGGAAGATAATTTCTTTTTCCGTCAAGAAACGAGTCATATTCGTTTTCGCCTACTTTTTCGCCAAATTTCGGAGTGTGTTGTCATAATTCTCAAATAAGTCTTTGAGACCATCCACAAAATCTTGGCCAAAATCATCTAAGATGCTGTAGTCAATAGGGGCGTGTTTGCTTATAATCACTTTTCCATCCGCTTCGAGACGGAATTGAATTTCATCTCCTTGTTTAACTTTCAAATGGTCCAATACTTCCTGCGGAAGGGTGATCCCTAGACTGTTCCCCACTTTCGTTATTTTTCGTTCCATCGCTTTCACCACCGTACTCATATCGATTCTCCTTCTATACTATTTTATTCATAGTTATAACAAGTTATAACTATTATAACAAAAAAGATTTTGGCGTCCAATGCCAGAAGATCCGTTTGTCGTAAAAATTCGCCGCTTTTTTTTCAAGTAATCGGCAAGGCAAAGATACGGCGCCCGCCGCCGCGTCGATTTTGCTGATGCGTATCTTTCGGCACTGGCGCAGCACACTTCATCCATCCAAGGGATCATCACCTGGAACGAAAAAGATTTTCGTCGGCTTGGCGGGGAATGCTATATGCCTGAATCCATCATTTGAATCAATGATGGCTCACACGTGAACAAACGTCGCGATTTTCCCAAGAGCGCCAATCCCCCGTCTTTTTTGCTGCAAAACGGGAAACGCCAAGGTGCGTAAAAAAGCAAACGAGCTGGCTCGCATAGTCCAGCTCGTTTCCTGCTTATAACACATTGAAATACCGCGCTTCCGGATGGGCGAAGACGATCGCCGAAACCGATGCTTCGGGCTCCATCATATAGCCGTCGGTGAGGCGGATGCCGATGTCTTCCGGATGAAGGAGACGGAACAGTTTCTCCTGGTCTTCCAAGTTCGGACAGGCCGGGTAGCCGAACGAGTAGCGCTGGCCTTGGTATTTGGCGGCAAAGCGCTCTTCCATCGTGAAATCCGGATCGTCCGGGAAGCCCCAGCGGTCGCGCATAATTTGGTGGATGCGCTCGGCGAATCCTTCGGCAATCTCGAGCGCCAGCGCCTGGATGGCGTGGCTTTTCAAAAATTCGCCTTCGTCTTTCCAACGTTGGGCGAGTTCGCGAATGCCGTATCCGGCCGTGACGGCGAACAAGCCGACGTAATCCATTTCGCCGCTTTCTTTCGGTTTCAAGTAATCGGCAAGGCAAAGGTGCGGCGCTCGCGGCTGACGCGGAAAGTCGAACACTTCAAGCACTGTTTGGCCATCGGCTGGGTCGTAAATGTAGACGCGGTTGCCGTCGCTTTGCGCCGGGAAGAAGCGATAGGCGCCGGCAGGCTGAATCCAGCCGCGTTCTTTCGCTTCGGCGATGAGTTCGTCGACGACCGCTTTTAACGCCAGCGCTTTTTCGTCCTTCTCTTCAAGCAGCCGTTTCACTTTTCCTTTCAAGCCGAGATGATGGCCGAGCACCATTTGCCAGTTGACGTACGGCAGCACGTGGTCAAGCGGCACATGTCGCAATACGTGGCGGTCGAGGTCGGCCGGGACGTAGACGGGAACGTCGGTCGAAACGTTCGATTTGACTGCGGTGGCGACCACCGTTGACCGCGTTGGCTCGCTTTCGGCTGCTTCTTTTTTTGTATACTCGATCTCGCCTTGCTGGAGCTGGTTGGCGAGCGCGAGCCCGTCCATGGCGTCTTTCGCGTACAAGACGATGCCGTCATATTCGGGCGCAATTTTATTTTCGGTAAACTTGCGCGTTAAGGCGGCGCCGCCGACTAAAATCGGGGTTGAGATGCCCGCTTGCCGCAAATCTTGGGCGGTGACGACCATCTGTTGGGCCGATTTGACAAGCAGCCCTGACAGGCCGATGATATCCGGCCGATGTTCGCGCGCCGCTTCGATCAGTTGCTGCGGGGCGACTTTAATGCCGAGGTCGACGACTTCATAGCCGTTGTTGCTTAAAATGATATCAACCAAGTTTTTGCCGATGTCATGGACATCACCTTTGACGGTGGCAAGAATGACTTTTCCTTTGGTGCTGCCTTCTTTCTTTTCCATATACGGTTCTAAGAAGGCGACGGCCGCTTTCATCACTTCCGCGCTTTGCAACACTTCGGCGACGATGAGCTGGTTGTTGTTGAACAGCCGCCCGACTTCATCCATGCCGGCCATGAGCGGACCGTTGATGATCGACAGCGGGTCGGAGTACGTTTCAAGCGCTTTTTCCAAATCGGGAATGAGCCCGTCTTTTGACCCTTCAATGACGTAGCGGGCGAGCCGCTCCTCAAGGCTCAAATTTGTCTGCGCCGGTTTGGCGGCGGTGATTTTGCTTCGGTAAAATTCGATAAAGGCGTTTAACGTTTCATCGTTTGTATCAAACAGCAGAGCTTCGGCCATCCGAACTTCATCTTCCGGAATCGAGGCAAAGCGCTCGAGCTTCTCGGTGTTGACGATGGCATAATCGAGCCCGGCCTGCGTGCAATGGTACAAAAAGACCGAGTTGAGCACTTCGCGACCGGCCGGCGGCAAGCCGAATGAGACGTTGCTGATGCCAAGAATCGTCAAGCACTCCGGCAGCCGCTCCTTAATGAGGCGGATGCCTTCGATCGTTGCTTTCGCCGCGCCGATGTACTGCTCATCGCCGGTGCCGACCGGGAAGACGAGCGGGTCGAAAATGATGTCGCGCGCCGGCACGCCGTAGCGGTTGACGAGCAAGTCATACGAACGCAAGGCGATTTCCAATTTCCGTTCGGCCGTAACCGCCATTCCTTGCTCATCGATCGTGCCGACGACAACGGCGGCGCCATATTGATGCAGAAGAGGAACGACTTTCGCAAACCGCTCTTCGCCATCTTCGAGGTTGATCGAGTTGATGATCGCCTTCCCTTGCGAATACGTAAGGGCGCGTTCGATGACGCGTTCGTCGGTCGAATCGATGACAAGCGGCACTTTCACTTTTTTGACCACTTCGCGGACGAACTGTTCCATGTCGTGCAGTTCGTCGCGGTCCGGGTCGGCCAAGCAAATGTCGATGACATGGGCGCCGTTTTTCACTTGGGCGCGGGCGATTTCCGCCGCTTCCTCGTACTTGCCTTCACTAATCAGGCGCTTGAACTTGCGTGAGCCGATGACGTTTGTCCGTTCGCCGACAAAGAGCGGGCGCATCGTTTCCTCATAGATGAGCGCCTCGATGCCGGAGACGGCGTGCACATCGAAGGAGGACGGGATCGCCCGCGGCGGGATGCCGCGAACCGCTTCGGCGATGGCGCGGATATGGTCGGGCGTCGTGCCGCAGCATCCGCCGACAATGTTGATCCATCCTTTCTCGGCAAAGCGGCGAATTTTCTCCGCTAACATCTCCGGCGTTTCATGGTAATGCCCTTCCTCATCGGGCAGCCCGGCGTTCGGATAGCAGCTGACGGCTGTATCGGCAAGGGAAGCGAGCGTGCGCAAATGGTCGGTCATAAACTCGGGACCTGTCGCGCAGTTTAAACCGACGGCGATCGGCTTCATATGGCGCACCGAGATGAGAAACGCGTCGATCGCCTGGCCGGCGAGCGTCGTGCCCATCGGTTCGATCGTGCCGGAAATCATGAGCGGCACGCGACGGCCGACCGCTTCAAACGCCTTGGAAATGCCGAGGAAGCCCGCTTTCACGTTCAACGTATCTTGGCACGTCTCAAGCAACAGGAGATCGACGCCGCCCAAAAGCAATCCGCGCGCCTGTTCTTCGTAGGAGGCGACGAGTTCCTCAAACGTTGCGCCGCCTGTCACCGACAACGTTTTCGTCGTAGGGCCCATCGAGCCGGCGACAAAGCGCGGCCAATCGGGGGTCGAGAACGATTCGGCCGCTTGTTTCGCGAGTTTGGCCGCCTCGATGTTGAGTTTCAACGCCAAATGTCCAAGGTCGTATTCATCGAGCACAATGCGTGTCGCCCCAAACGTGTTTGTTTCAATGATATCGGCGCCCGCTTCCAAATACGCTTCGTGAATGCGGCGGATGACGTGGGGGGCGGTGAGTGTCAAATATTCGTTGCACCCTTCATACGCCTCGCCGCCAAAATCAGCGGCCGATAGGTTGGCGCTTTGGATCATTGTCCCCATCGCGCCGTCAATAACGAGAATGTTTCGTTGCAGCTGCTGTTCTAAGGTGATGTTAGCCATGAACAACCTTCCTTTCTTTAGTCGCTGCTTCTTTTTCATGAATGTAGCGGACGAGCTCGACTGTCATGTCATAGCGTAAAAACGGTGTGATCAAGTAAATGCCGTTGAACAAATCAAAGGCAGCGTCAATGAGCGATTTGGCGATGGCGATCCCTTCGCGTGCCGCCTGCACCGGGTCGTCGCCGCAAGCAGCCATGCGGGCGCGAATCTCATCCGATAGGGTGATGCCTGGCACTTCGTGATGCAAAAATTCAGCATTCCGCGTGCCCGTAAGCGGCATAATGCCGACGTAAATCGGAGCGTCAAGATGTTTCGTCGCTTCGTACATCTGCACAATTTTTTCTTCCGAGTAAATCGGTTGGGTCAAGAAATAGTGGGCGCCGCATTGGATTTTTTTCTCCATCCGCACAACTGCTTTATCCAAATGGCGGACGTTCGGATTGAAGGCCGCACCGATCGAGAAATTCGTTTTTTGTCCGAGCGATTTGCCCGAATATGACAGTCCTTCGTTAAACTGGCTGATCAAGCGGATAAGATCGAACGATGATAAGTCGTACACGGACGTTGCCCCTGGGAAATCACCAATTTTCGAAGGGTCGCCGGTAATAGCGAGCACATCGGTGATGCCGAGCGTATGCAAGCCCATTAAGTGCGACTGCAAGCCGATCAAGTTGCGATCGCGGCACGTAATATGCACGAGCGGGCGAACACCGAGCCGTTCTTTCACGATCGAGCCGACCGCAACATTGCTGATGCGCGGTGTGGCGAGCGAATTGTCGGCCAACGTCAGCGCATCGATGCCGGCGTCATGGAGCGCTTTCGCTCCGGCGAGAAACTTGTCAATGCCGAGTTTTTTCGGCGGGTCGAGTTCAACGATGACCGATCGGCGCGCGCGGGCAAGCTCGGGAAGCGGAGTCGGGGTGGGGCGATCCGCTTGCACCGATACGGGCACCGCGCGCCGTTTCACCGTTTTTTCCGTCACCGGCGTCCGGTCGGTGAGCGCTTTTGCCATCGCTTCAATATGTTTCGGCGTCGTGCCGCAGCACCCGCCGATCAAGCGCACCCCCTGGTTGCGGAACGCTTTGGCCGTCTCCTCGAAATATTCGGCGTTCGTCTCATACACGAGCCGGCCGTCGCGGTAGTCCGGGAGGCTCGCGTTCGGGTACGCCGATAAAAACGCCTGCTTTGGCAGCGGCACTTCTTCAAGCGACCGAAGCATATGGTACGGCCCGAGTCGACAGTTGAGCCCGACGACATCGGCTCCCAGCGCCTCTAAGCGGTTAAGGGCATCGGCGAGCGGCGTGCCGTCTTGCAAGACGCCGACTTCATGAAGCGACACATGGGCGATAATCGGCAAGTCCGTCTCTTTGCGGGCGATGGCCAGCACCGTCTCCAACTCTTCCAAATCGTAATACGTCTCCAACAGCACACCGTCGACCCCTTCGGCGAGCAGCACAAACAGCTGCTCGCGAAACGTCCGTTTCACTTCGTCAAGCGGTACGACACTTTTGTTCAACGTGCGAAGCCCCCCGATCGTTCCGAGCACGTACGCCCGCCCGTTCGCCGCTTGTTTTGCGAGCTTTACAGCGGCGCGGTTCATGGCGGGCACGTCATCTTCAAGGCCGTAGCGCGCAAGTTTCACATAGTTGGCGCCGTATGTGTTCGTCTGGATGACATCGGCGCCTGCCGCGATATACGCTTCATGAATATGGACGATTTCGTCCGGATTCGATAGGTTCAATTCTTCAAAACAACGGTCAACGCCGTGCGAATATAACAGCGTTCCCATCGCCCCGTCGGCGACGAGAATGCGTTGTTTCAACTCATCAAGCAATCCCATGTTCGATTCCCCCGTTTCTTCGTAGTAAAAGAAAAAAGTCTTCTATAAGAAGAAGACTTTTTATTTTCTTCTTCTTATCTTCCAGGCGTCCGCCTGTCTGGATTTAGCACCTTGGCCGCGGGCCAGGTTGCTGAGGGTTCACCGGGCCAGTCCCTCCCCCTCTCTCGATAAGAACGTCCATATGCAGTTGGCGGGTGACATTTTGACTATTACTATATAATTTAATGCATTTTCTGAAATTGTTCAATACGGTAAAGAAGGAAATTTGAAAAGATGGGGAGAAAGGAAGAGAAGGAATCGAAAAAGATAGCTTACTTTTGAAAGGGGATGGAAACATGCCTGCACATTTGCCTATGGAAGAAAATGTGATGGATATGCTCATTGGCGGTTTTTCCTTCGTCATGTTGATCGCCGTTGTGATCGTTGTGCTTCTGTGGCGCAGGAATCGGGAGCAGCGCTTGGCGTTTGTGTGGATATTGGCCCATTTCTTGTTGCTGTCTCTCGCTGTTTCATTTGCGCTGAAGGCGATTTCTGTCGATCTTGCCCATGTGCAGGCATCCGAAGACATCTCCCTTCTTCTCGGCCAGGCGGGGCTGGCGTGGGGAGCGGGGATGGTTTGTTTGCTGGTCGGCATTGTGAAGCTTTCCAGGCGCTGACCGTGATCCGGATCAGCGATAGGATTGGGAAAGAACAACAGGCAACAAAAAAAAGCCATCCGCCTTTATCGGTTGACGGTTCCGATAGGCGGATGACGTTGGCATGATCATTCGAATCAGGAGTTGCCTATGTTGTTTTTTCGATTTCTTGGTATGGTCAGTGTTTTCCAGTTGTTGGCGTTCAGCTGTTTCGCGATATAGACGATTTGCCCGATATGATACGAATAATGGTACATTTGCCGCTCAATGGCTTCGATGACGGAATGGGGTTCGCCGCGGATCGTGACCGTCCGCAACAAATCTGTTTCCTGCAATTCGTTCAGCGTTTGCAAGAAAGCAGACCACCCTTTTTCCCAGCAAGCCATGACTTCTTCGCGCGTATGGAAGTCGTTGATGAATTCATCATCGCGGTTTCGGTCCGGTTTCTCCCCATCCGACGACAAAAAGTCTGTCCAGCGCGACACCATATTTCCGCTCATATGTTTGACAATGATGGCGATGCTGTTGACCTCTTCATGAAAACAATGGAATAGCTGTTCCTCCGAACATTGGTCGATAGCCTGTTCGGCGGTCTTTTTCATGTCGAGAAAGCGTGCGCGCACTGCTCGCAAATATTCTTGGCCGATGTTCATTCATGCACCTCCTTCAAAGAAAGGTCATCTCTTTCTATTCGCCGTCGATGCGGTGATTTCTTTCTATGTGACGGCAAAATAGTGGATAAACAGATTGAGGGGGAGAGAAAAACGTGGGAGATACGATCCGTTGGCTGCTGGCAGCGCTGCCGCTTTTATGGGCATTGGCTGCGATTGGATGGCGAAAGATGCCGGCGATGAAGGCGGCGCTCGGCTGTTATGCGCTGGCGGCAGGGCTCGCCTTGTTTCCATTTCATGCTTCGGCCGGGGAAGTCATGCATTTTACCGTGCACGGCGTGCTGTTGGCGCTAATTGTGGTGTATGTGCTTGTGTTTGGGCTGCTCTTGCACCATGTGCTGGAAGCCGGGGGAGCGATCGACGCGCTTTCTGTTTGGATTTCCCGTGTCGGACGGACGCCGTCGGAGCAAGCGCTGCTGTTGTCGGCGGCGTTAGGCCCATTTTTCGAAGCGGTGAGCGGATTTGGATTGGCGGTTGTCATCGTCGCCCCGTTGTATGCGGCCCTTGGGTTTCCGGCCCGCAAGGCGATGACATTGGCCTTGTTGACCCAGTCCGCCGTGCCGTGGGGAGCGCTCGCCATCGGCACGGTCATCAATGCCGAACTATCAGGCGTTCCGCTTCGCGAGCTTGGCGAATACAGCGCATGGCTTCATGTCCCGCTCTATTTGCTGTACGTCTGTGCGGTTGTGGTCATCAGCGAAGGGTGGCGGGCGGTTCGCCTGCATCTTGATGGCATCTTGATCGTGTTTGTCAGCTTGGCATCGGTCACGTGGGCGGTCAGCGTCTATGTGTCGGTCGAACTGGCCGGGGCGGCGGCCGGCGCGATGGCGGCGCTCGCGCTTGTCGGATACTGGCAGTGCCAAGAGCTTCTTGGCAAACGCGAACCGATCGAGAAGGGAGGACGGCCGCCGCTTGGGAAAGCGTTATGGCCGTATGCTGTGCTGGTTGGCTATATTTTTGCCACCCATTTCTTTCCTGCAATCCGGCATATCGCTACCACGGCCGGCGTTTGGCACTGGCCGGCTTATGGCTTCCGCCTTGAGCTTTTGTACAGTCCCGGATTTGCCTTATGTCTGGCCGCCGTGGCAGCGTTTGGATGGCATCGCCTTCGCTTGGCCGAGGGAGTGGCTTGCCTCCAGAAGACGTTGAACCGAGTGTTTCCAGCTGCCGTGGCGACCATGGGATTTATCGCGATGTCGTCGGTGATGGATGGGGCGGGGATGACGGGCGTGCTGGCATCACAAGCCGCCGCTTGGACCGGATCGGCGTTTCTTGCCGTGTCGCCGCTCGTCGGTGCGCTTGCCGGTTGGATGAGCGGAAGCAACAGCGCGGCGAACGCCATGTTTTCCCCGTTTCAGCGGGCGATGGCCGATCAATTGCACGAACCCGCCATTTGGTACGCCGCGGCGCAAAACGTCGCCGCATCGAACATGACAATGGCCTCACCGGCGCGGCTCGCCTTAGTTGCGGCCACCATCGGCCGCCCCGGAGAGGAAGGGGAGGCGATGCGTCTTGTGGGGCCGATTGTCGGAGCGGCGCTGGTGATCGTGGTGTTTGGTGTGCTGGTCGGAAGGGCGGCGGTTAGCATCTAATGCCAACCGCCTTTTTAGTGAGGTAATTTCTTGAAAAAGGAAAATTGATTTTCGCGCAGGCATCGTCAACACCATGCTTTTTGGAGCAGCGTCACCCCAAGTTCAATATCTTCGAGCGATAAGCCGCTAAAACCAAGCTTGATCATGGGTCGGTCAGGCTGTTGGTTCACAAAATAGCGCGAGGTGGGGTACACGTTCACTCCATACGATCGGGCGCGTTGAAGTAGTTGTTCTTCTGAACAGTCACAATGGACTTTGATTAGCACGTATAAACCGGATTGTTCGCCAATAATGGAGATCATATCCCCGAATGACGTTCGCAGCCTCGCTGTTAAATGCTCCATTTTTCGTCTGTACACTAGGCGCATGCGTTTAATATGGCGAACCCATTCCCCCTCTTCCATAAATTTAGCCATTGCCAGTTGGCTGAGGATGGACGTGGTGCTTTCAAAAAGGCGAAAGCATTGTTGGTAACGGTCCAAAAGCGACGGCGGCAACACCATGTAACTTAAGCGAATTCCGGGAAGAAACGATTTTGAAAAATTGCCGAGGTAAATGACTCTTGACGAATCAATGGAGGCAAGAGCGGGAAACGGTTTTTGCGTGTAACGGAATTCGCTGTCGTAATCGTCCTCGATAATATAACCATTGACGTTGTTCACCCATTGGATAAGTCTGTGCCGCTGCTGGATTGGCATGCTGACTCCCATCGGGCTTTGATGCGAAGGGGTGACATAGATGAGCCGTGATTGCCTCGTTTCGAGGGGAGAGAGATCGAAACCTGTTTCAGAAACGGTGATCGTTTCCAGTTGAAAATCATGAAACAAAAATGCTTCTCTAGCACCGTCATAGCCCGGGTCTTCGACGATGATGCTGTTGAACTCGTCTTTTAAAATATGACCAAGTAAGAGAAGCATTTGCTGTGTGCTGCTTCCGATGACGATGGCGTTTGGCTCTACGTCCACTCCGCGGGATTCAAGAAGGTAGATGGCGATTTGTTGGCGTAAGCATAATTCCCCAAATGGATCCCCATAGCGAAAGCAATCTTTGGCTGTGAATACTTGATTGGAGATTCTTCTCCATGCCTGAATGGGAAAATGATCGGCATCAACGGCATCGGCGCGAAAATCGACCACAACAGGTGTTGCTCTTTCTCTTGCCGGTGGGCGCGCCGAAATGCGGGTTTTTGGAATGAAAAGAGGTTCCACTTCATTGGCAAAATACCCTTTTCGTTTTTCCGCGCGAATATATCCTTCCGCTGCTAGCTGTTCGTAGGCCATTAAAGTCGTGTTTCGGCTGACATTCAATGATTCGGCGAGTTGGCGAATCGAAGGCAGTGGCTCATTTGCTTGAATGTCGCCTCGTTCAATCAATGATTTCAATTTTTCATAGATTTGTTTGTATTTAGGTGAGTGGTCGTTCAAGGCAAAAATGATCGTCTTCATGTTCATCTCTCCTGACATGCTTATTTTTTTATTACTGTCACTTTTTTTATGTCAGTTTTCATTATATGATGCCATCGTAAAGGATGAAAGGTTGGAATGAAAAAAAGAGGGGAGAGGACCGATGTATATTCCGAAACATTTTGCCATCAATGATCCGGATGTCGCCTATCAGGTGATCGAGGAGAACAGCTTTGCCACCTTGGTATCGATGCATCAAGAGGAACTGTTTGCCACCCATTTGCCTCTATTGCTTGATCGGGAGAAAACGTGTTTGTACGGCCATTTTGCCCGTTCGAATCCGCAATGGAGCGACATTCAACATCAGGCGGTCTTGGCGATATTCCACGGTCCACATTGTTACATTTCTCCTTCCTGGTATGAAACGAACCAGGCGGTGCCGACATGGAATTATGTGGCCGTCCATGTGTACGGAAACGTGGAGTTGATCGACGATGAAGAGGAAATCATGCAGTCGCTGCACGATATGGTAAAAAAATACGAAGCGCCGGGAAGTCTTTACCAGCTGTCGAGGGTCGATTCTGGGATGCTGTCCGGTATGAGCAAAGGAATTCAAGCTTTCAAAATCATCATCAAGCGAACCGAAGGAAAAGCCAAGTTGAGCCAAAACCATCCTGCACACCGACAAGAACGGATCATCAAGCAGCTTGAGCAAATGCCGTTTGAAAACGAAAAGCGAATCGCTTCTTTGATGAAAAAGCAGCGGCAGTGAAATCAGAAAAGAGAGGAGTGAGATGGGGATGGACCTTTCCACGATCGGCTTGTTTGTCGCGGTAGCCGCAGCGCTGCTCATCGTCCCCGGACCGGCGGTATTGTACATCATGGCTAGGAGCATGAGCCAAGGAACGAAAGCAGGGGTTGTATCGGTGCTCGGTGTAGCTTTGGGAGGCGCTGTCCACGTTGTCCTTGGAGCCGTAGGCGTTTCCGCAATTTTGATGACATCGGCGGCTGCCTTTACAGTGGTCAAATCTTTAGGCGCTGTGTATCTCATCTATTTGGGAGGCAAAACGTTATTTTTCGCTTCTGATAAGGATGAGGGAACATCGGCCATGAAGGTGAAGGAGAAAACATTGGCCAAAGTATTTTATGAATCACTGTTGGTCGAAGTGACCAATCCAAAGACAGCACTCTTTTTTCTCGCCTTTTTTCCGCAGTTTATCTCTCCCTCTGCTGGGTCGGTGGCCGGACAATTTTTGTTTTTAGGGGCGATATTTGTTGTTCTCGCCTTGCTGAATGACAGCTTGTACGCCATGTTGGCCGCAGGCATCCGCAGACGGTTGGCCGCCAAGAAGGAAAGTGTGAAGGTGATGAATCGAGTGGCGGGATGTTGTTATATTTTGTTAGGACTATTCTCTGCCTTAGCGAGCCCTTCGAAACCGTAAGGGAATGGAGGAGTGGATGATGACCCGTTTTATTGTTGAAGACGATATTTGGGCTATATTTCCCAACGTCAAAATCGGTGTGGTCGTTGCCCAAGGGATTGACAACGGTATCAAGAATGCTGGTGTTTACGAACAAATGCTGCGGGAGGCGGAGAAAGAAGCGCGGAAATTCCTCGAGTTTGAGGAGTGGAGCCGCAATCCCGCCACCGCCGTTTGGCGAGAGGCGTTTCGGCGATTCAAAGCGAAAAAAGGGGCGCGCTGTTCAGTGGAATCGCTGCTGAAACGAGTGAAAAACGGCCATCACATTCCAACGATCAACCCGCTTGTGGATATCTATAACTGTATTTCATTGAGCTACGGGCTTCCATGTGGAGGAGAGGATATCGACACATTTGTCGGCGACATCCGGCTGGCGCTGGCGGATGGCCATGAACCATTCATCCCGTTGGGAGGAGAGGAAAACGATCCACCGTATGAAGGGGAAATCGTGTATAAAGATGACATGGGCGTCATATGCCGTTGCTGGAATTGGCGGGAAGCCCAACGGACGATGCTCACCGAACAGACGAAACGCGCCTTTCTCTGCATGGAATCAATAGATGACGCAAGGCATGAAGCGCTTCATCAAGCGTTAGAGGAACTGGCCTATTTAATACAACGCCATCTTGGCGGCACAGTGAAGATGCACCTATTGGATGCCCGTCATTCGGAAATATCGATAATAGATTAAGGATCGCTTCGGCCGCTTTGCTCTGGTTGCTGCTGCATCGGCCGCTTTGCTCTGGTTGCTGCTGCATCGGCCGCCCCGGAGAGGAAGGGGAGGCGATGCGCCTTGTGGGGCCGATTGTCGGAGCGGCGCTGGTGATCGTGGTGTTTGGTGTGCTGGTCGGAAGGGCGGCGGGCCTGTAGCCTCCGCTTGACTCGTTCAGTTCAGTGATCGGCGCCATGCCTTGGCTTTTCGCTCTAATTCCAAGACGAGCAGTTCTTTTCCCTTGATATACGAATCGATGTCGTACGGAAATTGGAACGCTAGTTTTTCTTTCAAATTTCCGTACCGCTCTGCTTCTTTTGGATGGGCCCGCAAGTAGTCACGGAAGGCAAGATGACGTTCAATATGGGGATTGCCCGCTTCATACATATGAACGTGGTGGGTGCGGCGGTCCCCGCCTTTTTGAAAGTATCGTCGCCCCGGTATGCCGTTTTCCCCTTTCGGTTCATAGCCAATAGCTGCCATCGCCCCATTGCATTCATCGACCCGGCTAATATCTGTAACGACAGCCATGATGTCAATGATCGGCTTTGCTTTTAAACCGGGAACTGATGTGCTGCCGATATGGTGAATGGCGATAATTTCTTTGTCAAAAATTTGTCGCAGCCGCTCCGCTTCTTGTTCAAATAGTGCCGCCCACCGCAATTGGTATGGCATCACTTCCACTTTTCTCATGTGGGGCCCTCCTTATTGGTCCTTTTCGTGCAAGGGCAACATCCTTCATGAAAGACACCGATTCCCTCACCCAAGCTGATCGCGTGGAAATGGGGCTTCCCGGTTAGAGATAAAAACATATCGCAGAAACAAATCACGAACTTGTCAGCATCATAACCGTGAAGCAAACCATTTCATACGAAACACCAAAAAGCGGATGGAGGTTTTCCCCACCCGCTTAGCGGTAATTCACAAACTGCACGTCAATCGGTAAATCAGCTTCGCGAATGGCGGCGATCACCTTTTGCAAGTCGTCTTTGCTTTTGCCACTGACGCGAATTTGGTCATCTTGCACTTGGCTTTTCACTTTCAAGCCGGTGTTTTTGATGATCGTGTTGATTTTTTTCGCGTTTTCTTTGTCGATCCCTTGGACAAGCTTGGCGCGCTGCCGCACCGTGCCGCCTGAGGCCGGCTCGATTTTGCCGTATTGGATGTTTTTCGTTGCCACCCCGCGCTTAATCAGCTTGCCGATGAGCACATCTTTCAGCTGCTCAAGCTTAAACTCGTCATCCGAGATGAGAACGAGCTCGTCTTTCTCAAGAGAAATGTCGCTTTTGCTTCCTTTGAAGTCATAGCGCGTCTTGATTTCTTTCATGGCAATGTTGATCGCGTTTGCCACTTCCGCCAAATCGACTTTGGATACGATATCGAACGAACTTTCTTTTGACATATGCGACCTCCCGGGCGTTGATGTACTTTCATTATAGAAAATGGTGGGTGGGAAGGCAACAATGAGGAAGGGAGAAGATTAACTGCCTCTTTTTACACAGGGGTTCGGAGTGATGAGCAGTTTTATTCTATGTGGGATGAAGTGCCATATCCAAGTTAATGATCTTTTTGGTTATAAAAAATCAATGTAATAATTTATCCTCTTGTTTAATAAATATGATGGCAACAGAGCAAATGGGCCGATACTGGGCATGTCCTGTATACAGTCGACGAAAATGAAGGTGGTTGAGTTGAAACAACAAATAGTGAAAAAAGAAACATTGAAAAAGCAAGTATATGAATATTTACGTGAAGAAATCATTGCGGGAGGATTTGCACCGGGGGAAAGACTTGTAGAGGAAAAAATCGCGAAAAAAATTCAAGTAAGTCGAAGTCCCATTCGAGAAGCGATTCGTATGCTTGAAAAAGAGGGGCTTGTCATGGTGAATAAAGGGGGAGGGGTTACGGTATTCAGTCCAGACATGGAAAACTTTCAATATCTTTATGAATGTAGGGTGGAGCTTGAACCGCTTGCAGCCTACTACGCTGCACAGAGAATAGCCAAAAAACAAGTTGAAGATCTTAGACGACATCTCATTTGGATAGACGAGCAACCGTTAGGGTTAAAAGAAATCCTCGATATGAATACGAAATTTCATGAGGGGATTGTAACAGCCAGCCGAAATCCGTTTTTGATTAGGATGATTGAACAAATTCGCGGGATTAACAGTTTGTACAGAGTTGCGATCTTAAAACAAAATATGTTGCGGATGAAATTGGCTATTCAGGAACATATTCAAATATTTGAAGCCATTGAAAGAGGGGATGCGGATAAAGCAAGAGAATGCATGAAAGAACATATCGTAAGCGATTACAAATATTACGTGAACGTTTACCAAGGGAGGAAGTGAAAAAAGGGTGTCTAATAGACTGCCTCTAGAAGGAATAACCGTACTGGAGATGGGGAATTTTGTCGCTGCACCGTTTGCAGGGAAAATAATGGCTGAATTCGGTGCAGAAGTAATTAAGGTGGAAGAACCTGTATCAGGAGATCCGTTGCGAAGTTGGAGGATTATGCACGGCCACTCTTCCATCTGGTGGTACGTACAGGCAAGAAATAAAAAATCGATTACAGTCAATTTAAGAAAAGCAAAAGGTCAACAGCTCATCAGACAACTCATCCCGAAGGTTGATGTCGTGTTGGAAAATTTTAAACCGGGAACACTCGAAAAGTGGGGATTAGGTTATCAGGAGTTAAAGAAAATAAATCCATCTATTATTATGACAAGGATATCTGGATATGGCCAAACAGGCCCTTACCGTGATAAAGCTGGTTTTGGAAGTGTTGCCGAGGCAATAGGGGGGCTGAGATATTTAACAGGTTACCCCGATCGTCCCCCAGTAAGAGTGGGAATCGCGATTGGGGATCTCGTTGCAGGATTGTATGCAGTGATCGGAACGTTAATGGCGTTGCGTGTCAGACAAGAAGATAAAGAAAGAAAAGGACAGTTGATTGATGTCGCTCTTTACGAAGCAGTGTTCAGTCTGTTGGAAGGAGCACTGCCGGAGTATGTGTTACACGGTGTTGTGAGGGAAAGAACAGGAAGCACTCTTCCCGGAGTTTCGCCGTCCAATACGTATGAGTGCAAAGATGGAAAGCATGTTGTAATAGGGGGGAACAGTGATAATATATTCCAACGCCTTATGAAGACTATTGGACGCGAGGATCTCGCTCGTCATCCTAAATATGCTAACAACCAAGGGAGAGCGGAAAACGCTGAGTTGATTGATCAGGCAATAGAAGAGTGGACGAAACAGCACACATTGGAAGAAGTGCTAGAAGCTCTGGATAAAGCTTCTGTTCCGGCAGGACCTATTTATAATATTCGAGATATTGTCAATGACATTCAGTATAAAGAGAGAGAGATGTTGTTGCCGGTAAAATTAGAGGATGGAACAGACTGCTTGTTCCCCGGCATCGTCCCAAAACTGTCTGACAACCCAGGGCAAATGAAGTGGATTGGGCCTAAGCTTGGAGAACATAATGAGGAAGTATATATGAAGATATTAGGCTATTCTCGTCATCAACTGAAAGAATTAAAAGATGAAGGGGTGATTTAAATTTGTCTGATGTTCAGATTATTGATGTAAGTCCTAGGGATGGATTGCAAAATGAACCGGTCGTCGTTTCCACTGAAAAGAAGAAAAAACTGATCGAAATGCTTGTTAGGTCCAATGTGAAGAAAATTGAGGCCACATCTTTTGTTCACCCCCGAAAAGTTCCACAAATGGTCGATGCCGAGCAAGTGATGAAACAATGCAAGGAATTTGCAGGAATTGAGTTTGTGGCACTAATCCCCAATCTAAAAGGATTCCAGAGGGCGATACAAGCAAACATATCTGAAGTCAACTGGGTGACAGCTGCTACCGAAACATTCAATTATAAAAACATAGGGATGAGCATCGATGAGAATTTTGCACAGTTCAAACGGATTGTTCAAGAGAGCAGGATATTGAATATGAAAGTCTGTTTTTCCATAGCGGTAAGTTTTGGTTGTCCTTATGAGGGAGAAGTAAATCCAGCAAAAGTTATATCCTTGGTAGAACGTGCGGTAGAAGCTGGGGCTGATCGGATTGGGATCGCCGATACGATTGGGATCGCAACCCCTAAACAAGTCAAACGATTGCTTGCAGAAGTGCTGCAAGTTGCGCAATCGACTCCTATTGCGATTCATCTTCATGACACAAGGGGGATGGGATTAGCCAACGCTTATGCGGCATTGGAAGCAGGGGTGAAAATATTTGAAACCTCCGCGAGTGGTATAGGGGGGTGCCCTTTCGCCCCCGGCGCGGCAGGCAATTTGGCAACAGAGGATTTAGTATATATGTTTGAACGAATGGGGGTCAAAACAGAAATCGATTTTGAAAAACTGCTGGAAGCGGCTGATTTCGCGGCAAGCCTTACATCCAATCAACCATTAGGGAGGATAAGACAAGTAGAAAAAAGGGGGAGTTTAAGGTGAAAAGATTATCTTTTCTAACCAGTATCTTATTTTTCATTTTAGTTGTTTTAAGTGCATGTGGTCAAAATTCTTCAACGGCAGGGCAACAATCGAGTAAGGAAGGAAGCGATGGATATGATCCGGTCACGATAAGATTAGCTTATAATCTTCCGCAAGATCACCATATTTCGATTGGAGTAGAAAATTTTGCGAAGACGGTCACTGAACAATCAGGAGGCAAGGTGAAAATTCAAGTTTACCCTGCTGGGCAATTGTTGGGTGATAAAGAGATGAATCAAGCCATACTAACAGGCGGTGTAGAAATGGGGGTAAACTCCTCTACGCTGTGGGCTTCTACAGTTCCAGCGATGGGAATTTTTGATGTTCCGTACGCCTTTCCTAACTATGAAACGGCCGGTAAAGCACTATCTGGAGAGTTGAGGGAAAAGTTGAACAAGGCGATGGAGGAAAAAGGGGTAAAAGTTCTCATGTATGCCGATTATGGCTATGCACAGTTTGCCAACAATGTTCGACCGCTTAAATCTCCTGAAGACTTTAAAGGGTTGAAAATTCGCAGCATTGGCGACATTCCGTCTGAAATGATCAAGGCTTACGGGGCATCACCAGTATTTTTGGGAGCAGGGGAAGTTTATACGGCGCTGCAAAGAAAAACAATTGATGGGGCAACATCAGGGACAACAGCCATGCTTCAGCGCCATTACGATGAGGTAGCTAAGTATTTAACGATTAACAATTACTCTTACTTGGAGTTCATCCTTGCAGTTAATAAAAACTTCTGGGATCGTCTTCCCGAGAAAACAAAGAAGCTCCTAACCGAAGCTGCGCAGCAAACAGAACAATGGATTAGGGCAAAAGCGAAAGAAGAAGATGAACGAACAGCCAAAGAATTAGCAGCGAAAGGGATGGAGGTATACGTTGTTCCCGAGTCTGATCTTCCAAAGTGGGAAGAGGCGGCTCAACCAGCGAGAGAGGTATATATTGAAAGAGCAGGGGAGCTGGGCAAAGAGTTGCTCGATATTGTGGAGAAGATCAATTAAATAGAGGGAGTAATCGGGGAGGGAGGACTCCCTCCCTTATTTGCTTAGGAGGGGGAATATGAAAATTTTTCCTATACTATATAACTTTTTCGACCGATTAATTCAAGCGGGCGGGGCAATAGCGGGAATATTGATCATATTGACGACATGTATGACGACGTTTGACGTTATCGCTAGATCAGTGTTTAATCGGCCGACTGTTTGGGCCACGGAATTATGTATATACGCAATTATTGGGAGCTGTTTTCTTGGTTCTGCCTATACACTTCGAACATATTCCCATATTACAGTTGATTTACTAATCAACGTTGTTCCACATAGGGTTCAAAAAATATTGTCATACGTTTCTAATGCATTTGGATTCATTTTCAGCCTTATTTTTACCATCTATAGTTTGGAGCATGTTTTAAACACGTATAAACTAGGGACAACCTCATCATCGCTATTGAGGATTCCTATGTATCTCCCGGAAATGTTTCTCCCTATAGGAGGTTTGTTGCTTTGTTTTGCCTTTATATTACAAATCGCTGATGGGGGAGTATCAAAAGGAGGAGGACATTTGTGAATATAACATTTTTTCTTGGGGGAATGGCTGCTCTTCTACTAATAGGGATCCCTGTAGCCTTTGCGCTTGGGCTGCTTGCCATTGGTGGGATGTACTTGTTTAATGGCGGAGCATTTTCTCTTTCCCAGATTCCTATAATCTCTTATAAATCGCTAGACGATTTTACTCTAACGGCATTGCCGATGTATGTTCTTATGAGCCAAGTTTTAGTAGTGAGCGGCGTTGGACGCGATTTGTATGAAATGGCGAGCAAGTGGTTCAGGCATCTGCCCGGGGGATTAGCGATTGCCACATTGTTCTGTTGTGCTATTTTCGCGGCGATTTCCGGCTCGAGTGTAGCCACTGCTGTAACCGTTGGGGCGGTTGCCCTTCCGGAAATGACAAAACGGGGGTATGATAAAAGAACAGTTCTTGGCCTATTGGCTGCTGGGGGGACATTAGGCATTTTGATTCCTCCAAGTGTGCCGATGATTATATACGGTTCCGTGACAGGGGAGTCGATCGGAAAGCTGTTTGTTGCAGGAATTATCCCGGGAATATTATTAACGATTGTATTCATGATCTATGCGTCATGGAAGACACGCCACATAAAGGAAAAACCCGCTACATGGTCGGAGAGACTGGAAGCGTCCAAAACTGCTGTATGGGGACTTATATTACCTGTCATTGTTGTCGGAGGGATTTATACGGGAGTCTTCACCCCCACCGAAGCTGCTGCCATCGGTGCTATGGCCAGTATTTTGATTTCCATTTTTGTATATAGAAGTTTTACATTTTCTAACATTAAAGCGATTATATTATCAACGGTTAAAACGAATGCGATGATTTTGATGATTATCGTGGGGGCCATGTTGCTTGGATACATCATGACTATATTGCAAATCCCACAAACCATCACTCAATTTGCTACTTCACAACAAGTATCCCCTTGGGTCATTTTTGTCTTAGTGAATATCGTGCTGCTTATTCTAGGTTGTTTTCTGGAAACTATATCGATACTCGTGATTACACTTCCAATTTTGTATCCTATTATAACGGCTCTGGGGTTTGATCCCATTTGGTTTGCGGTTGTTATGGTTGTCAATATGGAATTAGCTCTTATTACGCCGCCAGTAGGGCTGAACCTATTTGTTTTAAAAGGACTGGACAAAACGAATACGATTGCAGAGATTGTTAGGGGAGTAGTACCGTATGCCCTTATTATGATGTTGTTTATCGTTGTACTAGCTATTTTCCCGGAATTGGCAACGATCCTGATAGACCGTGTTAAATAGCAAAGCTATAATGATCAGAGCTGCCTATATTTTACAATAGGCAGCTTTTGCATGGTTTACAAATGATCCGTCTTCTTCGAATACGCGAACTTCCCGGCTTCGCGGTTTTTCTCGCGCATCATGTTTTTCTCATGGCGCTTCGCTTGGTTGTCGCGCGCTTTTTTGTCGTTGTCGCTTGTGTTTGGCATCGGTCGCCCTCCTTTGTTTCGATCGTTCGTCATTAGTATGCGGCAAATGGAAATGAACTATATGGAAATAGGGGAAGGTAGTTTGTGGCAAGATCAATGGAGAATTTTTTTCACAAATGGTTCGTTTTAGAGTATGATTTGTATGAAGAAGATTTGGAAAAGGCAAGCGCGCTTGTGAACAGCCATCATATTCGAACCGTTGTCAATGTCATGTTCCAGCATCCGATTTTTACCGCTAAGCAGATGGCAGCGTTGACTGGTTTGCCGGAAGCGACGGTTCGGCGCTATTTGAATCGGTTTGAGGAACAGCAACTCATTTTCTCGGATGGCCGGATGCGGTCCAAAACGTACTACTACTATAACCTTCTTGATCAGCTTCGGTGATGAAGACAGGCGCCTGTGTTGTGCAGGCGCCCGTGTTTTGTCAGACGGGAAAAGCGTCAGATCTCAATATATTTGTTCAGAAAAAAGAGGGCAATCGTCCCCGGTCCGGCGTGGGCGCCGATAGCGCTGCCGATGTCGGAGAGGAAAAAGCGCGTGCAGCCATGCGTTTCTTCGATCATTCGCTTCAGCTCGAGCGCCGTTTCTTCGTCGTCGGCGTGGCTGATGCCGATCGTTTGCTTTTGCAAGTCGTCGCCGCGCTCGCCCATCAGTTCGACCATGCGCTTCAACACTTTTTTCCGCCCGCGCCATTTTTCGAGCGGGACAAGCGCCCCGTCCTCGACGTGAAGAAGCGGCTTGATGTTGAGCAGCCCGCCGAACGCCGCGGCGGCTTTGCTGATGCGGCCGCCGCGCGCGAGGTAGTCCAAGTTGTCGACGGTGAAAATGTGCTCCATATGGCGGCAGTACGACTCGATCGTTTCACAAAGCAAGTTGTACGGCGTGTTTTGCTCCGCCAGCTCGACGGCCTTCATGACGGCGAGCCCTTGGCCGAGCGAAGCGCATTTCGAGTCGATGATCGTCAGGCGAAACTCCGGGTATTCGTCAAGCAGCTCGCTGCGCACGGCCATCGCTGTTTGGTATGTACCGGATAATTTCGAGGAAAAGGCGATATACAGGCATGGCCGGTTTTCTTTGGCGTATGGCAAAAACAGTTCCTTCATCGCCAGCGGGCTCGGCTGTGCCGTTTTCACCGTATGCCCTTCCCGCATGGCGTCATATACTTGCTTCGGCTCGATCGTAATGCCGTCTTCGTAATCTTGACCGTTCCAATGAACGACAAGGGGCAAAAACGCGATCCGGTGCCCGCGAATGTACGATTGCGGCAAATCGGCGCCGCTGTCGGTGATGAGTTGAATGGACATATTCGTTCCCTCCTTAGGCGGGATGAATGGCGGTTCATAGGTTTAGTGTATCGGTTTTGACGGGGAAACACAATATGGAAGTAAAAGACGATGAGTCAGAAAGAAGGCTGCGGATGGCCCGCAGCCTTTCATTGGGTGATTTGATCAAGCTCAGCTTGAAATTGACGCAACTGCGCTTTTTCCGCCGCATTGGAATGCGCATACGCGGATGACATGGCGTTTTTGGCGATGGCAACAGCGCGGTCGACGCTCATCTCGATCTCGCCGTTGGCCGCTTGTTTGGCCTGCGCGACCGCTTTGCGCGCTTCCTGGAAGAGACGGTTGCCCATCGTCACACGCCTCCAAGCGATGTTTCAACCGCTTTTTCCGCCTTGCGCGCTTCCGCCTCAGCGTATGTTAAGTGATAAGGGATTCGCTTGTCATGCCGTTCGACTGCATCGACACCTTGCTGGACGAAACGCTTCGATTTATTTCGTTTGCCCATGACGGATTCCCCCTTTAAAAAATGAAGACGCGCGTTGCGTCACGTATAGTGTAACCACATGGGGGGAACAGTACTAAGGAAATTCGTTACAACACACGATTGGCCGAAGGAAGCAAAAATCGGGGGGAGGGCGCCAGACCGCACGGGGCGATGCAAGGCGGGAAAGAGCCGTCTGGCGGGATGCCTTGCATGCCGCAGGCGGACGCTACAAGCGCAAAACTTCTTGCAAATAGCGGCCGATGCCGTCTTCTTCATTGCTTGCGGTCATGTCATCGGCTACGGTTTTTAACGGCTCAATGGCGTTGCCCATGGCGACGCCCAGCCCGGCCCAATCGATCATTTCCAAATCGTTGTCCTCATCGCCAAAGGCGATGACGCGCTCCCTCGGAATGCCAAAGTAGTCGGCCACTTGTTTCAACCCGGCCGCTTTATGAACGCCATGGCGGACGATTTCAATGACATGCCACGGCTCGTTCCAGCGCCGGTGGTGCAGGACGTTGGCGTAGACGTGCGACAAATGCGATTGGATTCGCTCGATATGATCGCCGTCCGTATACACGAGCACGCTCGTCGGGTCTTTGCCGAGTGAGCGGCGCAAATCGCCGATTTCGATCGTCGGATTGCCGAGGCGGACGATGTCAAGCAAGACGTCGTCATGCTCGTGAAAATAGACGTCATCCATCACTTCGGCCAAAATGTTTTTGATCCGGTACGTTTCCCCGAGCTCGACAATGTCTTTGACGACGGTAAGCGGCAGCGGGGAATGGCGCACGCCCCATGACGATTGGCGCGGGTGATGGACAAACGCACCGTTGAAGTTGACGATCGGCGTCGTAAGGCCAAGCTCCTCGTAATACATTTGGCTCGCCCGGTACGGGCGGCCGGTGGCGATGACAACGAAATGGCCGGCGTCGATGGCGCGGCGGATGACGTCTTTGGTGAACGGAGAAATCGTTTTATCCTCTTTGAGCAACGTTCCATCTAAATCCAAAGCGATTAAATACGGCTTCATGCTCGACTCCTTTGCTTTGTTATTCTTTCCACTTTCTAGTGTAACTCTTTTCCAAAATCGCTGTCTATATGGTACACTAGACAGCGATGGAAAAAGACAGAAGGAGTTTGAACTGCCATGGTCATCGTTGAAAAAGAATGGTTGGCCGGCGTGCCGGTGCTTCACGTTGTCAAGCCGGAAAAGCGGGGCGAACGGCTGCCGCTCGTTTTCTTTATCCACGGCTTCAAGAGCGCGAAAGAACATAATTTGCATTTTGGCTATTTGCTTGCAGAAGCGGGCTATCGCGTTGTGCTTCCCGATGCGCTGTTTCACGGCGAGCGGGACGAAGGTTTGAGCGAACGAAAATTGCAGCTGTCGTTTTGGGACATTGTCGTGCGCACGATTACCGAAATCGACGAGATGAAACATGATCTTGTGAACCGTGGCCTGGCCGACCCGGAACGGATCGGGCTCGCCGGGACATCGATGGGTGGGATCGCCACGTTCGGCGCGCTTGCCGTCTATCCATGGGTGAAGGTGGCGGTGGCGCTCATGGGCTGTCCGAACTACCGCGCCTTTTTTGACGCCATGATGGAGGAAGCGAAACGGCGCCGCATTGATATTCCATTGCCCCCGACATTGCTTGAGTTCGAAAAAGAAAAGATCGCCCGCTACGATTTGTCCAGGCAGCCGGAAACACTCGCCGGACGGCCGCTGTTCATCTGGCACGGGAAAGCTGATCAAGTCGTCCCGTATGCTTATACATATGAGTTTTATGAACAAATTAAACCACTTTATGAAGGAAACGAAGATCGACTGCAATTCATCGCTGATCCGCACGCCGGCCATAAAGTGACGCGCCAGGCGCTTTTGGAGACGGTGCGCTGGTTTCGCGAGTATGTATAATGGGCAAACAGTATGGTTTTCCCGCAAAAGCAAAGACCCCGGCTGCAGAGGCCGCGGTCTCTGTTTTTACACGAACTGTTTACCCTTCGCTTTGAGCTGGCATGTCTACGTCGCTTTCCGCCGGACGCGCCAATGTGATGGACGCGAGAACGGATAAAAAGGCGCAAGCGATTAAATAACTGAAGGCGGCCGGATAAGAGCCGTTGAAAATCTCGATAAGCATGCCCATGACGGTCGGCGTCAGCAATGCCCCGATCATGCCTAAAAAGTTGATGAATCCTATCGAAGAACCGATAACGTTTTTTTCAAATACTTGATGCGGCATTGCCATAATGATGGCGAACACAAGGCCGTGAAAGGTCGTGCACAATGATTGATAAGTGATCACTAATGCCACCGACGGTGCATTAAACAATAAATACAAAAACAAAATCGCAAGAAGAGAAAATAAGGTAGCATATATTTTTTCCTTGCCGTAAAAATGGCTTAAAAATAACCGTCCCCCAATAATGGTGCCAACAGCCCCGGTGAGTGCCGGGATGGAAGTAAGCATGCCCATCGATAATAAATCAAGTCCACGGACTTGCGTCAAGTAAACAGGCATCCATGAAATCAATCCCCAAATCAAGGTGGACATTCCGAACCACATAATGCCAAGTTTCCAAAGAGTTGCATTTTTCATCAGTTCTTTAAAAGAAGGTTTTTCTGTACGTTTTGTTTCGTTTTCTCCCGTGTTTTCAGACAAGTTTTCCGGTTTTAAATAATACCATAGCAGCCATGCGACGATAATGCCCAACAACCCGATGGCGATAAAAACATTTCTCCACCCAATCCAGACGAGTAAAGGAGTCGCGATTAACGGAGCGATCACGCCGCCGAGGGAATTGGATGACATCATAATGGTTTGTGCCTTGGCTCGCTCGTCTTTTGGAAACGCATCCGCTATGGCTTTTGAGCTTGCGGCCGGATACGCCCCTTCCCCGAGACCAAATAGAAAACGGATCATAATCATCGCCAGCAGCGACCAAGCGAATCCTGTGAAAACCGTAAAGATAGACCAAAAAATAATAGCAATCGTAATAATCTTCCGTGAGCCGTATTTATCAGCCAACCAGCCGCCGGGAACTTGCATTAACGCATAGCCGGCAAAAAAACTGCTAAGCACAACGCCGAGAGCGGACGGGCTGAGATGAAATTCCTTCGCTATCTCAACAATGGAAACGTTCATCGCCATACGATCAAGGTAAGACAGGCACCATCCGGTAAACAGCAAGGTGAGAATAACGTGTCTCTTGCTATTTTTGCTTGGAATATCATTCATAATGTTACCCCTTTCTGTTACTGTTGTGGGAAGGACAGTCTACATGAATGATTGTCTCAATGTGAACTGAGATAATCAAATACAAGGGAAATGAACATTTTTCCGATTAGAAGAATACTTCGTTCATCAACGTCAAATTTCGGATGATGGTGAGGGTACACCGCCTCGATGTCACGGTTCATTCCGCCTACTAAAAAGAAGGATCCCGGTCGTTCAAGCATATAGTAAGAAAAATCCTCCATCGCCATTTGCAAGGGCAGCTCGACTACATGTTCCTCTCCTGCGACAAGTTCCGCTATGCGTTTCACCCGTTCCGTTTCTTCCGGATCATTCCAAAGGGAAGGATAGCCGTATTCATATTTGAATTCATATTGCGCTCCTGCCATTTCGCACGATGATTTCACGATTTTTTCGATATGGCTTTTGATCGCTTCCTGTGCCTCTTTTGAAAAAGATCGAACCGTACCCGACAAGGTTGCCTGATCGGGGATGACGTTGTAACTGTCCCCTCCGTGGAAGGAACAAACGGTGACAACGGCGGGATCAACCGCATTGATTCGGCTCGCTGAAATTTGTTGGAGGTGGAGGACGATTTGGCTTCCGACGAGAACAGGATCGATCGAAAGGTGTGGCATTGAGCCATGTCCTCCTTTCCCTTTGATAGCGATTTCAAATTTGTCGCCGGCAGCCATGAGTGCTCCTGGTTTGTAACCGATCATGCCAACGGGAAGGTTCGAGAGGACATGGGCGCCGTACACTACATCGACCCCGTCCAGGCAGCCATCTTCAATCATCGCTTTGGCTCCCCCAGGGATGACTTCTTCGGCAAACTGATGAATGAACAATACATTCCCTTGTAGATGTTCTTTTACTCGGCTAAGGGCGTATGCGGTTCCCAGCAAAGCCGCCGTATGAATGTCGTGGCCGCATGCATGCATCACACCGGGAATTTTTGACTTGTATGGAACATCTTTTTGATCTTGGATAGGCAATGCATCAAAATCGGCGCGCAACGCTACTGTTTTCCCTGGTTTTCCCCCTCGCAGCAGAGCTGTCACCCCCCGCCCGCCAACGCCTGTTTTCACTTCCAGACCGCAGTCTTGCAAAAATTGGGCAATAATAGTAGGGGTTCTTACTTCTTGAAACGATAGCTCCGGGTACATGTGGAGATCACGACGAATTTGTACAAGATCGGCAAACTTCTTTTCCAGCTCGTCCCAGGAAACGTTTCTCATTTTTTCCCTCCTCTTTTTTCATGATCGAAAGGGAATAGGCCCTTTTGTTAGTTTACTAAATATTATAAAATATAAGAAAAGTGTTAGGAATGTGGTCTAAAACAATCTTTTTGGTGAAAAATTGTGGAGTTCAACATAAGGGGGTGGAAAAATGAGCGAAAAAGCTTCGGCTCAACGTTGGAATGCGGGGGATAAAGAGACAGACCTTCATATGAAAATTCTTCTGGAAAGCTTTCGGACGATCACCTCGACTCTGGAATTGGATGAAGTGCTGAACAAAATCATGCTTTGCGCTTTTACCATGTTCCGGTCGACAGATGCCGGGTATATCCAGCTATTTGATGAGCAGTCCGAGAAACTCATTGTGAGAGCTTACGTCGGGTTCAACGATCGCATTCGGTCATTTCGTGTCAGCATTGGCGAATCCATTGTCGGAAAAGTGTTTCGTGACGGGTGTGTGCGAATGTTGAGGACCACAAAAGAAATATACGACCAGATGGCGGATTTAAGCGAAGAAAACTTCCATATTTTACATTCTGCCATCGAATCAAAAAAAACGGTTCAGTCCCTTTTATCCGTTCCCATTACGTACGGCGAAAAACGAATCGGTGTAATGACGCTTCACCGTTTTGAGAAGGAAGAGCAGCCGGGTGAAAGGGATCTTCTTCTTCTGCAAAGCTTTGCCTCACATGTGGCCATAGCGATTCATAATGCTCAGCTTCACGAGGAGGTTCAAAAAAATTTAGATGAGGTCACTTGTTTGTTAAATAAATTGGAGTCGACAAACAAATTGTTGCAAAAAAGGATGGACATCCATAACCATTTGACAAAAATATCAATCGAAAATAAAGGATTGGATTCCATCATTATGGAAATGAACTCGTTGATGGGAAAAACGGTTGTGTTCGCGGATTATCTCGAGGGAAAATGTTATCCTTCCGACAGTCTATCGATTGAAAAAGTCATGGCAGACCTTTTTGTTCTTTTTAAAACGAGAACTAAACCTGCCTATGCGCGCATTTCAGATTTTGAATCGTTCCATTATATATATCCAATAAGGTCAGCATCGGCTTTTTTAGGATGTTTGATCGTTGAAGGAGATGCCCCTTTATCCATAGAGGAGCGTCTAGTGTTGGAACAAGGTGCCCCTATTTTGACTATGGAAGTGATGAAGAACTTATCGAGAAGCGATGTGTTGTATAGAAAAACTTATGAAAAATATCATGAATTCCTCAAAATAAAAAATCCTATTCAGGCGGAAGCGGCAATTCGGGAGCTAGGAATGAGCATAAAAAAGTTTATTCAGACAGTCGTCATCGAGCTTTACGGGAATTCAGATCCGTATGCCCTTGCCAATGATGCCCGCTCCTTCGTCACTCGTATGCAGAAGGTGCTGCCTCCCGAAAATAGGTTGGTCATGTCTTACAATAACAAAATTGTCCTGTTCTCTACGACTAGCAATGAACATGACCAGTCCAAATGGATCGATTTAGTGAAAAAAATGGTTGATGATTGGAACAAAAGATTTACAGTAGCCGTTCGAGCTGGAGTCAGCACAGGCATTTACTACCATGGGTATGCGGAAGAAAACCATAACAAAGCGGAAAAAGCGTTGCTCTATTTAAAAAAGCAAAATAAGAAAGGTGTTTTTCATTTTCATGAAATGGGGATTGGACGTCTCTTTTTACATCATCACCCGAGTGAAATGGAATCCTTTCTGTCCGAAACGCTCTCTCTCTTGTGGACAGATCAAGAGACATACCAAGAGCTTTTGCATACTCTTATCAGCTATGTCCAAAGTGGCCGTTCGATGTCGGCCACAGCGAAAAAGCTTCATATTCATCCGAATACGTTATATCATCGCATCAAAAAAATTGAGGGGTTATTGGGACTGGATTTTGATAATTATGAAGATTATTTGAGTGTTCAGCTTGCTGTTTACTTATACAGCCGTTTTTATCACATAGCGGATGAGTGATCTCGATATGGCCAAACGATATATTTCGGGCGATGCCGTCAACTAATGTGGCATAGACGGGCTCTAGTTTGTTTTTGAGCAGTTAGGAAGCACCTTTTTACAGTCAAATGAATATTTGAATATGGACAGTGATGTATGGTATTTTATATTCAAACAAATATTTGAATGTGACTGTGGGGGGCTAATGATGGGACGTGGTGATATTTGCGACGTTTACTGTTATGACGAAGAGAAGGTCGCACGGGTTCAACGGAGGCTACATGATGAACACATTGCCGCGATTGTGCCGTTTTTCAAGGCGCTTGCCGATGAAAACCGGGCGAAAATTGTATACGCCCTTTGCGAAGAAGGGGAGCTGTGCGTCTGCGATTTAGCGAACGTCATCGGTGCAACGGTGGCAGCGACGTCGCATCATTTGCGCCTCCTGTACAAACAAGGAATCGTGAAATATCGGAAAGACGGAAAATTGGCCTTTTACTCGCTCGATGACGATCATATTCGCGAGCTGTTGCTTGTCGCGCTCGCCCATCAGAAAGAGGGAGATCGCCGTGCGGAGTGAACAGGCGCTGGATCAATGGGAAGCGAAAACGTACCGGGTGCAAGGATTGACGTGTCCAAACTGCGCGGCCACGTTTGAGCGAAACGTGAAGTCCTTGCCCGGCGTGAAAGAGGCGAAAGTGAATTTTGGTGCCGCCAAGCTCACCGTTTGGGGCGAGGCGACGATCGATGAGCTTGAACAAGCGGGAGCGTTTGAACAGTTGACCATTCGTGAAGAACGTGAGCGGACCGTCCGGCCGGAGCCGTTTTGGAAGAGGAAGGAGAATCGGAACGTTTACGTCGCCGCCGCGTTGCTGGCCATCGGCTGGACGGCGTCGGCGGCGGGCAGTGGTCGGTTGGCGGTGGCTGCGTATGTCGCTGCGATTGTGATCGGCGGCTACTCGCTATTTCGGGCTGGATTTCGTAACTTGATCCGCTGGCAGTTCGACATGAACACGTTAATGACGATTGCCGTTCTCGGCGCGGCGGCGATCGGGGAATGGCAGGAAGGGGCGGTCGTTGTCATTTTGTTTGCCATTAGCGAAGCGCTCGAGCGCTATTCGATGGAAAACGCGCGGTGGTCGATCGCGTCGTTAATGGAAATGGCGCCGGACGAGGCGACCATCCGGCGCGGCGCCGAGGAAGTGACCGTTCCGGTCGAAGACGTTCGCGTCGGGGATGTGATGATTGTTAAGCCGGGTGGAAAAATTGCTATGGATGGCATCGTCATAAGCGGCGCTTCGACTGTGAATGAAGCAGCGATTACCGGTGAAAGCTTGCCGGTAGAAAAAGCACCGGGGGCTGCGGTGTTCGCCGGGACGCTTAACGGGGAAGGGTTCCTCGAAGTCGAAGTAACGAAGCGGGCGGATGAGACGACAGTGGCGAAAATGATCGATCTCGTCGAAGAGGCGCAAGCGGAGCGGGCCCCTTCGCAGGCGTTCGTCGACCGGTTTGCGCGCTATTATACGCCGTTTATTATCGCGGTTGCGCTTCTGATCGCCGTCGTGCCGCCGCTCGTGATGGACGGGGCATGGCTTGATTGGGTGTATCGCGGGCTCGCGGTGTTGGTGATCGGCTGTCCGTGTGCGCTCGTCATCTCCACCCCGGTGGCGATTGTCACCGCCATCGGAAACGCGGCCCGGCGCGGCGTGCTCATCAAAGGCGGCGCGCATCTTGAACAAATCGGCCGGCTGCGGGCGGTGGCCTTGGATAAAACGGGGACGTTGACGAAAGGGAAACCGGCCGTGACCGATGTCATCGTGTATGAAGGAACACGCGAGCAGCTGCTGGCCATCGCCGCCGCCATCGAAAAACGGTCGCAGCACCCTTTGGCTTCAGCCATCGTCCGTCGGGCGGAAGAAGAGGGGACGCCGTTTCTCGACGTGCCGGTTGGCGAGTTTCAGTCATTGACCGGCCAAGGGGTGAAGGCTGTTGTCGGAAGCGAAACATACTACATCGGCAGCCCCGCCTTGCTCACCGGCTTGATCGGGGAGTTGCCGGGTGAAGCGGAACAACAAATCGCTGTGTTCCGCAGCGAAGGAAAAACGGTGATGGCCGTTGGCACCGCCAACCGGCTGTTGGGGCTTGTCGCTGCGGCCGATCCATTGCGGCCGTCCGCTCCGGATACGATCGCGGCATTGCGGCGCCTTGGCGTGGCGGAAATCGCGATGGTGACAGGCGACCACAGGCAAACGGCACAGGCCATCGGCCGCCAAGCGGGCGTATCGGACGTTCGCGCCGGGCTGCTTCCCGAAGAGAAGCTGGCGGCGATCCGCGAGTTGAAACAACGTTGCGGCATAACCGCCATGGTCGGCGACGGGGTGAATGACGCTCCTGCCTTGGCCGCGGCCGATGTCGGCGTGGCGATGGGCGGGGCGGGGACCGACACCGCCTTGGAAACGGCTGATGTCGTGCTGATGGCCGATGACTTGCGCCAGCTTCCGTACACGATCCACCTTGGGCGCCGAACGCTTGCCATCGTTAAACAAAACATCGCCATCGCCTTAGGGTTCAAAGTGTTGGCACTCGTGGCTGCCGTCCCAGGCTGGCTCACCCTTTGGCTTGCGGTGTTCGCCGACATGGGGGCGACGCTGCTCGTGACGCTCAACAGCATGCGCCTGTTGCGGGTGAAGGGTTAGAAGGTTTGGCGAAAATGCAAGCTGTTTGCTGACGACTGCGGGGAGGGGGCGCCATGAACCATTTTCGGGAAAAAGCGATCCATGAAACAGAGCTGACAGAACAAGTTCCACCGATGGATGACCGGGTGTTTTCGCCGACCGAGGAGTTGGATCGGATCACAGCCGGAGGAGCGATGAAGCGGGAAGCCCTCGACTGGCGGGGATTTCCCCGGTGGATTCGATGCTTCGGATTCGTCGCCTTGGCCTTTTTTGTCATCGTTCCTTTGCTGGCATGGTTGTTGAACGTGTTGTTTGAATAGGAGATCAAACGCCAACAGGAAGCGGATCCCGCGGAGGAGAAAAGCACACAACACGGAAATGCCCGTCGTTCCGTGTCGTGTGCTGTTTGCGTTGTATATAGTCATTCTTTAAGCGAATAGCGGTGTCAGTTGTTCGCGACAATCGATCATTTGATGATGATTGCCCTTTTGCTTGCTCATCGCAATGGTTGCTTTTTTCAATCCCCTACGCGGTAGTCGGCTTTTTCTTTTCCACCTGAACGGATTATAAGATCTACAGAGATGGAAGGGAGAAACCTATCGTTCAGCGGAATGGTTCCATTGACCGATAAGCGCCGCCATTCGTGTAAGGCGTTCCGGTGGAAAACGGCGGAGAGATTGAGCGTATCGATCCCCCGGGACGCCCCCCACTGATAAGTGCGCCGTATTTCCTGTTTGACGGTTTGTTTTGCGAGCCGGACGAGCTCGTTCCGGGACAATGAGTCATTCGCTTCTTCTATAATGTTCCCATCAATTCGAACGTGTAAATGGGCGGTGTATTTGCCGTTGTCACGTTTTAGCGTCCACTCGGCATGCGGGCTGCGAATAATAAGCGTAGCCGCTATTTTCCCTTCTTTCCGAATGGCGAGAGGGGTGCGGTGAATATCTTGTTCAACCCAGCGGATTCCTTTCGCCTCAGGAAAGCGGGCGCATGCCTGCAGCTTGTAATGATGCAAAAAGCAAACACCTTGGAGCTGCAACATCGTTTTGTTTTTTTCGTCTTCCGTCCATGATGTTTTGGTCAGTCCCAAATAAGGGAGGCGGGCGGTCATGGCTGGCTCGTCAAGATGGGCGATAAACCGGTTCAAGCGAATCGGGCGGATAAACGAGCTTTGTCGAAAAAGCTCCTCCGGGTTCGATAACAGCGAGTAATACGAAGAGGTAAGCAACAGCGGTGTGGCCCGAAACAATTGCTCTAACGGCTCATCAGTGGCATACACCCAAATCGTATGGCGAATTTCGTTATACCGGGTTAATAAGTCAATAGTGTTTCGGATCACGTGCGGCTGCAACGCCCGTTTGGTGAAGACGATGCTTTTCACGTGCCCCCAGGAAACCATTTGCTGGATGGATTGATAAATTTTATGGGCGGCAAGATCAAACGTTTCCGCTGTCGCCTTGCCGACTGAAAGAACTGCTTGTTCTCTCGCTCCCCCGGCTTCGACTTTGGCCAAGCCGCTGAAACTGACAAGCTGAACGTATAAAACGAATTTTCCGTCTTGATAATCGATGCCAACCGCATGAATGTAAACGATATGGTCAATGTTGCGCGCTCCCCAGCAGCCGCTGAGCAAAACCGCTGCGAGGAGGGGCGCCAGCAACCGCTTAGTCATTCGCCTTTTTCCCCTCTCGGTGTCGAGTCGTTCGGATGCAATATGCGGGCGCGTGTGCGAAACTGCTTCCACGTGCTTGACACAACAACTTTTCCGGCTTCTTTCGAGGCGGGCATCAAGGGAGCGACATAAGGAACACCGCATGTTTGCAAATTGGCGGCATACGCCAAGACTAAAAAAGACGAAAACATAAATCCAAACAATCCAAGGAACGAGGAACAAATTAGAACGAAAAACCGCAATAAGGTAGCAGTGCCCGATAAGTTTTGGTTGACAAGCATAAAGGAAGAAATAATGGAAATCGCGACGACCACAAGCGTCGCCGGCGAAGTGAGCCCGGCGTTAATGGCCGCCTGGCCGATAATCAGACCGCCGACGACTGACAACGTCTGTCCAATTGCAAGAGGCAGGCGCATTCCCGCTTCTTTAAACACTTCAAATAAAATCACCATGATAAACATTTCCAAAGATACAGGAAGCGGCACCCCTTGCCGGGAAAGGACAAGCGTTGCTAACAATGTAAACGGGAGCTGGTCTTGATGGAATGTCGTTAAGGCCATCCATCCACCCGGGAGCAAAATGGACACTGACGTGCCGACGAGACGGATCAAACGTTGAAAAACGACAAACAAGAAAAATGTATGATTGTCTTCGGAAGTATTCAATAAAAACGTCAAATTGCCCGGGCCGATTAAAGCGGTCGGCGATCCGTCAACCAATATCACAAACCGCCCGTTAAGAAGCGAAGTGACAGCGAAATCCGGCCTTCCGGTATATCCGAACAAAGGGAAGATCGAAAACCGATGATCGGAAATCCAATGCTCGATTTGGTTTGTGCTTGTCACGGAATCTACATATAAATTCGTTAAACGATGTCTCATTTCACCGATCACATCGGCATGGGCAATATCGTCGATATAGAGCAGCCCTACTTTTGTCTGGCTGCGCGTGCCGATAATAAACGATTCGTAAACGAGACGGTGCGAACGGATTCGCTTCCGAATTAACGCGACATTTTTGCTGATTTCTTCAATAAACCCGTCTTTCGGGCCGCGGATCGATACTTCTGTATTCGGTTCTTCCGGATCACGGTTTGGCGGGCTGGCGATGGCCATGGCATATAACGCGCCCGCCTCTTCGAAATAAATGAGCAAATCGCCGCTAAACAGCCGGAAGTTTAGATCATCGATTCGCACTTCTTTTCCTATATATTCGAGCGTTGCCGGTTTACACGTTTCAATGTCGGCTGTCGAGCGGCACGAACATCGTCTGCACATGTCACGAAGCATCGGATAAACGGCTTTTTGCAGCATTTGTGTATCGCATAGTTCTTCACAATACAGAAAGAACAGCCGAACAGCGCCCATATCCCCGTCAGTTATAGTGGACTGAACCGCAGCCTCAGTGATGATGACATCATCGCATTTTTCATACATCGCCCGCAACGCTTCCTCAGAAATGACAATAGTTTCTAACCCCGTATGATCGTCGGTTACCCGTTTTTGTCCGGCTGCTCGCATCGATGTCGGCATTATGACGACCTCCTTTTCTGCTGGAGATGGGAAAATACCCCTAATAGGCTGAGCAAAACCGAAAGGGAAAGAGAGAAAACAAGCGATGACGGCAAAACCCAATGCTTAACGAAGTGGAAAAATTGATCATCCCCGATCGGAACGAGCGCTGCCGATATAATGGCGAGATAAACGACCATCAATACCCACCGGCGCGTTTCTCGATGTTGAATTGGAAACAGCTCGACAATGAGCGCTGTAAATAGTGAAATGCGAATGAAAGCTCCAGACAGCCATTGATGGACGGATAAAAAATCGACATGTTCGATGTATGTCCCTAAGTTAACCAAC
Source organism: Geobacillus genomosp. 3 (assembly GCF_000445995.2). Lineage (GTDB taxonomy): Bacteria > Bacillota > Bacilli > Bacillales > Anoxybacillaceae > Geobacillus. The sequence continues at coordinate 669,492 of NC_022080.4, forward strand.
CTCCATTGTTCAAAAGCCGGATAGCGAAGGCGTGTAGCTTGCTCAGGGCCGAACTCCGTAATAGCGCCGATCGTCGGCCCGATGCTCAAACTGCCTGTAAAGATGGCGATCATAAGAAGCGATTTCCATGAAAATGTGTTCGGCAGCCGGTGGGTGATGAACAAAAGCATAATCACTTCCGTGTAGCCGGCCCCGGCGTATGCCATGCCGTGCAGAACAGGCATCCACCCGTGTTCAAGCATAGGTTTTAACAAAGAATGATCTTTATGCTGCATAGTGGATAACATAACAAAAAATCCAAACACGGTGACAAATGACAACAGGATAAGCGAAACATTTGCAATGGATTGGATGCCGCGGTAAGCGCTATAAAAACAAAGGCCGGTGATGGCAACAATCAGCGCCCATCGTGGCGTCGCCGGCAAATAAGATGTCGTTGTAAAGGTGACAGTATCAAATAAAGTGACAAAACTATGCACCAATAAAAAGATGGTGCTAATGAAAGCAACCGCATAAGCAATGATGGGCGAGAATTGGGTGCTCAGCCACTCGAACAGCGGCTGACCGTTGGTCTGTTTAATGACAAAATAAAGAAGAAGCAGCCAGATAGGGAGAATAAGCAAATCGGCCGCAGCGGCGATCCATGCGTCCCGATGCGATGCTTCAAGCAAGATGGGAATAACAAGAACGTGATTCATCAGGCCGGTGGAAAGCATAATCACACTTAGTAGTTGTATAACGTTCAGCGGCTGCCCGTTCATCGTGATTCCCTTTCTTGACTGTGAAATTGATCCTGATAGACAACATTGTTTCCAACTAGAAACAAACTATGCATAGCCATCTAGGGGAACAAGGTGTCGGTCACTGCAACGATAAGGAAGGGGAATGCAACGGATGAATGACATCGGGATGTTTTGGCGCGGTGTGGTGAACGAACCGCTAGGTGAGGAAAGAGCCATTTTTTCATATGAGCCTTTCTTTGTTTGCGAAAAGGGCCGCTCCGTCAGTATGGAAGGGCGGCCCAAGGGGAATCGAAGCGCTGCTTTTTTCAGGCAAAATAGCCAAGCTGCCGGAGCGCTTCTTCGCTCATCCGTTCCGGCGTCCAAGGCGGGTTCCATGTCACTTGGACGCGTACATCGCGGACGCCGTCGATTTGCTCGAGCGCCCGTTTGACGCCGCCGGCGATCGAGTCGTGAAGCGGGCAGCCGGGAGTGGTGAGCGTCATGAGCACATCGATATGGCCATTTTCAATTTGCAAGTCATAAATTAATCCTAAATCGACAACGTTAATGCCAAGCTCCGGATCTATGACCGTTTTCAGCTGTTGAATGGCAAGTTCGCGGACATCCATCGTGTTTTCCTCCTCATTCCTTTATTTTCGAAAGACCGCTAAAATCGTTCCGGCAAAAGCAACGCTTAATCCAGCTAACAATACTTGAGCGATGGCCAACAGCGGCACGCTGGCGACAGCCAGCGCCACAGCCGCCAGCGCCAAGGCGGCGAGCCATAGGCGGCATTGAATGGTGATGGCCCGCTCGTTCATCATTTGTTTTAACGTCGGCACGTTTTGTTGGCCGACTTTTTCGCTGTAACGATGCGTCCACCATAAAAACGGCACGATTTTAAACAAATAGCCGATGATGCTAAAGCCGATCCAGCCGATTGTAGAAAGATAGAGGATGATGCCAAGCCACCGTCCGCTGCCGGCTATGATGGCGATGACGGCGGCCGCGTGCAGCGCAAGGCCGATGGCCACCGCCGTCACGGAAAATTGAAACGGACGGTCAAGCGTTTTTTTCATTCGCTTTTGCAAAATGGCGCGGATATGCCAGGCGAAAACGGCGAATCCGCCCATGAGCAAAGCGGCACCGACCGCAAGCCCTGCCTTGTTTGGCGAGAATAGGCTGGCGAACGCCACCGCAATCCCGCCGGTGTACAGCGCATAGACGTAGCGCGCCGGCCGCAGCGAAAAGCCGTGGGCGAGCGAAAACATCGGCGCCATTTTGTATGAAAAGCCCATGATAAGCAGCGTAAACCAACCGCACAGCCCAAACAGCACATGCAGCCCGAACACCGATTCGTGGCTGTTGGCGCCTGTAGCGGCAAAAAAGTGAAACGCCAGCATCCCCCCGGCGGCTGCCGTCAGCAGCAAAAACAACAGCGATGTGGCGACAAAGAGCGTCATGACGTTTTTCGTTTCTTGCTTTCTCAACGTCATCGCCATTTGCCAGACGAACAAAACGATGCCAAGCAAAAGCAGCAAGCCGGGAAGAAACGCCTGGTTGGGCGCCACCGCCAGGCTTACGGCAAACGCGACAATGCCGGTTGCTGTCACGGCAAATTGCCAAAAGCCGAGCCGCTCGCTCCAAATCGGCGTCAAAAAGGCGACGGGAACGAGTTGATACATCGCCCCCATGGCCGTCATTAAGGCGAACCCGAGCAGGCCGAGGTGGGCCGCCGCCCAGACGAGCGGCAGCCGGAACGTGCCGCCGCTAAGGGCAGGAACGGCCCAAAGCAGCATAAGTTGCGAGACGGCGAACGCTAACACGGCGAACATGATAAACGAAAACGGCAGACGGACGTCTGTTTCCGTTCCCGTGCGAGTAGGAAACACGTTGCTCATCCTTTCGTAATTCGAATTTCGAAGCTGCCGTCTTCGCGTGCGAACGTTTCGTGCCGGTAGCCGAGCTCATCGAGCTGTTCGTACAAAAACATCGGGCGGCGGTCGTTGATGATCGTCAACGTTTCACCTTGATTGAGTTTCGCGAGGGCGGCAAGCGTCCGCATCATCGGTTGCGGCGGCTCCAATCCGCGGTTGTCTAGGATCATTTGTCTCCCCCCTGTTTGGTGAACGTCACTTTCCAATGTTTTTTCTCGATTTGTTCGGCCTCGTACGTAAATCCTTTCGCTTTCATAATCGGAAACAGCGGCAGCGGCTTGAACGGGGCATGCAAAATGAACGTATCGCCCGGCTGCAGCGGCTTAATGGCGTTCATAATCTTTTCAAACGGTTCCCGTTTTTGCCGCAAGTCTTCGCGCACATCGAGTTCGATCGTGACAGCCATGTACATTTCCTCCTTTTTGACTACTATGATAATCATTTTCAACAACCGGTGTTGTGATATGGCTCACACATAGATCGTTAGAAAAAGATTTCTTTTTCCAACCCTTCCTGATCGATCAAATAAAAGCCGTGTTCATCGACATGAATCAACCCTTTTCGTTTCAGCTGGCTTAACGTCCGGCTCACCGTTTCCCGCGCCGTGCCGATCATATTGGCCAGTTCGCGGTTTGTCACATGGGCGGTGAGGCGGTGCCATTTCCCTTGCTTGACGGCGTTCGTGCGCGTCAGCCGCAACAATAGAAGCACGATTTGTTCGTACGTATTATGGAGCACCTGGGCCTCAAGCCGGTTTTGCAAGTCGACGATTTTTTCCCCCATGACGCGAAACAGTTTCATGCATAGCTCAGGACTCGCCATCAGCACTTGCTCGAAATCGTGGATCGGAATGGCGACCAACGTCGCTTCCTCGACCACTTCAGCGTGAGCCGGATACGTGCCTTTTAAGAAAAAGCCGGCGTGCGGAAACATTTCTCCCGTCTGCAAAAGCGAAACGATTTGTTCTTTTCCGCTCAAGTCGGTTTTATAAATTTTCACCGTGCCGGAATGAATGAAATAGACGCGCTCGAGCGGGTCGCCTTGCATAAAGACGAACGTCCGCGGCTTGTAGACGCGCACGTGGGAGATGGCGACAAGCGAGTCGAGCTCGTAATCGGACAGTTCGCGAAACAACGGAACGGTTTTGAGACGGTCTTTCATCCAATGGTTCGCCATGGCGTTCTCTCCTTTGGAAATGTGACAAAAGTGTGACAATTGCCAATGGGACATCGATGCCTTTCTTTTGTTGAAAAGCCGCACCGTTTGGCGCCTTCTGCCTTCATTGTATAAATTCTCACACTTCAAAGCTGTGATATAAATCATAGTGGATGTTTGCCCCCGCTCACAAATCGGTCAAAGCGAAGAGCGCTACAATGGGGACGAACAAACGAGAAGGAGGTTGCGCTACATGGAGATTCAGCGATCCGTTCGCCCCAATGTCCGGCCGGGGCGGCAAACGACCAATAGTTTTCTCAAATCCATTCTTATTTTCACCATTTTAATCAGCTTTACCGTCCTGCTTGTCGGCGGGTATTGGATTTTTAAAGAGATGGCGCCAAGGCCAAAAGAAGTGCGCAGCGAAGACGGTCAAGTGCTGATGACGAAAGAAACGATCATCGGCGGGCAAGCTGTCTTCCAAAAATACGGGCTGATGGATTACGGCACCGTGCTGGGCCACGGGTCGTATATGGGACCGGACTACACAGCCGAAGCGCTCAAAGTTTACACGGAAGGCATGCAAGACTACAAAGCAAACGAGAAATACAACAAGCCGTTTTCCGAGTTAACGGATGAGGAAAAAACGGTCATTCGCGAACAAGTCATCAGCGAAATGCGAAAAAACCGCTATAATCCGGTAACCGATGTGCTGGTGTTAACGGACGCCCAAGTGTACGGGCTTGAAAACGTGCGCGACTATTACCGCGACGTGTTTACGAATGGCGACGGTTGGGGATTGAAAAAAGGATTGATTAAGGAAACCGATATGCCAAAAACGGATCGCGCTTGGGTCGCTGAGGGCGATCAAATCCAACAAATTGCTGACTTTTTCTTCTGGACCGCCTGGCTGTCGAGCACGTTGAGAATTGGCGACGAAATTACGTATACGAACAACTGGCCATATTATGAAGACGCCGGCAATACGATGTCGTTCTCGGCTGTCTGGTGGAGCGGCGCCAGCGTCACGATTTTGATTTTGTTCGTCGGGATCATTTTGTACGTGTTTTACCGCTATCAGTTAGGGATGCAAGAGGCGTATGCGGAAGGGAAGTTTCCGGTTATCGATTTGCGGCGGCAGCCGCTCACCGCTTCGCAAGTGAAAGCGGGCAAATATTTCGTTGTCGTCGCGGCACTGTTCTTCGTGCAAACGATGTTCGGGGCGTTGCTTGCCCACTACTACACCGAGCCGGACAGTTTCTTTGGCATTGATGGGATTTACGACTTGCTGCCGTTTAATATCGCTAAAAGTTACCATTTGCAGTTGGCCATTTTCTGGATCGCAACGGCATGGCTTGGCATGGGAATTTTCGTCGCTCCGCTTGTCGGCGGACAAGAGCCGAAAAAGCAAGGGCTGCTTGTCGATCTCCTGTTTTGGGCGCTTGTCGTCCTTGTCGGCGGCAGCATGATCGGCCAATGGCTCGGCGTCAACGGTTACTTAGGAAACAGCTGGTTCTTGTTTGGCCACCAAGGTTGGGAATACCTTGAACTTGGCCGCGTCTGGCAAATTATTTTAGTCGTGGGCATGCTGCTTTGGCTGTTTATCGTCTTCCGCGGTGTCAAACGCGGGCTGAAGCGGGAAAGCGACAGAGGCGGGCTCATCCACTTGCTGTTTTACTCAGCCATCGCCGTTCCGTTCTTCTACATTTTCGCCTTCTTTATGGAGCCGGATACGAACTTTACGATGGCCGACTTTTGGCGTTGGTGGATCATCCACTTATGGGTGGAAGGGATTTTTGAAGTGTTTGCCGTTGTTGTGATCGGATTCTTGCTCGTGCAAATGCGGCTTGTGACGAAAAAATCGACCGTTCGAGCGCTCTATTTCCAATTTACTCTTTTGTTGGGCAGCGGTGTGATCGGCATCGGACACCACTATTACTACAACGGTTCACCGGAAATTTGGATCGCCCTTGGGGCGGTGTTCTCGGCGCTTGAAGTCATCCCGCTTACACTGCTCATTTTGGAAGCGTACGAACAATACAAAATGATGCGCGACGGCGGGGTCAACTTCCCGTACAAAGCGACGTTCTGGTTCTTAATTTCGACCGCTATTTGGAACTTAGTCGGCGCCGGCGTGCTCGGTTTTCTCATCAACTTGCCGGCTGTCAGCTACTTTGAACACGGGCAGTTTTTAACGCCGGCCCACGGCCACGGGGCGATGATGGGCGTGTATGGCATGTTCGCGATTGCCGTGCTTCTTTACTCGCTGCGCAACATCGTCAAACCGGAAGCATGGAATGACAAATGGCTGAAATTCTCGTGCTGGATGTTAAATATCGGGCTTGCAGGCATGATCGTCATCACGCTTCTTCCGGTCGGGGTGTTGCAAATCAAAGAAGCATTTGTGAACGGCTATTGGGCGTCGCGTTCGCCGTCTTTCCTGCAGCAAGACATCGTGCAAAACTTGTTGCTCATCCGCTTCGTTCCGGATACGATCTTTTTAATCGGCGTCGTCGCCTTGCTTGCCTTTGCGGTGAAAGTGATGTTCCACTTGCGCAAACCGACGCATCGCGAAGGGGAAGAGCTGCCGGTCGTAAACTTAGCTGAAGAAGAGTAAAAACAAACACGCACAGCGGAATCCGCTGTGCGTTTCATTTTGAAACGTTTTCACCAATAAAGATTATCGCCCGTGGCATTCGCTCGTTTCGCTGTTTTCTTTCTCTTTTTGCTTGTCATGGCACGGAAAGCAGTATAACGTCTCTGTTTCCCGGCTGACGACACCGTTTAAAAACCCATGCAGACAATGGATCGGCTTGCCGCATTGCGCGCAAAAGCCAACAAGCTCTTCCAACCGCCATTTCTCCTTTCACAGGGATTGAAAATGTTCACCGTCCGGCTGTGACGCGCGTCACTACCGTCGTAGGCCAAAGCGGCTATGATGAGTATATAATTCATTATACTACAAAGGAGGCCGACGTTATGAGCCAATTTGCCGCAAAAATCCACGCCCCGGACTATCCGCCGCGCGATCGCCATCCGGCGATTTTCCGGCTGTTTGACAGCTTAAAGCCGGGGGAAGTGATGGAACTGGTGAACGACCACGACCCGCGTCCATTGCAATACCAGTTCATGATGGAGCGTCCGGACGAATTTACGTGGGAGTATTTGGAGGAAGGGCCGGACGTATGGCGGGTGGCGATCGGAAAGAAATAACTGCACCGTTTCATCGGGATTTCCGTCTGCAGGCGGAAATCTTTTTTTTCGACGGTTCGTATGGTACGGTAAAAACAAACGATGTCCGGAAAGGGGAAGGGTGATGAAACCAACCATTGCCGGAGCGGTGCTCGCCGGCGGCCAGTCGCGCCGATTCGGGCGGCCGAAGGCGTTTGCGCTGCACGAAGGCGCGCCGTTTTTCACCTGGTCTGTTGCGGCATTGCGGTCTGTCGCCGATGAACTGTATATCGTCAGCCACCCGTCGCTTGTCGATGAATTCCGCCGGCAAACGGACATCCCGGTGTTGCTTGACGTGGAGCGCTGCCGCGGCTGTGGGCCGCTTGCCGGCATTTACACCGTGATGGAACAGAGCCAGGCGGATTGGGTGTTCGTCTTGCCGTGCGACATGCCGTACATGCGGCAGGAAGTGACGAGTCGGCTTGTTTCCTATATCGATCCGATGGTTGATGCCATCGTCCCGCTCCATGGCGGCCGTCCGGAGCCATTGGTCGCCTTATACCACCGGCGGCTCAGCCCTGTGATCGCCGAGCTGCTTGATATCGGTGAACGGCGGATGACGGCGCTCCTTGAACGGATTCACGTCCGGTATATTGACACGAATCAGCTCGGTGTCGAGGAGAAAGTGTGGCACAATGTGAATACACAACAAGAATACGAAAGCCGCTCAGATAGATGCTGCTTTTGATAGGCGGCTTGCCTTCGTTGGCATTATCGTGGGCCGACGGTGAAAGAAGAGGAAAGGCGTATAGATCCACCGCTGCGTAATTTTCGCTGGCATCGAAAGGAAGTGGTGCGTTCTATACTAGGGCTGAAGAGGGGGATCAAGGTAAGTGCGGAGAAAATTGTCTAAAAAGGGAGGAGAACGGTGATGACCTTGCGCTTCAATTACCGTATTGAAAACCCAGAAGCATTTGAAGCCCTAACTAAACTAGAGGAATTTATGAACAAGAGTGGGCTCGACAAAACGCTCTATGAGCTAATTAAAATTCGTGCCTCACAAATTAACGGATGCGCCTTTTGTGTAGATATGCACACTAGGGATTTACGAAACATGGGAGAAACTGCACAACGTATTAATTTAATTAGCGTTTGGCGTGAAGCTTACGACATTTTTTCTGAGAAAGAAAAGGCGGTACTGGAATTAACCGAAGCAGTTACGCTTATTTCAAATAATGGGGTTCCCCAACATTTGTATGAAAAGGTTCGCCAGTTTTTTAGTGAAAAGGAATACGTAGACTTAATTATGGCGATTAACACCATTAACTGTTGGAATAGAATGGCGATTTCAACAGGTATGTATCCGGGCTGCTTTTAATCATTTTTTGTTGCAGCTGAGGATCTGTCGCCACATCCGACCGTACACGCGGCCGTCGTCTTCATTCAAGGTGCGATCGCCATCTGTTGTGGCCTCGCTGCGGATGTGATGGATATCACATAATGCGCCTAAGTGTTGCGGTACAATGGAGGCCGAGGAGGGGACATGATGCGCGATTTCAATGAAAACCCGTTTATCGTTATTTGGGAGTTGACGAGGGCGTGTCAATTAAAATGCCTTCATTGCCGCGCCGAAGCGCAATATCATCGCGATCCGCGCGAGTTGACGTTTGAGGAAGGGAAAAAGCTGATCGATGACATTTACGAGATGGATCAGCCGATGCTCGTCTTTACGGGAGGCGATCCGCTCATGCGGCCGGATGTGTACGATTTGGCGAAATATGCGATCGACAAAGGATTGCGCGTGTCGATGACGCCGAGCGCGACGCCGAACGTGACGAAAGAAGCGATCCGCAAGGCGAAAGAAGTCGGCTTGTCGCGCTGGGCGTTCAGTCTTGACGGGCCGAATGCCGAGATTCACGACCATTTCCGCGGCACGAGCGGCTCATTCGATTTGACGATCCGCGCGATTCACTACTTGCATGAACTTGACATTCCCGTGCAAATCAACACCGTCATTTCGCGGTACAATGTTCATGTGCTTGACGAGATGGTGGCGCTCGTCGAGAAGTTAAAATGCGTCCTTTGGAGCGTCTTTTTCCTTGTGCCGACAGGCAGGGGAAAAGAGGAGGATATGATTTCTCCGGTTGAGCATGAGCGGGTGTTCCGCTGGCTGTATGAAACGAGCAAGCGCGTTCCGTTTGACATCAAAACAACGGCAGGCCAGCATTACCGCCGCGTCGTGCTGCAGGCGAAAATGCGCGAAGGAAAAGCGGCGAAAGGCGGCATCCGTTACGAAGACGTGTTGAACCAAGGGTTGACCGGGCAGGTCGACGGGCTCGGCCGCGCGCCGAAAGGGGTAAACGACGGCAACGGTTTCGTCTTCATTTCCCATATCGGCGACGTCTACCCGAGCGGGCTGCTGCCGGTGAAGGCAGGGAACGTCCGGGAAACGCCGCTTGCGGACATTTACCGACACTCGCCGATTTTCCAAGATTTGCGCAATCCGGACAAATACAAAGGGAAATGCGGCGTTTGCGAGTTTCGCCATGTGTGCGGCGGCTCGCGCTCGCGGGCGTACGCGGTGACTGGCGACTATTTGGAAAGCGAGCCGTATTGTGTTTACATTCCAAAGGCGCTGCGGACAAAAGAGCGCAGTCAATTGTAAAGGGGCGGTGAAAACCGGCTGGTTCTTCTAAAATGGCGGCGCCGCCGCGTTCGCGGGACGGCGCCCGGGTGCACGCGGCGGACGTTGGTGATGTGTCCGAAACATACGGGGAAGGGGGAAGGCGCCCTTCCCCGTTTTCGCTGTTTAGCGCGAAACATCATTGGCGTTCTAAGTTGACGATAAACGTTTCCGGCCCTGTCGGTGTTAAGCTTCCCCCTTTCGGTTCAAGGCTCGCTTTAACGAGTCGACAGCCGCGCTGTTGTCGCCGGACGTCCGGGCGCTGGGGATCGTCACCGTCGAACAGACCGCTGGCGCCATCGCCGGTCCTTTGCCATTTTCGCAAAGTTTGCTGCTCATTTGGCCGCAGGCGACCGCCTTGATCGCGGCCACTCTCATCTGCTTTGCGGCGGCTTATTTGTTATTTGTGAGGCAGGAAATCCGGGCGCACGGGTGAGAACGGGCATGGCCTTTTCCGGCTTCCGTGGTCGATGGTGCATGGCGCCGGCACTTTGCGCGGGGCGGGGATGTTTGGAAAGCCTTGAACGCGGCAAAAAACGTGCTTCACCTAATCGACTGCATCCGTTCCTTGGTAGGAACGGATTTTTTTATGGCTGTTTTTGTCATACATGCGCCGCTTGGGCAAGAAAACAATATAATGATGAAAAGCCATTTTTGACAAAAACGTGACAGCAACTTTGACGAAACGGTGACAACAACGGCAAATGTGATAAACCTCACAAATCTATTTTCCGTGCCTGCGTATGATGGAATTACAAACAAAGCCACATATTTTGAAGGTTAGGGAGGGGCTTTTCATGAATAAACAAAAGGCGTTGTTGCCGATCACAACGTTGGCAATGACATTTTCATTCGCTGTATGGGCCGTCTTTTCACCGCTCGCGAGCACATTCCAAGAAATGTATGGACTGACATCGACACAAAAAAGCATTTTGGTCGCCATTCCGGTGCTGCTCGGCTCGATCATGCGTTTGCCGCTTGGCATTTGGACGGACCGGATCGGCGGGAGAAGGCTGTTTTCGCTGTTGCTGTTATTTTTAATCATTCCGCTTGTTGGGGCAGGGTTTGCTGATTCATATGCGATGCTCATGTTTTGGGCGTTTTTCATCGGCATGGCCGGAACGTCGTTTTCGATCTCGGTGACGTTTGTTTCGCGCTTGACTCCGCCGGAAAAACAAGGGACAGCGCTCGGGATTAACGCGATGGGGAACTTCGGCACGGCGGTCGCCAGCTTTTCCGTTCCATCGATTGCCGCGGCGTTCGGTGTACCGTGGGCGTTTTGGGGGATGATCATCCCGGTTGTCATCATGCTTGTTCTCGTTTGGTTTTTCACACCGGATATGCCGAAGCCAAAACAGCAAAAAACGATGCGCGAATCGCTGTCGGTGCTCAAATATAAACATACGTGGACGCTGTCGCTCTTTTACTTCGTTACGTTTGGGGCGTTCGTTGCCTTTGGCATTTACTTGCCGTCGTTGCTTGTGGATTTGTACGGTTTGACACCGGTCGATGCCGGAATGCGCGCAGCCGGGTTTACGGTTATCGCGACGCTCGCCCGGCCGATCGGCGGCTACCTTGGTGATAAAATCGGTGCTGAACGGGTATTGACGTTTGTGTACGCTGGGATGACGCTCGGCGCCTTAACGGTCGCGTTTGGAATGGAAAACATTTGGGTGATGACAGTGGCTTGCCTGCTGCTCGCGGCAATGTCTGGGTTAGGCAACGGTGCAGTTTTCAAGCTCGTTCCGCAGCTGTTCCCGGCTGAGACAGGTGCGGTCACCGGTCTTGTTGGCGCCTGGGGCGGACTTGGCGGCTTTTTCCCGCCGATTTTAATGGGAATCATTAAAGACGCAACCGGCTCATACGCGCTTGGTTTCATGCTTCTTGGCTTGTTTACCTTGATCTGCTTCTTGCTCAACCGAGTCGTGTTTGGCAAAAAGGCGGGCGAACCGGTGAAACGGTACGCGTCGTAAAGACAATATCATAGTTCGGAAACCAAAGAGGCCAAAGGCACGTGCTTTTGGCCTTTTGTTATCATCTCTTGATGTGCGCTGTCACAGGATACAAAAATGCCTGCCTATCCGACACGATGTAGCGGGTCAATAAGAGGGAGGGGGCCTCCGTTTTCTGGCAGCCAACATGAAAACGTTCCTTACGATTGCTACCTTGCGAAACTGTATTGTTCATTATTTCACAAACCATTCAAACATGACCGCCTGCCGGTGATACAAATCACTAGGGGAAAAGTGGAGATGCCGTACCCTAAAGGTGTAGACGATATCACTTAAGGGGGAAGAACGATGAACCGAAAGATGTCTTCGCTGTTGTCCGTCGCGTTGACTGCTTCGCTTTTGGCCGCATGCAGCAATGGGGGAGGGGAGGCAAAGGCGGAAAATAAAAATGGAACAGCGGCCTCTGCGCAACAGTCTGCCGAAAACGTGTTAGCCGCTCATCAAGGAGTCAACCAAGCGCCGGTGCCGTTGAAAATGGAGCGGATCGGCCCGCATGATGTCCGCGTTGAAATGACGGCGCAAATCACTGATATTGAAATTGACAAAGGGAAAATGTATAAAGCATGGACGTTTAACGGTCAAGCGCCAGGGCCGCTCGTCGTCGTCAATGAAGGGGACACAATCCACTTTACATTAAAAAATATGGATCCGGTCATCCCGCACAGCATGGATTTCCATGCCGTCCACGCTGCTCCGTCCGAAGATTTTATTGATGTGATGCCAAACGAATCGGGAACGTTCACGTATCCGGCGAACAAACCGGGTGTGTTTATGTACCATTGCGGCACGAAGCCAGTGTTGCAGCATATCGCCAACGGCATGCACGGTGTGATCATCGTCAAGCCGAAAAACGGCTATCCGACCGATAAAGAAGTCGACCGCGAATATGTGCTCATCCAAAACGAGTGGTACAAATATAACGATATGAATGACTTCCAAAACGGAGTGCCAAGCTACGTCGCTTTCTCGACGAAAGCGCTGAAGCCTGGTGACCTGAACACAAACGGGGATACGTTCACGCTGAAAGAAAAACCGTTGCTTGCGAAAGTCGGCGAGAAAATTCGCTTGTATGTCAATAACGTTGGCCCGAACGAGGTGAGTTCGTTCCACGTCGTCGGCACTGTCTTCGATGATGTGTATCTTGACGGCAACCCGAGCAATCATCTAAAGGGAATGCAAACGGTGATGCTTCCGGCAAGCGGCGGCGCGGTTGTCGAATTTACCGTCACCAAACCGGGAACGTACCCGATCGTCACTCATCAGTTTAACCATGCACAAAAAGGAGCCGTCGCCACGCTGAAAGTCACAGAAACCGGTGAAGACGACGGCGCGGAAACAAGCGGACATTAATGTTCCCCCGTTTCCCCAAACGGGAGATGGCCGCCCAAAGCCCTATAGCTCTTATTATACGGCGGCAAAAAGAAAAAGAAGTGATTCGCATCACAACCGACAAGAAAAAAAGAGCGTCCGGCAGGCCGTGAACAACGGCCGGTCGGGCGCTCTTCCCATCAGCGCGCCAAAATAGCTTGGTCGTTGCTTTGCCCAGGGGGAACGATCGGATAAACGTTTTCTTCCTCGGCGATGTTAAAATCAAGCAAGACCGGTCCATTGTGCGCTAACGCTTTTTTGATGATCGCCTCTGCCTCTGCTTCCGAGTCGGCCGCATACCCGGCCGCCCCGTATGCCCCGGCCAGCTTAGCAAAATCAGGCGAAGTAATTTTCACGGCTGAATAGCGCCCTTGGTAAAACAGTTCCTGCCACTGGCGCACCATCCCCAAATACCCGTTGTTTAATACGGCGATTTTAATCGGGAGGTTGTGTGCAACAGCCGTCAACATTTCTTGAAGATTCATTTGAAAACTGCCGTCCCCGGTCACACAAATGACCGTTTGGCCCGGCGCAGCGACAGCGGCGCCGATGGCTGCCGGGAGGCCGTACCCCATCGTCCCGAGTCCGCCGGACGTTAAAAAGGACCGCGGTTTGGTAAAGGCATAATGATGGGCTGTCCATATTTGGTGTTGGCCGACGTCGGTGACCACAATCGCCTCGTCTCCTGCGAGAGCTGAAAGCATTTGGATGACTTTTTGCGGCTTTAGGCGGCTTGCAGACGTATCGAAGCGGGGCACCGTCCGCCGCCACTGTGTCGCTTCCGCCACCCAGTCTTTCGTATGTTCCCGGATGAGTGGATAGCGGAGCCGATCGATTAAAGAATGGAAAAATTGTTTCGCATCCCCGACAATCGGAAGGTCGACACGGATGTTTTTGTTAATCTCGGAAGCGTCAATATCGACATGAATTTTTTTCGATTTTGGCGAAAATCCGCTCATTTTTCCCGTCACCCGGTCGCTGAAGCGCACGCCGGCGCAAATGAGCAAGTCGCATTGATGGACCGCTTTATTGGCCGCATAAGTCCCGTGCATGCCGAGCATTCCTAAGTATAACGGATTTTGAGCGAAAGCGCCAATTCCCATCAACGAGCTGACAACGGGGATTTGGCCTTTTATGGCCACCTCGCGCACCAGTTCCGAGGCGCCGGAGCTGATGACCCCACCGCCGATAAACAAGACCGGTTTTTTGGCGCTTTCAATGGCGGCAATGGCGGCTTCCAACGATTTTTTCGGTATTTTCTTCGGTTTCGGGAGTGAAGCTTTTGGCATCGGGTAGGACGCCGTCGCCTCCTGGCGGAGAAGATGAGTTGGAATTTCCACCGTCACCGGCCCTGGTCTTCCACTTAGCGCAATTTCATAGGCGTGCTGGATGGTTGATGGGATGCCGCTGATTTCGTTCACTTGCAAATGGTATTTCGTAACCGGTGTGCAAAGGCTAAACACATCGAGGTCAGGAGCATACAAGTCGTTTTCCGGAGAGGGACGCGTGACAATGATAAGCAATGGGACGGAGTCGCTTAATGCGGTTGCGATTCCGGTAATACCGTTTGTGATTCCGCCCCCTGCCCCGATGATCGCCACTCCTAATTTCCCCGAAGCACGCGCATACCCGTCCGCCGCATGAACAGCCGCTTGTTCGTGCTTCATTTCGATATACGACAGGCGGGAGGAGGTTTCGAGTGCTTGGCGAACCGGCAATGTGCTGTCATGGCAGCAGCCAAATACGCGGCTGATTCCTTGAACGGCTAATGATTGTACTAGTACATCGACTCCGAGGCGGATCGGAGGATGCAACATTTCGCCACCTTCTTTCTCACTTTTTCCTCATTTTAAACAACTTGTGTACAGATTGTATGCGAACTCCGTCACACCACAAGTTGCTCTCGGTAGAAATTGAGGGGGAGCGCATTAGGGAAAAGGAGCTTCTTTTCCTTTCCCCTCCCTATTCGGCATAACATACCTACTGTTTGGAAAACATAGGTTAATAAAGGGGAAATATAGGTATTCAGGAAGTGAGGTGATCAAATGGGCGGCCCATCGCTGCGAAAGTTGGACGCGCATCGCTCCATTCATCATGGGGCATTTGCTGAAGCGAAACGTCTGACCGATTTGCTGGAAAAACTGTATGACGAGCGGCGCAGCGAGCATCTTGCTGAGGTGGCGGATGCGCTTGCCGAACATTGGGAAAAACGGGTCATTGCCCACGCCGAGGCCGAAGAGGAAGGGTTTTACCGTGAAAAGGCCGGAGAGGGAGAAGATCTGGCTGAAACGGTTGCACGGTTAAAACGTGACCATGACCTTATGAGAAAATTGATTGCCGAAATACGGGAGCGGCTGCCTGAACAGGTCGATGGCGAGGTGCTAACCCGTTTTCACGCCTTGCTTCACATCAATCGCATCCATAGTGCCGATGAGGAAAGTCTGCTCTTTTAAATTTGGACGGAACGAAAGGAGAGGGAAAACGGCATGAACCAAAAGCCTACCCCATTTTGGCAGAAATTAAAATACTTTGGCCGGTCAGAAAAAATTGCCGGTCACGCAGAACTGTCGCCATACGGACGGGATGCTGAAAAGACGTATCGCCGCCGCTGGCAGCATGACAAAGTCGTCCGCACTACTCACGGGGTGAACTGCACAGGCTCGTGCAGTTGGAAAGTGCATGTGAAAGACGGCATTATTGCGTGGGAAACGCAGCAAACCGACTATCCGACGACAGGGCCGGATATGCCGGAGTACGAACCGCGCGGTTGTCCGCGGGGCGCGAGCTTTTCGTGGTATACATACAGCCCGCTGCGCGTCCGCTACCCGTATGTGCGCGGGGCGCTTTTGAAATTGTGGAAGGAAGCGCTGGCGCACGAAGGCGATCCTGTTGCCGCCTGGAAGGCTATTGTCGAAGACCCGGAAAAGGCGAAACGATACAAACGGGCGCGCGGCAAAGGCGGATTCGTCCGGGCGGCATGGGATGATGTGTATACGATGATCGCCGCTTCCCTTATTTATACGATCCAGACGTATGGTCCGGATCGCATTTTCGGCTTCTCGCCGATTCCGGCGATGTCGATGGTCAGTTATGCGGCAGGAGCCCGTTTTTTGAATTTAATTGGCGGGGCGCTGCTCAGCTTTTATGACTGGTATGCCGATTTGCCGCCGGCTTCCCCGCAAATATGGGGAGAACAAACGGATGTGCCGGAAAGCTCAGACTGGTTTAACTCCAGCTATATGATCGTATGGGGATCCAACTTGCCGCAAACGCGCACCCCGGATGCCCACTTTTATGTCGAGGCGCGCTACCGGGGGACAAAAGTCGTCGCCATTAGCCCTGACTATGCGGAATTTGTGAAATTTGCCGACAACTGGCTGCCGGTGCAGCCGGGAATGGACGGAGCGCTGGCGATGGCCATGACGCATGTAATTTTGAAAGAATTTTACGTTGACCAAACGGCCGATTACTTTATGAATTATGCGAAAACGTACACCGACTTGCCGTTTTTAGTCATGTTAAACAATCAAGGGAACCGCTATACAGCCGGCCGCTTTTTGCGGGCGAGCGATCTTGGCATGCCGCTTCAGTATGCGGAATGGAAAACGGTCATATGGGATGAGAGGTCACAGACATTTGCCGTGCCAAACGGAACGATCGGACACCGTTGGGAGAATAACGGCAACTGGAACTTGCGGCTTGACGACATGGACAACCGGCGGCTCGGGCTTCAGCCTGCCTTGACGCTTCTCGGACAGCAAGATGATACGGTGATCGTCCAATTTCCGCATTTTGAAGCCGGGAAAAAGGCGGTGATTGAGCGCGGCGTTCCGGTGAAAGCCATCAAACAAAACGGCGAGACGGTATACGTGACGACCGTATTCGATTTATTGCTCGCGAAAATGGGCGTCGGCCGTGGGCTCCCCGGCGACTATCCGTCCGATTATGATGATATGAAGCCGTACACGCCGGCTTGGCAAGAAGCGATTACTGGCATTGACCGAAAGACGGCCGCACAAATCGCCCGCGAATTTGCGCAAAATGCGCTCGATTCCAAAGGACGCTCGATGATTGTGATGGGTTCGGGCATTAACCATTGGTACCACTCTGACGCCATTTATCGGGCCGTTTTGAACCTTGTGCTGCTGACAGGCTCGCAAGGGGTGAACGGCGGCGGATGGGCGCATTACGTCGGCCAAGAAAAAGTGCGCCCGCTCGAAGGCTGGCAGACGATCGCGATGGCGCGCGACTGGGGAGGGCCGCCGCGGCTGCAAAATGGAACGTCGTTTTTCTATTTCGTGACCGAACAATGGAAATACGAAGACCAAAACATGAACGAGCATGTATCTCCGCTCGTGGAAAAGCCGCGATATGAGCACGGCGGCGATTACAACTATTTGGCGGCCCGGTTAGGCTGGCTGCCGTCTTATCCGCAGTTTAACGTCAACAGCCTTGCGCTCGTGGAACAGGCGAACGCGAAGACGAATGAAGAAGCTGTTCAATATGTCGTTCAGCAAATCAAAAAAGGAACCATCAAGTTTGCCATTGAAAATCCGTCCGACCCGGTCAATTTTCCACGCGTGATGTTTGTCTGGCGTGCCAATTTGATCGGCAGTTCGGCCAAGGGGCATGAGTACTTTTTGAAGCATTTGCTTGGCACCCATCATGCGAATTTAAGCGAACAAAACGATGAACTGAAAACGAGCGAGATCGTTTGGGATGAAAACGCGCCGGAAGGCAAACTTGATTTAATGGTCAATATCGATTTTCGCATGGCCGGGACCGGTCTATATTCAGACATCGTGTTGCCGGCAGCGACGTGGTATGAGAAGTACGATGTAAGCAGCACGGATATGCACCCGTTTGTCCATCCGTTCAATCCGGCAATCGCACCGCCTTGGGAGGCAAAATCGGACTGGGACTTCTTTAAAGGATTGGCCAAAACGTTTTCCGAGCTGGCTGTCCGCTATTTTTCCAAACCGGTGCAAGATGTCGTCGCCGCGCCGCTTTTGCATGATACGCGCGATGAAATCGCCCAGCCGTTTGGGGTGGTGAACGACTGGAAAGACGGGACGGCCGATCCGGTTCCGGGCGTGAATTTTCCGCGCTTGCACATTGTGGAGCGGAATTATGCTGAAGTGTATAACAAATTTGTGGCGCTCGGCCCGGTCGTCCGCGAGCAAATCGGGGCGAAAGGGCTTAGCTGGGACGCTAAGGAACAGTACAAATGGCTGCTTGATACGCTCGGTTCTTCTGCGCTTGAAGGTCCGTATAAAGACTGCCCGAGCCTGCTGACAGACCGCGATGCAGCGGAGGCTATTTTGGCGCTTTCTAGCACAACGAACGGCGCATTGGCGCTGAAGGCGTGGGGGGAAATGGAGAAAAAGACGATGCAGCCGCTAAAGGATTTGGTCATGGAACGGGCGGAAGAACATATTACGTTCCATTCGATTACGGTCCAGCCGCGGCAAGTGTTGACAACCCCGGTTTTCAGCGGGAGCGAAACCGGAAACCGGCGCTACTCCCCGTTTACGACGAACGTTGAGCGGCTCATCCCATGGCGGACGTTGACCGGAAGGCAACATTTTTATTTGGATCATGAGCTCATGTTTGAGTTTGGCGAAGAGCTGCCGACGTTTAAAGCGCCGCTGCAGAAGCTCGCTTTTTACAGCCATGACCGGCGCCCGAACGTAGGCGGCAAAGAACTTACCCTCCGTTACTTGACGCCGCACTTTAAATGGTCGTACCACAGCACATATGGGGATACCGTTCCGATGTTGACGATGTTTCGCGGCGGTCCTCACGTATGGCTGAATACCGATGACGCCGCTGAAGTCGGCATCGCTGACAACGACTGGATGGAAATGTATAACCGCAACGGGGTGGTCGTCGCCCGGGCGGTCGTCAGCCATCGACTGCCGCGCGGGGTGGCGTTTATGTACCATGTGCAGGAACGCCATATTAACGTGCCTGGTTCGCCGATCAGCAAATTGCGCGGCGGCACGTTTAACAGCCCGACCCGCATTCACGTCAAGCCGACGCAAATGATCGGCGGTTATGCGCAATTAAGCTACGGCTTTAATTACTATGGGCCGACAGGAAACCAGCGCGATGAACAAGTCGTGATCCGCAAGCTGGAAAAAGGAGAGGTGGATTGGCTTGAGAGTTAGAGCGCAGTTTGGCATGGTGATGAATTTGGATAAGTGCATCGGCTGCCATACGTGCAGCATTACGTGCAACAACACATGGACGAACCGCCCCGGCGCCGAGTACATGTGGTGGAACAATGTGGAGACGAAACCGGGCATCGGCTATCCGAAAGAATGGGAAAACCAAGACTCGCAAAAAGGCGGTTGGGTGCTCAAAGACGGGAAGCTTGAGCTGCGCGCCGGCGGCCGGGTGAACAAACTGTTAAACATTTTTTATAACCCCAATATGACGGTGATCGACGACTACTATGAACCGTGGACATACGACTATGAACAACTGATCAACCGTCCGGAAGGGGAGCATCAGCCTGTCGCCCGGCCTAAATCGCAGCTGACCGGCGAATATATGGACGTTACATGGGGACCGAACTGGGAGGACGATTTGGCCGGGGTTTACGAAACAGGGACGCGCGATCCGAACATCAAAGGGATCGAAGAGAAGGTGAAATTTGAATTCGAACAAACGTTTATGATGTACTTGCCGCGCATTTGCGAGCACTGTTTGAACCCGCCTTGTGTATCTTCATGTCCGTCCGGAGCGATTTATAAGCGGGATGAGGACGGCATTGTGCTCGTCGACCATGACGCGTGCCGGAGCTGGCGCTTTTGCGTGACCGGCTGCCCGTATAAGAAGGTGTATTTTAACTGGAAAACGCATAAAGCGGAGAAATGCACGTTTTGTTTTCCGCGCATTGAAGTAGGGATGCCGACGGTTTGTTCAGAAACGTGCGTCGGCCGGCTGCGCTATATCGGCATTGTGTTTTACGATTTGGACCAAGTGGAGGCAGCCGCCTCGGTGCAAGATGAAAAAGAACTGTACCGCGCCCATTTGCGCATCTTTTTAAATCCGTACGATCCGGAAGTCATCGAGGCGGCGCGTGAGGCCGGATATACGGACGACTGGATCGAAGCGGCACAGCGCTCGCCTGTCTATAAACTCGCTGTTGAGCAGCAAATTGCGCTCCCGCTTCATCCGGAATACCGCACGTTGCCAATGGTTTGGTACGTTCCGCCGTTAAGCCCGATCATGGGGGCGTTTGACGGCGGATTGGACGATATCAACCCACATGTCGTCTTTCCGGCGATTGACCAAATGCGCATCCCGATTGAATATTTGGCGAACTTGTTGGCGGCCGGTGATACGGATGTGATTCGCACCGTATTGAAAAAAATGGTGGCGATGCGCAGTTATATGCGGGCAGTGAATTTAGGAAAAGAGCCGGATCGGAGCATATTGGAAAAGGTAGGAATGGATGAGCATACGGTCAAAGAGATGTATAAACTTTCCGCCGTCGCGAAATATTCCGACCGGTATGTCATTCCGTCCTCCCACCGCGAGAAAGCCGGCAATGCGTTTTACGGGCAAGGCACGGCCGGCTATGCGTTTATGGAATCTTGTTCTGGCTGCTCTGAATATGAGGCGGACCGTTTTCACCAATTTTATTGGGGGGATGAGGATGGAAGAGCATCAGAAACTATTTAAACTCGCTTCCATTTTGTTGCAATATCCGGAACAAGAATGGCTGAAAGACGAACAGCTGTTTTATGAAATTTCCCAGCTCGCCAACCGTACGGCTCGCAAACGGTTTTTGCAGTTTCTTGACTATACGAAAACAAAAGATATTGACGAGCTATGCGAACTCTATGTGAGAACCTTTGATTTGAGTGACCGAACGACGATGTATATGACATACTACTTGTTTGGCGACCAAAAGGAGCGCGGCCAGGCGCTGCTGAAATTAAAAGAAGAGTTTCGCCGAGCCGGTTTGGAACTGGCCGGGGATGAGCTGCCCGACTATTTGCCGCTCATGCTTGAATTTGCATCGGTTGCTCCGGCAAGCAGCGCAAGGAAAGTGCTTCTTGTTCACGAACAAGCCATCAAGGAGCTGACCGCTAAGCTCCAAGAAACCGGTCACCCGTATTTCTTTGTGTTCGCCGGCTGTCTGGCAGGCATCGCCTCTTTTCTTGAGAAAACAGCGAAACGTGACATTCCGGTTAGAACGGAGGAGGCTACATGACGCTGCTTGATCAGTTTCTCTGGGTCATTTACCCGTATATTATGTTGACGCTGTTTGTCGCCGGTCATATTTACCGTTACAATACCGACCAGTTTGGCTGGTCGGCCAAATCGAGTGAGTTTCTTGAGAAACGGCGGTTGCGTTGGGGAAGCGTTCTGTTTCACTGGGGCATTCTCTTTGTGTTTCTCGGTCATGTTGCCGGTATTTTAGTGCCGAAAGCGTTTTATGAAGCGATCGGGATTACCGAGGAGATGTACCACTTTGGGGCGGTTTGGTTTGGCGGCGCCGCCGGCGTGGCGACCGTAATCGGGGTTGTGCTGCTTTTATGGCGCCGGCTCAGCGTTCGCCGCCTTCTCCGTCATAGCAGCAAAAGTGATATCGTCGTATTGGTGCTGCTGACCATTGTCATTTTGACAGGCTTTACAAATACGGTCGGATACACAGCGACCGGCGGGACGTTTGACTATCGGGATACGATTGGCCCGTGGTTTCGCGGTATTTTAACGTTTCGGCCGCTGCCGCAGCTCGTCAGCAATGCGCCGGTCGGGTTTCAAATTCATATTCTTTCCGCCCTGTTGTTATTTGGCATTTGGCCGTTTACCCGTCTCGTGCATGTGTGGAGCGTCCCATTGACATATTTAAACCGGCGTTACGTCGTCTACCGCCGGATGCGGGCGAAAAAAATTTAACGAAAGAGCCGGGCTGTCCGCAGAGGAGCGGTTGGCAACCTTCCGGGACAGCCCGCGCCTTGTTCACTCAATGCAGCAAATATCCGCCGGGCAATCTTCGCATTGGATTTCTGTTTTCAAATAGTTCAAGTCATGGACGGTAATTTTCCCCCGCTTCATCGAGATAATCCCTTCCTGTTTTAAGGCGTTGAGCATCCGGTTGACGCTTTCGCGCGTCGTGCCGCAAAAGTTGGCTAAATCTTGGTTTTTCAATGTGACATCAATAAAAATGCTTCCGTCCTCAAGCGGGACGCCATAACTGTTGCAAAGGCGAATGAGCGTCGAGTAAAGCGCTCCTTTTTTGCCGTTCATGATCAAATCGCGAAACTTTGTCTGTGTCCGCCGGGCATGCTTGCTGATCCAACGCATATATTCGAGGGTAAGGGTGGGGTCGATCAGCAGCTGTTCCTCCAGTTCACTTTTATTTACCACTGCCGCTTCACCGGATTCGATCACTTTGGCCGTCAATAAATAACGCGGATCGTTCGTAAATAGTGTCAGCTCGCCGACAATTTCCCCACTTCCGCAAATACGGAAGCACATTTCTTTTCCATCCGGGCAAATTTTGCTCACTTGCACTTTGCCGGAAAGGATCAAATACAGCTCATTGGCTGGCATGCCTTCCTGAAACAAAAACGAGTGCTTGCGAAGCGGAATCACTTTTTTGGACGACTGAAGCAACGAACGCAAGTGGGAGAAATCATGATTCATTGCAGTGCGGCTTTCGCCGTTCATTGTCGGCACCTCCATTTGTTCAGCTACTTCTATTGTAAAAAACATCACAGCGGGAGAGAGTGAAAAAAATCACCGTTTGTCCTCTTTTTGTGCGGGTTGTCACAAATTTTTCTAAATCGGATTTCTATGCACATATGATACAATCAATGTGAGCAGCATCACAGCATATGGCCGCTCATTTTCGTATAGTGAGATGGAGATGTAACAGAGAAGGGTTGATTCATGGCGGAATTTTGGTCACCGGTTTGGTTATCGATAAATGTATCGCTTCTTGCCGGCGTGATTGTCGCGATCCTCGGGACAGCGGCGGCAAAGCGGATGGCGCGCCGCCGGTTTCGCGGGAAGACGATCGTCGAGACGGTGTTGATGCTGCCGTTGGTGCTGCCGCCGTCGGTGGTCGGGTTTTTGCTCGTTGTGCTGTTTGGCCGCCATAGCCCGATCGGACGGTTGATGGAGACGTGGTTTCACACAACGATATTGTTTACGCCCGGCGCCGCGGTGTTGGCGGCGGTCGTCGTGTCGTTTCCGCTCATGTATCAGGCGGCGAAAGCGGGGCTCGAAGCGGTCGATCCGGCGATTGAAGGGGCGGCGCGCATCGATGGGGCGAACGAGCGCCAAGTGTTTTGGCATATTTCGCTGCCGCTGGCCAAACACGCGTTATTCTCCGGGGCGGTGCTGTCGTTTGCCCGCAGCCTCGGGGAGTTTGGCGCGACGCTCATGTTTGCCGGGAATATCCCGGGCAAAACGCAGACGATTCCGACCGCTGTCTATATGGCGATGGAATCAGGAGAGATGAAATTAGCGTGGGCATGGGTGGCGGTCACGATCGGGTTGTCATTCAGTTTATTGGCTTGTGTGACCAAACTCAGCCGTTTGCAACGATAAAGAAACAGGCCGCTTGAACGTGATGCGGCCCATAAACGAGAAAGGAGGGAGCGCCATGGAAGAGCGCGACCGGATGAAGATCACCGACCGCCTCTCCCGCCCGCTGCGCGATTTGCGGTTGTCGGTCACCGATCAATGCAATTTTCGCTGCGTCTACTGCATGCCGGCAGAGGTGTTTGGGCCGAATTTTCGCTTTTTGGCGGAAGACCAGCTGTTAACCGTTGATGAAATGGCGCTGTTGGCGGAATGTTTTGTCGAGCTTGGGGTCGAAAAAGTGCGCCTGACCGGCGGCGAGCCGCTGCTTCGGCGCGACCTTGATGCGCTTATTGAGCGGTTGTCCATGATTCCCGGCTTGCGGGACGTTGCCCTTACGACAAACGGCATCCATTTGGTGAAATGGGCGAAACGGCTGAAAGCGGCCGGGTTGAAGCGCGTCAACGTCAGCTTGGATGCGTTGGACGATGACATTTTCCGCAAAATGAACGGCATCGGCGTCGGCGCCGCTCCGGTGTTGAAAGGCATTGAAGCGGCGCGCAAGGCCGGGCTTGGCGTCAAAGTGAACATGGTCGTCAAAAAAGGGTGGAACGATTCACAAATCGTGCCGATGGCGGCTTACTTTAAAGAATTGGGCATCCCGCTCCGCTTTATTGAATTCATGGATGTCGGCACGACGAACGGCTGGGATTTTTCCTATGTCGTGACGAAAAAGGAGATTTATGAACAAGTCCATGCCATGCATCCGCTCGAGCCGGTCGAACACGAGTACTTCGGGGAGGTGGCGAGCCGCTACCGCTACGTCGGCACGAACGTCGAAGTCGGCTTTATCGCCTCGGTGACGGAAGCGTTTTGCCAAAGCTGCACGAGGGCGCGCATTTCCGCCGATGGCAAGCTGTATACGTGCCTGTTTGCGGCGAATGGCGTGTCATTGAAAGACAAACTGCGTGCCGGCGCGGGGAAAGAAGAGCTGAAGGCGCTCATTACGGCCATCTGGAACCGGCGGACGGACCGCTATTCGGAAGAACGGACGGCGGAGACGGCAAAACAACAGCGGAAAATTGAGATGTCGTATATTGGCGGATAAACAAACAGGATCGCTCCTTAACTCAGGAAGCGATCCTGTTTTTATGCGTTGGTCGCGTTTCAACCGTGCCAATGGCTTGTCTTGTTTACCCTGCTCACGCCTTCACCGCCGCCAACACGCGCGGAAAGAGGATGTTGTTTTCCAAATGGATGTGCGTAAACAAGTCGTCCTCAAGCGCGGCGAGTCGGTTGTAGACGAGCCGGTACGTGCCGCATGCGTCTTCCGGCGGGGTGAAATCGTTTGTGATTTCACGAATTTCTTTGATGAGATCACCGGCGACATCATGCTCATTGACGAGTTCGCGAACGGCCTGTTCGACCGCCTCCCGGTTTTCCGGGGATGGGTTGTCGGCAAATTGCAAAATGAGCGGGAATGCGCCCGTTTCCTCCTTAATCAAGTGTTGCTCAAGCTCCGTTTTTAACTCATGGAACAGTTTATGCACCCGGGAAAGATGTGGGTGATGCATGCCGTGCACGCGCAACACTTTCGTGACATACGGGCTGAGCTGCGGCAGTTCCTCGTTCAAATAGCGGTGATGTGTTCTTACAATATGATCGACGAGTTCGTCGAGCGGCGCTTCATTCCAGTTTCCGGTTGGCTTGTTTTGCGCTTCGTTATACAAGGTGTTCAGCTGGTGAAGGAGCGCTTCGCCGTCCAGCCCGCGCTCTTCGATGGCCTCTTTTAACGGGCGCTGCCCGCCGCAGCAAAAATCAATGCGTTGCGTTTTAAACAAATCCGCTGCTTTCGGAAAGGCAGTGACAATATCGCCAATTAACGATTGTTCGGTAAACCGCTGTTCCATTTCGGATCCCTCCATCGTCAAATCATTACAGCTTCAGCATACCTTGTTTTGGTCGCCAACGTTGTGATACATCTCACACAAGCAAAAAAAAGCGGACAACAAGGAAATGTGATCAACATCACAACAGTGTCTCTCTTCCTTCTTGTACAATAAAACAGACGAAATATATAAATAAGGAAAACAACGGTGAATACGCCATATGGAAAGTGTGAACTGCCGAAAAAAGAGGAGGAGTCAGCATGTGGCCGCTGGCCAAGGCAAGCCGCTGGGAGGAAGAAAAAAAGGAGCTTGAACGCCGGATTGAAGAGATGAAACAACAGCTTGTAAGGCAAGAAACGGCCATTCGTGAAACAGTGGCCGGACTGCTTGAGGAATGGCAGGAAATTGTCCGCCAACATGAACTCGTCAACGGGCAGCACCATGTCTTGGGCGATTTAATGGAAAAAACGAAAGAAAAAGTGGATAATGTCCGTACGCTCAGTCAATCGTCATACGCCATCTCCGGGCGCCTGCGCGAGCAGGGGACGGCTTTGGCGGACACCGCCGGGCAGATGGTGGCGGCGGCGAAAGAAGGGATTCGCATGTCCGGGGAGGTTGAGCAGGCGATCGGGCAGCTCGGGGCGGAAATGGAGACGACATCGGCCGCGATGCATCGGCTGCGCGACCGTTCGCAAGAGATCGAGCAAATCGTCAAAGTCATTAAAGAAATCGCCGGACAGACGAATTTAATCGCCTTAAACGCTTCGATTGAAGCGGCCCGCGCCGGGGAGCATGGAAAAGGATTTTCCGTCGTTGCCGCCGAAGTCAGGAAACTGGCTGAACATACGGCAGACAGCACGGAAACGATCCACCAGCTCACCGATGCGGTGCAGCAAGAAATTCAACGGTCGCTCGTACAGACTGACGCCATTTCATCTATCATTAACACGGTAGTGCAAATGAGCATCAACACATCGCGAACATGGTCGGCGATGATCGGGCTGATCGATCAAGTCGAAAAGCGGGTCAGTGGCGTGTTAAACGATATTCAAGAACAGTTTCGTTACGCCGATGAAGTGATGCAAGAGCTTGAGCGGTCGGCCGCTTTGTTTGGGGAAACGCGGGCGATGATTTTGCAACATATTGATGATGCCAGCGTCGTTGATGAAAAATTGGCCAAAACCATTAGACAGCTGCAAGATTGGAAATCATTGTGATAAAACGATAAAATGGACTTAGTGAAGTGAATAAAAGAAAGGAGAGAACACCGTTGGTGGAAAAACGAACCCCGATTCCGGTTGCGGAAGCGATCAATCGGGTGATGCGTTATGCCGGGAGAGGGGAAGAAGAGGTGGTGCCGCTTCGGCAGTCGTACGGTCGCTATTTAGCCGAGGATTTGCTCGCCGACCATGACGTGCCGCCGTTTGATCGCTCGCCGTACGATGGGTTTGCCATTCGCGCCGCCGATTCGGAAGGAGCGGGGCTGGATCATCCCGTCGAGTTTGAAGTTATTGAAGCGATCGGCGCCGGGCAAGTGGCGAAGCAGCCGGTCGGCCCGTTTCAAGCGGTGCGTCTGATGACCGGAGCGCAAATTCCCGACGGGTGCGATGCCGTCGTCATGCTCGAGCTCGCCAAACAGTACGAGCGGGACGGGAAGACGTACATGGCCATCAAGCGCCCGTTCCGCCCCGGCGACAACATTTCGTTTCAAGGGGAAGACGCGAAAAAAGGGCAGCCGTTAGTCGAAAAAGGAACGCGCATCAATCCCGGGGTGGCGGCGCTCTTGGCGACGTTCGGCTATGCGGAGGTGAAAGTGGCAAAACGGCCGCGCATCGGCATTTTTGCGACCGGCAGCGAACTGCTCGACGTCTCCGAGCCGCTCGTGCCGGGGAAAATTCGCAACAGCAATGCTTACATGATCGAGGCGCAAGTGCTCAACAGCGGCGCCGAGCCGGTTTATTTCGGTCAGCTTGCCGATGACCTGGACGCCTGCTTCGCCGCGGTGCGCGAGGCGCTCGATCAAGTGGACATGCTCATTACAACGGGCGGCGTTTCGGTCGGCGACTTCGATTATTTGCCCGCTATTTACGAGCGGCTTGGGGCGAATGTGTTGTTTAACAAAATCGCCATGCGCCCGGGAAGCGTGACGACCGTCGCGGAATGGGACGGCAAGCTGCTGTTCGGCTTATCCGGCAACCCGTCGGCGTGCTACGTCGGATACGAACTGTTCGTCCGTCCGGTTGTGCGCACGCGGCTCTTTTCGGCCAAGCCGCATTTGAAAAAAGCGAAAGCCACCCTTGGCGCCGAGTTTCCGAAGCCGAATCCGTTCACCCGCTTCGTGCGCAGCCGGGTGGAGGCGGTTGACGGGCGGCTTGTCGTGAAGCCGGTCGGCATGGACAAATCGAACATTGTCACTTCGCTCGCGGCAGCGAACGCCTTAATGGTGCTGCCGGGCGGAACGCGGGGGTTTGCGGCCGGCGATGAGGTCGACGTGTGGCTTTTGAATGACGATGAGGGATCAAGCGAATGAACGTCTGGCAAGTCGTCGGCTATAAACATAGCGGCAAGACGACGCTTGTCGAAAAATGGGCGGCGGCCGCTGTCCGGGAAGGATGGCGCGTCGGGACGGTGAAGCATCACGGCCATGGCGGCGAACCCGCCCGGCCCGAAGGCGTCGATTCCGTCCGCCACGAGCGGGCCGGGGCGGTGGCCACAGCGGTCGAAGGGGATGGGCTGTTGCAGCTTCATCTCCGCCGGCCGCTATGGCGGTTGGATGACGTGTTGGCGCTCTATGCGCCGCTTCGGCTCGATCTCGTGTTGGTTGAAGGCTACAAACAAGAGCGGCATCCGAAAGTCGTGCTTGTGCGCTCCGCGAAAGATTGGGCGTCGCTCCAGCACCTTGCCGACATTCGCGCCGTCATCGCCTGGGAGCCGCTTCCCGAACCGCTGTCATACCCGGTGTTTTTGCTGGCGGACGATGATGAATATATTCCATGGCTCATAAATGAGGTGAGAACGCGAACATGACCGAACCGTTGTTTGTCATTACCGACCGGCCGATTTCGGTCGAGGATGTGATGAAAAAAGTGATGCGCCCGGAAGCGGGGGCGGTTGCTGTCTTTGCCGGGACGGTGCGCGAATGGACGAACGGCAAGCGGACGCTGTTTTTGCAATATGAGGCGTACGTGTCGATGGCTGAGAGCATGCTCGCGCGAATCGGGGCGGAAATTGCGGAGAAATGGCCGGGGGCGAAAACCGCCATCACCCACCGGATCGGGCGGCTTGAGATCGGCGACATCGCCGTCGTCATCGCCGTTTCTTCGCCGCACCGCGCCGAAGCGTATGAAGCGAACCGCTACGCCATCGAACGGATCAAGCAAATCGTGCCGATTTGGAAAAAAGAGCAATGGGAGGACGGAAGCGCCTGGGTTGGCGACCAGCTTGAAACAACGGCGTACCCGTCTGGAAAACCGGAGGTGAAAGAGGAATGATCCGTCTGTTGTTTTTCGCCCATTTGGGCGAGCAAATCGGCGAACGGGAAGTGACATGGCCGCACGTCCCAGAAACAGTAAAAAAGCTGAAAGACGAAGTGGAAGAGCGCTACGGCGTCTCGCTTGAGCGCGTCATGACGGCGATCAATGAGGAATATGCCCGCGACGAGGCGCCGCTTCACGCCGGCGACACGGTCGCCTTTATTCCACCAGTAAGCGGAGGATGAGACCAATGGCAAACAAAAGCAAATGGGTGATGCCAAAACAGCACGGCGCCTGGGCGATGCTCATCATCCCGTTTTGGCTCGGGGCGTATGCGGGCGGGCTTTCATGGATTCACGCGCCGCTTTTTCTCGCCTGGCTTGCCCTCTATTTAGCAACATATCCGCTTTTAATGGCGGTGAAAACGAAGCGGAAAGACCCGTACGTACCTGCCGCCGCCCGCTACGGCACCATCGCCGCCCTAGGGCTTGTCGTCTCCCTTTGGCAGCAGCCGGCGCTTTTCTACTTCGGGCTCGCCATGGTGCCGTTTTTCTTGGTGAACACATACTATAGCAAGAAAAAGAACGAGCGCGCCTTTTGGAACGACGTGGCGGCCATTGCGGCGTTTTGCATCGGCGGCCTCGCCGCCTTTTACGCCGGACGCGGGGCGTTGACGCTCGAAGCGTTTGAACTCGCCTTGTTTTCCTTCCTCTTTTTCCTCGGCAGCACGTTTTACGTGAAAACGATGATTCGGGAAAAGAAAAACGAGCGGTACAAATGGCTGTCATGGGGCTACCATGCCCTGCTCATTGCCGGCCTTATCGCCATCGGCGAGACGTTCGCCGTTTTGGCCTACGCACCGAGCGTCATCCGCGCCGTTTATTTATACGGCAAGTCGCTGCCGATCATGAAACTGGGCATCTTGGAAATCACCAATGCAGCGTACTTTTTCATCGCGATGATCGTGCTCTATTCTTGAATGAACCCCGCACTCGAGCCGAAAACGGGCCGTTGGGGTTTTTTTCTTTTGCTTTTTTCCACAAGGAGCATAATCAATGGGAATCATCGTATTTTACCAGTCTTTTCGGTAAAATAAGAATGGGGGCTATATTGGTCAATGAGCACGATGAGGGGGGATGATGGTGATGGAAAAACTAATGACGGCAGAAGAAATCTTAGAAGCCATTCAACCCATGAGCAATGAGGAGCGATGGAAATGGCTTGATAAAATGTTTGTTTCAAAAAAGCAAAGGCCGTCCCCGGGCGCCGAGAACAGCCTTCTCTTTTATCATCCTGAACCGAGAAGCTTCCACTTCGACGCGTGAGCGTAAGTGGGGAGAAATCGGGATTTGCCGTTACTCTTCCTCCTCGAAGCGTACGCGTAGGTGGGAGAGCGTTCAATTGCCGCACCTGTTTGTCACTCGATGCTGCACAGCTCGGGCGGGCAACCTTCGCAGGCGATTTCGTTGCGCAAGTATTGCAGGTCGTGGACGTGGATTTTTCCTTTCTCCACGGAGATGACGCCTTTTTTCCGCAAATCGCCGAGCATGCGGTTGACGACTTCGCGGGCGGTGCCGCAAAAGTTGGCAAGCTCTTGGTTCGTCAGCGGCACGTCGATCAAAATGCCGTCTTCTTTCATCACCCCGTAGCTGTTGCACAGACGGATGAGCGTTGAATAAAGCGCCCCTTTTTTGCCATGTAAAATGAGGTCGCGGAATTTCGTCTGCGTTTTGCGGAAATGAAGGCTCATCCATTTCATAAACTCAATCGCCAGTTTCGGGTTGTTGGCCAGCTCTGTCTCGAGCGTTTCACGCCGAATGGCGGAAACGGTGCCGTCTTCGAGCACTTTCGCCGTCAGCATGTAGCGGGCGCCGGGGCAAAAGAGCGTCAGCTCGCCGATCAAGTCGCCTTGGCTGCAAATGCGCAGCGTCAGTTCCTGACCGTCCATGTTCGTTTTGCTGATTTGGATTTTGCCGGATTGTATATAGTAAATGTCGTCTGCTTTTTCCCCTTCTTGAAACAAGAACGTCCCTTTCTTGACCGGAATTGTGCGGTAAATGGTTGTCAACAACTCCCGCAGTTCCGAAGATATACGATCCATTCCATCACAACCTTCTATTTACATATAACCCTATAAGAAAATTTTACAGTAAAGAAAAGGGAAGTCAATATAAATACAGTGGAAATATTGAAAAATTGTTGAACATTTGTTTAGGGAATGTCCCTTTTTCATTTTAAAGGAACGTCGGCCCGAACAGGAACGAAAAAGCTTGATCGGACACCTACATCAGCTTTGGCGTTCGCTGTTTTGTAGAGAGAGGAGAAAAATTCCGCAAAATTATTAAATATACATTTGATTTTATTTTTATACAGTATTATAATGAAAACTACATGAGGCATACGGATGAGGGGGAACGGTTATGGACGTAGCCATTATTGGAGCGACGGGGTACAGCGGCGCAGAGCTGGTCCGCTTGTTGCACGGGCATCCGCATGTGAGCCGCTGCGATGTGTTCTCATCGTCTCAGGACGGAATGCATTTATCGGAAAGTTTCCCGCACGTCGGTGATATCGGTGGTGCGGTGTTGCATAAACTTGACATCGAGGCGCTTTCCC
The DNA here is from genome assembly GCF_000445995.2 of Geobacillus genomosp. 3. Classification (GTDB taxonomy): domain Bacteria; phylum Bacillota; class Bacilli; order Bacillales; family Anoxybacillaceae; genus Geobacillus. The sequence continues at coordinate 701,066 of NC_022080.4, forward strand.
GTTATGATGCGGTTTTTTTCGCCACGCCGCCTGGAGTGTCGGGGGAGTGGGCGCCGGCGCTTGTCGACCGGGGAGTGAAGGTGGTTGATTTATCGGGCGATTTCCGTTTGCAAGACGGGGCGGTGTACGAACAATGGTACGGGCGGCCGGCCGCGTCTGCGGAATATTTGGCAAAAGCCGTATATGGGCTGACGGAGTGGAACCGGGAGGCGATCCGCGGGGCCGTGCTTTTGTCCAACCCGGGCTGCTATCCGACGGCGACGCTGCTTGGTCTCGCCCCGCTTGTTAAAGAAAGGCTCATTGAAGAAGACTCGATCATCGTGGACGCCAAATCGGGCGTATCGGGGGCGGGACGGAAAGCCGGGCTCGGGACGCATTTTTCCGAAGTGAACGAAAATGTGAAAATTTATAAAGTGAACGCCCACCAACACATTCCGGAAATTGAGCAAATGCTGCAGACGTGGAATGAAGCGGTGGCGCCGATCACGTTCAGCACTCATTTGATCCCGATGACGCGAGGCATTATGGCGACGATCTATGCGAAGGCGAAACAGCCGCTTTCGCTTGGCGACTTGGTAGATTTATATAAAACAAGTTATAAAGATTCGCCGTTTGTTCGCATCCGCAAGCCGGGGCAGTTTCCGGCGACGAAGGAAGTGTATGGCTCGAACTATTGCGACATCGGCCTCGCCTACGATGAGCGGACGGGACGGGTGACGGTCGTGTCGGTGATCGACAACTTGATGAAAGGCGCTGCCGGGCAGGCGGTGCAAAACTTCAATTTGATGATGGGCTGGGATGAGGCTGAGGGCCTCCACTCCTTGCCGATGTATCCGTGAGGGAAGGGGAAAAACGATGACGATCACAAAACAAACGGGGCAAGTGACGGCGGTCGCCGACGGAACAGTGGTCACGCCGAAAGGATTTCAAGCGGCCGGAGTGAATGCCGGGCTGCGCTATTCGAAAAAAGATTTAGGAGTTATTGTCTGCGATGTGCCGGCTTCGGCGGCGGCAGTGTATACGCAAAGCCGTTTTCAGGCGGCGCCGCTGAAAGTGACGCAAGAGAGCCTTGCCGCCGAGCAAAAACTGCAAGCCGTCATCGTCAACAGCGCGTGTGCGAACGCCTGCACCGGTGCGCAAGGGCTTAAAGACGCCTATGAAATGCGCGAGCTGTGCGCGAAGCAGTTTGGGTTGGCGCCTCATTATGTGGCGGTAGCTTCCACCGGCGTCATTGGCGAATGCTTGCCGATGGAGAAAATCCGCGCCGGCATCAAACAGCTCGTCCCAGGGGCGACAGCGGCGGATGCAGAGGCGTTTCAAACAGCGATTTTAACGACCGATACGGTGATGAAACACGCTTGTTACGAAACGACGGTCGACGGCAAAACGATTACTGTCGGCGGGGCGGCGAAAGGGTCGGGGATGATCCATCCGAACATGGCGACGATGCTTGCCTTCATCACGACCGATGCCAACATTTCTTCACCGGTGCTTCAGGAGGCGCTCCGTTCGATTACGGATGTGTCATTCAATCAAATTACCGTTGACGGCGATACGTCGACGAACGATATGGTCGTTGTGATGGCGAGCGGGCTTGCCGGAAACGGCGAATTGACGCCGGATCATCCGGATTGGGAATGCTTTTACGAAGCGCTGCGGAAAACGTGCGAAGACTTGGCGAAACAAATCGCCAAAGACGGCGAAGGAGCGACGAAGCTCATTGAAGTGCGCGTGCGCGGCGCGAAAACGGACGATGAGGCGAAAAAAGTGGCGAAGCAAATCGTCGGTTCGAACTTGGTGAAAACCGCGGTCTACGGCGCGGATGCCAACTGGGGGCGGATCATCGGCGCGATCGGCTATGCGGATGCAGACGTCAACCCGGACAATGTCGACGTCGCGATCGGGCCGATTGTGATGCTGAAAGGAAGCGAGCCGCAGCCGTTCTCGGAAGAAGAAGCGGCGGCGTATTTGCAGCAAGAGACCGTCGTCATTGAGGTCGACTTGCACATGGGCGATGGTGTCGGCGTTGCGTGGGGCTGCGATTTGACATACGATTATGTGAAAATTAACGCCAGTTACCGGACGTAAGGGGAGAGAGAAATGGGAAAAACGGTCGTCATCAAATGCGGCGGCAGCGTGTTAGAAGAGCTGTCCCCCGCCTTTTTTGCCAGCGTGAACGCGATGCGGGAACAAGGGATGGATGTCGTTATCGTCCACGGCGGCGGGCCGGAAATCGGACAGATGCTCAAAACGCTTCGCGTATCGAGCGAGTTTGTCAACGGTTTGCGCAAAACGACAAAAGACGTGCTCGCCGTTGTGGAAATGGTGCTCTCCGGCAAAGTGAACAAACAGCTTGTCACGATGCTCACGCAGCACGGGCTGCCGGCGGTCGGCATTTCCGGTGTGGACGGCGGGCTGCTGGAAGCCGAACCAATTGATTTGGCCAAACTTGGCTATGTCGGCCGTGTGAAAACCGTTCGTTCCCAGCTGTTGCGCACGCTGCTTGCGGCCGGCTACATTCCGGTGATTTCTCCGCTTGGCGCCGACCAAAACGGGCAAACGTACAACATTAATGCCGATACGGCCGCCGGGGCGGTTGCGGCCGCGATCGGCGCCGGTGAGCTCGCGTTTGTGACGAACGTGCCCGGCATTTTGCAAGACGGCGCGCTCGTTAAGGAAGCGACAGCCGAAACGGTCGAGCAGTTGATTGAGGATGGCGTCATCACCGGCGGGATGATTCCGAAAGTGAAGGCGGCGCTCTCCGCCTTATCTGACGCGTTGCCGAAGGTGATGATCGTCAGCGGCAAAACGCCGTTTTACCAGAACGGAACATGGCAAGGGACAACGATTCGCAAAGAAGTGGGGGTCTATTTATGAGCGCGCTGTTTCCGACCTACAACCGTTGGAACATCGCCGTTCAAGCGGCGGAAGGGGCGGTTGTGACCGATGTGAACGGAAAACAATATCTTGATTTTGTCTCCGGCATTGCTGTCTGCAATCTCGGGCATCGTCATCCGCACGTGCAAAAGGCGGTTGAAACGCAACTGAATCAATATTGGCATGTCTCAAACTTATTTACGATTCCGATTCAAGAGGAAGTGGCCGCACAGCTTGTCGCCCATAGCGCCGGTGATTATGTCTTTTTCTGCAACAGCGGGGCGGAGGCGAATGAAGCGGCGCTGAAGCTGGCGCGCAAACATACTGGGAGACATAAAGTCATCACATTCCGCCAGTCGTTTCATGGCCGCACGTTTGCGACGATGGCGGCGACCGGGCAAGAGAAAGTGCATAGCGGCTTCGGTCCGCTTCTTTCAGAATTCGTCCATTTGCCGTTTAACGATGTGGCGGCGCTTAAGCAGGCGATGGGCGAGGACGTGGCGGCAGTCATGCTTGAAGTCGTCCAAGGGGAAGGCGGTGTCCGCCCGATTGACCGGGCGTTTTTGCAGACGGCAGCGGAGCTGTGCCAAAAACACGGTGCGCTCTTGATCATCGATGAAGTGCAAACCGGCATCGGCCGGACCGGAAAGCCGTTTGCTTATCAGCATTTCGGCATCGAGCCGGACATCATGACAGCTGCCAAGGGGCTTGGCAGCGGCATTCCGGTTGGCGCAATGATCGGCAAAGCGTTTTTAAAAGATTCGTTCGGCCCTGGGGTGCACGGGTCGACGTTTGGCGGCAATCCGGTCGCGATGGCGGCGGCGAAAGCGACGTTGGACGTCGTGTTTGACCCGGCGTTTTTGCAAGAGGTGCAAGAAAAGGGACGCTATTTGCTTGAACGGTTAACCACAGCGCTTACTGCGTTTGACATCGTTACGGATGTGCGCGGGCTCGGGTTGCTTGTCGGGATCGAGTGCCAAACAGACGTTGCCCCGCTCTTGCCTGTGATTCACGAAAACGGCTTGCTCGTCCTCTCGGCGGGGCCGAAGGTGATTCGCCTGCTGCCGCCGCTTGTCGTGACAAAAGCGGAAATCGATCAAGCAGTCGACGTGTTAGCGGCCGTGTTGAAACACGCTAATGCCTCAGCCGTCTTGTGATCGGGCGGTTGACGGCTTCATTTTTATTCTTGTTAATGCATAAAAATTCTATATCGGTTATAAAAAATCAAAACATTGGGGTGGCGTCAGTGAAAGCGTACTTGCATGTGGCGAGCGGAAAAACGTTCAGCGGCGAACTCGCCGCTCCGCTTGAACAAACAGTGGTCGGGGAGGTTGTTTTTTTCACGGGGATGACCGGGTACCAAGAAGTGCTGACCGACCCGTCGTATAAAAACCAAGTCATCGTCTTTACGTATCCATTGATCGGCAATTATGGCATCAATGAAGACGACTTTGAAAGCAAGCGGCCGCATGTAGAAGCCGTCGTTGTCTACGAAGCGAGCCGTGAAGGCTTCCACTACGGGGCGAAATACAGTCTGGCGGAATATTTGCGGCATTGGAACATTCCGCTTCTAACCCACGTCGATACGCGCGCCCTCGTGAAAGAAATCCGCACCGCAGGGACGATGATGGCGGAATTGAGCGCGTCGCCGGTTCCGGCGGCAGCCGCTAGGGAAGCGGCGTTTCCGGTGCGCGACGTATCAACGAAAACGATTGAGACGTACGGCCATGGCGGCCCGCATTTTGTGCTTATCGATTTCGGCTGCAAAAAATCGATTTTGCAGTCGCTCTTATCGCGCGGCTGTCGGGTGACGGTCGTGCCATACGATACAGCGCCGGAAACGATCGAGGCGCTGAAACCGGACGGCCTTGTCCTCTCGAACGGCCCGGGCGATCCGAAACAGTTGGGTCATCAGCTTCCCACTATTCGTCAGCTCATCGACCGATATCCGACGCTCGCCATCTGCCTTGGCCATCAGCTCGTCGCCTTGGCGTACGGGGCGGATACGGAAAAGCTCCGCTTCGGGCACCGCGGCGCCAACCAGCCGGTGTGGGACGCGGTGAAACAAAAAGTGGTGATGACATCGCAAAACCATAGTTACGTCGTCAAAGAGGGCAGTTTGGCGGGCAAACCGTTTGACATTCGCTTTATCAACGTCAATGACGGCTCGGTCGAGGGCATCGTCCATCGCCATAAACCGATTTTATCTGTGCAATATCACCCGGAGGCGCATCCGGGGCCGCAAGATACCGGTTATATTTTTGATGAATTTTTGCAAACCGTCGCAAAGGGAGAGAACGTCTATGCCTAAAGATCCATCGCTTCAATCGATTCTCCTGATCGGATCAGGGCCGATCGTCATCGGTCAGGCGGCTGAGTTTGACTACTCGGGAACGCAGGCGTGCATCGCCTTGAAAGAAGAAGGATATCGCGTCATTTTAGTGAACAACAATCCGGCGACGATCATGACCGATGACGTCCACGCCGATGCTGTGTATTTTGAGCCGCTCACCGTCGAAGCGGTCGAAGCGGTCATCGCCAAAGAGCGCCCGGATGGGCTGCTGGCGACGTTCGGCGGCCAGACCGGTCTTAACTTGGCGTTTCAGCTTCATGAGGCCGGCGTTTTGGAAAAGTACGGGGTGAAACTGCTCGGAACACCGATTGAAGCCATTAAGCGCGGAGAAGACCGCGAAGCGTTCCGCGCGTTAATGCATGAGCTTGGCGAACCGGTGCCGGAAAGCGAAATTGTCACAAGCGTTGACGAAGCGGTCGCGTTCGCCAAACGAATCGGTTTTCCGATCATTATTCGTCCTGCGTATACGCTCGGCGGGACGGGCGGCGGCATCGCCGAAAACATGGAGCAGTTTGTCGCACTCGTAGAAAAGGGATTGAGCGAGAGCCCGATCCACCAATGTTTAATCGAGCGGAGCGTCGCCGGATTTAAGGAAATTGAATATGAAGTGATGCGCGATCAGTCGAATACGTGCATCACGGTGTGCAATATGGAAAACGTTGACCCGGTCGGCATTCATACGGGCGACTCGATCGTCGTCGCACCGTCGCAGACATTGACGGATGAAGAATACCAAATGCTCCGCTCATCGGCGGTGAACATCATTTCCGCATTAGGGATCATCGGCGGGTGCAACATTCAGTTTGCTTTGGATCCAAACAGCAAACACTATTACTTGATCGAAGTCAACCCGCGCGTCAGCCGCTCGTCGGCGCTCGCGTCCAAAGCGACCGGCTACCCGATCGCCCGCATTGCCGCGAAGCTCGCGGTCGGCTACACGCTCGCGGAACTGATCAACCCGGTGACGAAAACGACGTACGCCAGCTTTGAGCCGGCGTTGGACTATGTTGTCGTCAAATTTCCGCGCCTGCCGTTTGACAAGTTTCCGCATGCCGATCGGAAGCTCGGCACGCAAATGAAGGCGACCGGGGAAGTGATGGCGATCGACCGCAACATGGAGCGGGCGTTCCAAAAAGCGGTGCAGTCGCTTGAAGGGAAAAACAACGGACTGTTTTGGCCGGAACTTGCAGCCAAAACGAATGATGAACTGAAACAGCTGCTTGCCGACAAAGACGACCGCCGCTTTTTCGCGATTTTGGAACTGCTCCGCCGCGGTGTGACGGTGGAGGCGATCCATGAATGGACGAAAATCGACCGCTTTTTCCTTTGCTCGTTCGAGCGGCTTGTCGCCCTTGAAAAACAGGCGGCGGCTGCGACGCTGGACACGATTGAGGAGCCAACGTTCCGTTACCTAAAAGAAAAAGGGTTCAGCGACGCCTTTTTGGCTGAAACGTGGGGCGTGTCAGAACTTGACGTGCGCAAAAAACGGAAAGAGCTCGGCATCATGCCGTCATACAAAATGGTCGACACGTGTGCGGCTGAATTTCATTCAGAGACAGACTACTACTACTCGTCCTATTTCGGCGAAGACGAGCGGAAGGAAGCGAGCGGCAAAGAGAAAGTGCTGATCATCGGCGCCGGTCCGATTCGCATCGGCCAAGGCATTGAGTTTGACTACAGTTCGGTCCATAGCGTGTTTGCGCTGCAGCAAGAAGGCTATGAAACAGTGATGATCAACAACAATCCGGAAACCGTCAGCACCGACTTTGCCGTCGCCGACCGCCTTTACTTTGAACCGCTGACGCTTGAGAGCGTCCTCGATGTCATCGAGGCGGAGCAAATCAAACATGTCATCGTCCAATTTGGCGGCCAGACGGCCATCAATTTGGTCAAAGGGCTTGAGGAAGCCGGTGTGCCACTGTTGGGTGTCACGTACGATATGATTGACCAGCTCGAGGACCGCGACCGGTTTTACCAGTTGCTTGAAGAGCTCGATATTCCGCACGTGCCAGGGCTGATGGCCAACAATGCCGAAGAGCTCGCGGCCGGTGCCGGGCAAATCGGCTATCCGGTGCTGCTCCGTCCATCGTATGTCATCGGCGGGCGCGGCATGTTCATCGTCCGCGATGAAGCCCAGCTGGCGGCATTGGTGGAGCAAGGTGAGCTAACGTACCCGATTTTAATTGACGCGTACTTGGATGGGAAAGAGGCGGAAGCGGACATTGTTACAGATGGAACCGACATCGTGCTGCCGGTCGTCATTGAACACGTCGAAAAAGCCGGCGTCCATTCTGGGGACAGCTACGCATGGCTGCCGGCGCAGACGCTCACAGACGAAGAAAAAGCGAAAATCGTCGATTACGCAGGCCGGATCGCCAAAAAGCTTGGCTTTAAAGGAATTATGAACATTCAATACGTCATTGCCGGCGGCAATGTGTACGTGCTTGAAGTGAATCCGCGCGCAAGCCGGACGGTGCCGATCGTCAGCAAAACGACCGGCGTGCCGCTGGCGCAAATTGCGACAAAATTATTGCTTGGGAAATCGCTTGTCGACATCGTGGACGACAAAGAGCGCGGGTTGGCGGTCATGCCGTATGCGGTATTGAAATACCCGGTTTTCTCGACATACAAGCTGCCGGGAGTGGATCCGACGGTCGGGCCGGAAATGAAATCGACCGGCGAAGGCATCAGCATCGCCGCGACGAAAGAAGAAGCGGCGTACAAAGCGTTTTATGCATACTTGCAAAAGAAAGCAAACGCCAAGGAAATCTATGTGATCGGCGACATCGATGAGGCGCTAGCCGCGGAAATCGAAGCGAAACAGCTTGCCATCGTGTCAAAGGTGCCGTTGGCCGAGTGGGTGAAGCGAAGCGCAGCGCTGGCGGTCATCGATTTGCGCAAGGAAGAAGGCGAGGCCTCAAAACGAATGGCTGCGTTGTCCCGACAGTTGCTCGTCTTCACAGAACGCGAAACGGTGAAACTTTTCTTGCAGGCGCTCGATGTCGACCATCTCGATGTGCAGCCGATCCACGATTGGCTGGCGAAGAAAAAACAGGCAGAACAGGCGGTGATCGCATGAATGCAGTCATGTCATTAAAAGGAAGAGACTTTTTAACGTTGCTCGATTTCTCAACGGATGAAATTTTCGACTTATTAGCGCTTGCGGCCGATTTAAAGGCGAAACAAAAGGCCGGTGTATCCTATACGCCGCTTGTCGGCAAAACGATGGCGATGATTTTTGAAAAGCCGTCGACGCGCACGCGCGTCTCGTTTGAAGTCGGCATGATTCAACTCGGCGGCCAGGCTCTTTACTTAAATGGCAACGACTTGCAGCTCGGCCGCGGCGAAACGATCGCCGATACGGCCCGCGTCTTGTCACAATACGTCGATGTCATCATGATTCGGACGTTCGCGCACCAAAAAGTTGAGGAACTGGCTGAATATGCGTCCGTTCCTGTGATTAACGGCCTGACGGATGATGATCATCCGTGCCAGGCGCTGGCGGATTTGCTGACGATTTATGAAGCAAAAAAAACGTTCCAAGGCGTGAAGCTTGCTTATGTCGGCGACGGGAACAACGTCGCCAACGCTCTGCTTGTTGCGGCCGCCAAAGTCGGCATGGATGTGGCCATCGCCTGTCCGCCGGGCTATGAGCCGAAGGCAGCGTACGTTGAGGCGGCGCGCCGGATCGGCGAGAACACCGGAGCAGCCGTTGTGGTGACGCACGATCCGGTCGAGGCGGTGGCCGGAGCGGATGCGATCTATACAGACGTCTGGACGAGCATGGGGCAAGAGAGCGAAAGCGCCGAGCGGCTGAACGTGTTTCAGCCGTATCAAGTGAACGAACAGCTCGTCCAAGCGGCGAAACCGGATTATCTCTTTTTGCACTGCCTGCCGGCCCATCGTGGCGAGGAAGTGACGGCCGGCATCATGGACGGTCCGAACTCGGTCGTGTTCGAACAAGCCGGCAACCGGCTTCATGCGCAAAAAGCGATTTTGGTGTCCGTTTTATAACAAAAAAGGAATTCCCGCTTCGGGAGTTCCTTTTTCGTTTTAGGAGGGATTTCAAGGGGGAGCTTTTTGTCGTTGTGAACGGCTTGGTGTCCCTGCGGCCTGCCATCATTTCCCTTCTTATGAACGGCGATGAAACCGGGTATGATAACAAATGCAATCAAAGCAAGGGGGATGAATGAAATGGGCCAACCGCGCCATTTTAAGCCAGGCGATAAAGCGCCGAACAACGGTGTGTACATTGAAATCGGCGAAACGGGAGACAACGTGAAGCATCCGAAAAAGTTGAAGATGAAAGCCGGCGATACGTTCCCGGAAACGTCCAACCATAACCGGCATTGGACGTATTTACGCAAACCGTAAATTGCGATGCAAAAGCCATTCCATCTCATTTGGAGTGGCTTTTGATTTGCCCTTGTGCGTTGCCATCCGCTATAATTATTTATGGTCAAAAAAGGTCAAATGGAGGGGACGGCATGGATGCAAGCCGTTTGACGGAAAGACTGCAAGAGGCGCTCATGACGGCGCAGTCGCTGGCGAAAGAGCGGCATCATCAACAGCTTGATATTGAGCATCTCCTCGTGGCACTTCTCGAGCAAGAAGATGGCTTGGCGCCGCGGCTGTTTGCCCTTTGCGGCGCCGACCGCGCTCAGGCGATCGGCTGGCTGCAAGACCGGCTTCGCCAAAAGCCGGAAGTGCACGGGGCGGCACAAGGGCAGCTGTATATTGCCCCTGCCTTGGCGCGGCTGCTTGACGAAGCGGAGGCAGAGGCGAAACGGATGAAAGATGAGTACATATCGGTTGAACATGTGCTGCTCGCGCTGCCTCAAGGCGCGGAATCAATCGCCGGCCAGTTGGCGGCGTTTGGTTTGACGAAGGAAGCTCTATTAGTGGCAGTGAGAAACGTAAGGGGGAATCAGCGCGTGACAAGTCCGCATCCAGAAGCGACGTATGAAGCGTTAACGAAATATGGGCGTGATCTTGTAGCGGAAGTAAAAGCCGGCAAACTTGATCCCGTCATCGGCCGCGACAGTGAAATTCGCCGCGTCATCCGCATTTTGTCGCGGAAGACGAAAAACAACCCGGTGCTGATCGGCGAACCGGGCGTCGGGAAAACGGCGATCGTCGAAGGGCTCGCCCAGCGCATCGTGCGCAAAGATGTTCCCGAGGGGCTGAAAGACAAAACGATTTTTGCCCTTGATATGAGCGCGCTCGTTGCCGGAGCCAAGTTTCGCGGCGAATTTGAAGAGCGCCTGAAAGCGGTGCTAAACGAAATAAAAAAAAGCGACGGCCGCATCATTTTGTTTATCGATGAACTGCATACGATCGTCGGCGCCGGCCGGGCCGAAGGGGCGATCGACGCCGGCAATATGTTAAAGCCGATGCTCGCCCGCGGCGAGCTGCGCTGCATCGGGGCGACGACGCTTGATGAGTATCGGCAATACATCGAAAAAGACCCGGCGCTTGAGCGCCGATTCCAACAAGTGCTCGTCCAAGAGCCGAGCGGCGAAGATACGATTTCCATTTTGCGCGGGTTGAAAGAACGGTACGAAGTGCACCACGGGGTGAAAATTCACGACCGGGCGCTCGTCGCCGCCGCGGTGTTGTCCGACCGCTACATCTCGGACCGCTTTTTGCCTGACAAAGCGATTGATTTGGTCGATGAAGCGTGCGCCACGATCCGCACGGAAATGGAATCGATGCCGTCGGAGCTCGATGAAGTGATGCGCCGCGTCATGCAGCTGGAAATTGAAGAGGCGGCTTTAAGCAAAGAAACGGATGAAGCGAGCCGCGAGCGGCTGGCAGCGCTGCAAAAAGAACTCGCTCATTTGCGCGAAAAAGCGAACGCCATGAAAGCGCAATGGCAACAAGAAAAAGAGGCGCTTGACCGCGTCCGCCGCGTGCGCGAGGAACTTGAGCGGGCGAAGCGTGAGCTCGAGAAAGCGGAAAACGACTACGATTTAAACAGGGCGGCCGAGCTCCGCCATGGCCGCATTCCGCAGTTGGAAAAGCAACTCAAGCAGCTTGAGAAAGAAATCAGTGAGCAACGCGAAGGGAAACTGCTGCGCGAGGAAGTGACGGAAGAGGAGATTGCCGAAATCGTGTCGCGCTGGACAGGCATTCCGCTCACCCGCCTTGTTGAAGGGGAGCGGGAAAAGCTGCTTCGCCTTCACGAGCTGCTCCATGAGCGGGTCATCGGCCAAGACGAAGCGGTGGAACTTGTCGCTGACGCCGTCTTGCGGGCGCGGGCCGGCATGAAAGACCCGAACCGTCCAATCGGCTCGTTTTTGTTCCTCGGGCCGACCGGTGTCGGCAAAACCGAGCTGGCCAGAGCGCTTGCCGAGGCGCTGTTTGATAGCGAGGAGCAGCTCATTCGTCTCGATATGTCCGAGTACATGGAAAAACATGCTGTTTCCCGTTTGATCGGGGCGCCGCCCGGCTATGTTGGCTATGAGGAAGGCGGCCAGCTGACCGAAGCGGTGCGGCGTAAGCCGTACTCTGTCTTATTGTTCGATGAAATGGAAAAAGCGCACCCGGATGTGTTCAACATTTTGCTTCAGTTGCTAGATGACGGCCGGCTCACCGACTCACACGGGCGGACGGTCGATTTTAAAAACACGGTTGTCATCATGACGTCAAACATCGGCTCGCTGCTGTTATTGGAACACAAAAACGGCGACATCGATGAACAGACGCGCAATCAAGTGTTTGACCAATTGCGCGCCCATTTTCGCCCTGAGTTTTTAAATCGGATTGATGACGTCATCTTGTTTAAGCCGCTGTCGGTGAACGAAGTAAAGGGCATCGTCGAAAAGTTTGCCCGCGAGCTGTCGCACCGTCTGACAGATCGCCATATTGAACTTGTGCTGACGGAGGCGGCGAAGCGATACATCGCCGAAGCGGGCTTCGATCCGGTCTACGGCGCCCGCCCGCTCAAGCGGTTTATGCAAAAGCAAATCGAAACGCCGCTCGCCAAAGAGCTGATCGCCGGGCGGGTGAAAGAGTACAGCACCGTCATTGTCGATGCCGAAAACGGCCGGCTTGTCATCCGTCCACAGCCGTAAAGGATGCTGTGACAAGGAAACGGAGGAAGCGCTTCGGATTGTGTGTCGGCGCATGAGCGAGAACAAAACGGCTTGTTTTTGTCCGGTCATGACGCACGATCGATATCGTTGGCAAAAAGGGGCCACAGCTTAGGCTGCCTCATCCGTGTGCGATCCGTCGTCTTGGTCAAAAGCGCCTTGCCTTTCGCAGGCGCCTTTTTCTTTTTTCTCAAAGCAGATGTATAATGAGTGCGAAAATGTCTGTACTGGTACAAGGTGAAAAAGGGGAGGCGATCAAGTGGCGCGCGAACGGAAATTTTCATTGAACGAATTGTTTCAACAGACAAAACAACTTCTCCTTGAACACGGCTATGAAGGGTTTACCTTTGGGCTGTTAGCGGAACGGCTTGGTGTGTCAAGAACGGCCATTTATAAACATTTTGAGAACAAAGAAGAGGTTATTACGGCGTATATGGTGGACGAAATGGAGCAAGTGTTTGCCAAACTTGTTCATATTCATGACTATCCGACGTTTGACGAACAGTTTCGCTTTTTGCTTGACTTGATTTTGTACCATGACGATCTTCATCAGATGATCGCGATCGGAAGGCGCGTCCCGGATACGACTCCGGTTGTGCGGGCGAATAAGGCGCGCCTTGAGCAGTTTCATGAGCGGATGTACGAAGAGCTTGACCAACTGGTGGAGCGGGGGAAACAAGAAGGCAAAATGAAACCGCACCTTCCCAACCGGATCGTTCTTGCGTATATTTTTCAATCGGTGACGGTCCCTCATTTTCCTGGCATTTCGCTTGACCAATGGGCGGAAAGCATTAAGGAGATCATCATGTATGGGGTGATGAATGGAAATTGACAGTAGTGTCACTTCCCCATTATGATAAGAATGTGCTGAAAGTTACATAAGTGTCACTTTCGGCAATTCAGGAAAAATGGGGGATCGTGATGAATCGATGGCTGCATGTGTTGACCGACCGGGTGGCAACGAAAAAAGGAACGGGGTGGACGTTGATCATTTGGCTTGCGGCCGTTGCTATACTGGGGGCTGTAGCGCCGAGCGCCAAAGAGTATGAAGTGTCAAGCATAGAAACGCTTCCAGACGAGGCGCAATCGATGGTGGCGGCGAAAAAGGCGGATCAGTATGCTTCAACGAGCGACGGTGTTCCGGCTATTTTTGTCTTTCATTCAGATGACCGCCCGATTGCCAAAGATGAATTGCAACGTTTGGTCGGTCATATTGAACAAACGCATCGTGATGCATTGGAACAAGTTGTTCCGGTTGCTTCGCTTCCGCCGCAAGCGATGGCCGGTTTCGTTTCGGAAGATGGGAAAACAATCGTTGTTCCGGCTGTCTACCGGGCAACGATGGAATCTAAGGACATCCAAACGGTGAACGACGAGATTCGCAAATGGGTCAAAAAGGAAAGCGATGTGGCGATCTATATCACAGGACCGGCCGGTATTGCGGCTGATACGCTGGCGTTGTTTTCCCGCGCTGATATGGTGCTTATGTTGTCGACAGTCGGGTTGATTCTCGTGCTATTGATCGTCATTTACCGTTCGCCGCTGTTGGCGTTGATCCCGCTTGTGGCGGCCGGGTTGGTTTACGGAGTGGTTATGCAGCTGCTTGGGGTGCTGGGCAAAGCCGGGCTGGTCATATCGAAACAGACGGTTTCGATTATGTCGATTTTGCTGTTTGCCGCGATCACTGATTATTCGTTGTTCATCTTTTCCCGTTATCGTGAAGAGTTGAAGCGGCACGAGAACAAATGGCAAGCGATGAAATGGGCGATGCGTGAGACGGGGCTGCCGGTGTTTTTCTCTGGAGGCACGGTGCTGGAGGCTATGCTTGTCTTGTTTTTTGCGAAAATCGGCGATTACCGGAATTTCGCTCCGACGTTTGCGTTGGCGATGGCCGTTATTATGATCGCTTCGGTCACATTGCTCCCGGCGTTGTTTACGCTGTTTGGCCGCAAAGCGTTTTGGCCGAACATCCCGCGCGCCGGCGAGAGTGATGAAAAAGGGACAAGCGGATTTTGGCAGAAAATCGGCCGCTTTGTTGTCGAAAAGCCGCTCCTGACGGTCGCCTTGATCGGCTTGCTTCTTGTCGTGATGGCGGGCCATACGACCGCTCTTCGGTATGAGTATGATCTGATCAAATCGTTTCCAGACGATATGCCGTCGCGCCAAGGATATGAATTGTTGGAACAGCATTTTGCCAAAGGAGAGCTGGCGCCGACTACCGTTTTGTTTGAAGGAAAGGCTAAGGTGACGCCGCAACAGCTGGAACAGCTGCAAAATCAGCTCGAAAAACAGCCGCTCGTCAGCGAAGTGCGCCCGACCGGTACGGCCGATGAGGGCCGCGTTGCCACTTTTACGCTTACGTTTCGCGAAAGCCCGTACGATGTCAAAACGATCGATGCGATGGAACAGATCATTGACCGGAAGGAAACGATCGTCAAACAAAGCGGGCTTGACGGTCGCCTTTATTTTGCCGGGGAAACAGCGGCGAAAGTGGATGAACGGGCGTTGAACAAACGCGATATGATCGTGATTGTTTCATTGGAAACGCTCTTGATTCTTTTGCTGCTCATTGGGCTGACACGATCGGTGAAGCGGTCCATGTATATGATGGCGACGATTCTCGTTTCGTTTGCGGCCGCGCTCGGGGTTGGAATTTGGCTGGCCGATTGGCTGTTTGGCATCGGCGCTGTCAGCGACCGTGTGCCGATTTATGCGTTTGTATTTTTAGTGGCGCTCGGCATTGACTACAATATTATGCTCATCTCCCGTTTCCAAGAGGAGTGGAGAACGCATTCGCTTCATGAAGCGGTGAAACAGGCGGTGGCTCATACCGGCGGCGTCATTTCTTCGGCTGGCCTCATTTTGGCGGCGACGTTCGCCGTGCTGATGACCCAGCCTGTACAACTGTTGTTTGTGTTTGGTTTTCTTGTCGCCATTGGCATTTTGCTTGATACGTTTTTGATTCGCGGGATGCTGCTGCCCGGCCTTATTGTATGGCTGGAAAAAGAACGGGAAGCGCCGGCCGAGGCGGACGGTGAAACCGTATAGACAGCTGCAAAAAGCAACGCCTTGGAGGTTTCCTCCAAGGCGTTGCTTGTACTGATTAATGGTGATGATGCCCGGCCGGCTCGTCCGGAATCAAAGCCGCGACAACGACGATCAAAATGGTGACGATGACGCCAAGCAAGGCGCCGGTCGCAAAATCGTAGCCGATGCCTTGCATCGAGCCCATGACGTACGTCGCCATTTGCACGAGCAAAAACGTCCAGAAAAACGTCCAAAACAGGCGCATCTTGTTTCCCCCTATCTTCGCATCATTCCTTTTCTTATCTTATCACAATTTGTTCATTTAGGCATATACCCGGACGTTTTTTTCTGCCCGGCATATCGTATACTGTACAATTCTGTATCGCCAAACAAGGGTGAATGGAAACGATGGCAGGACAACGACGGTTTTTCCAACTTGATGGGCAATGGTGCATCGTTCACGTGCCGGAGCGCCCGAACGGGTTTGCCCTTTTTTTAATCGGCGACGGTGACCAGTTTGTGAACGAACAAACGAGTTTTTGGCTCGAGCATCCGGGGCGGCGCCAGTGGCTGGACGATTGGCTTGAACAAGGGTATACGGTATTTTCCTCCCACTTGTACGGCCGGCATTGGGGAAGTCCGAAGGCAGTCCGGCTGGCGCGCCAGCTTATCTACTCCGTACTGAAAAGCGAAATTGTCAACCAGCGCATTTATATTGTTGCTGAAGGAATGGGCGCACTCGTCGCTTTACAGCTGCTTGGCGCCATGCCGGGGCAAATCCGTGCCGTCGCCATGCTCAACCCTTGCCTTGATGTACGCGCCCAGCTCAGTCATGAACGGGAACACCCGTTAATGTATCGACGGATGGTGAAAGAAATCGCGCTTGCCTACGAAATGAAGGAAGAGGAGGTGCCGGGGGCTGTTCCGTCCCTTTTTCTCAGCCCTCATGATGTTCCGGTGACGATTTGGCAGCTCGCCGGCGTGAGTGGGTATCCATCCGCACTGCACAGCCGCAAATACGAGCAATGGATGAAAACAATGAATGACCGGGTGCGCGTCGTATACCATTTACCGGAAAGACGACGACAGCTGGCGGTGCAAATCGGACAATTTTTCCGCCAGTACAACGAGCTCCCGTAAACAACGAAGGCAGACGCATCGCGGTGTTGCGTCTGCTATTTTTTCATGAGATCGACGAGTGAAGAGATTTTTTTGACAAGCGGTTTTAACTGTTGCAAGGAGTCTGTCAGTACACCGACATTTTCAAACAGTTTCATAAAATCAATGTTTGGCAGCGGGAGCGGCTCCGTTTCCTCTCGCTCTTCCTGCCGGTCGGCCTGCCGTGGAGGAAAGGGGCCGAACATGAGGCGGGAGAAGCGGTCACGCTGCTCGCGGCGCTGTTCTGGTCGTCGGTTGTTCGCCATGCGATGTCCTCCCTTTCGTACCATCTTTTAGTTGCATTGTATGAGCGGAAAGGAAAAACGGTTTGGACAAATGCCTTTAAGTACGGAGAAGGCAACGAATTTCCTTCATTTTGCTTCACGGGGATCTCCGCTTTTCTATTGCGCATACGAGCACTTTTCGTTAAAATTAGTACCAAGTAATAATAATTGGTTATGTGGACTGATTGTACATTGGAATTATGCTGTATTTGCGAGGTTTTTCGGTTATTTTGAGAGGAAAAAGGAGATGAATGGTATGGGAGCAGGAATCATTGGCGTTGGTTACTATGCGCCGGAAAAAGTGGTGACAAACGCTGACTTAGAAAAAGTGATGGACACATCAGACGAATGGATTCGGACGCGCACCGGGATTGAGGAGCGACGCATCGCTCCGGATGATGTCGATACGTCTGACATGGCGTATGTTGCTGCTGAGAGGGCGCTCGCTGATGCCGGCATTTCCGCGAAAGACATTGATTTGATTTTGGTTGCTACCGTTACTCCGGATCGCCCGTTTCCGTCTGTCGCCTGCATGTTGCAGGAGCGGCTCGGCGCTGTCAATGCCGCAGCGTTGGACATTAGCGCTGCCTGCGCCGGGTTTATGTATGGGGTCGTGACAGCGAGCCAGTTCATTGACAACGGCGCATATAAGTATATATTGGTAGTGGGCGCAGAAAAACTATCAAAAATTATTGACTGGACCGACCGAAATACAGCGGTGCTGTTTGGCGATGGCGCCGGAGCGGTCGTCATGGGGCCGGTGTCGCCGGGGCGCGGCATTTTATCCTTTGAATTAGGTGCTGATGGAACGGGAGGAAAACATTTATATCAAGACGAATATATCATCATGAACGGCCGGGAAGTATTTAAGTTCGCTGTCCGGCAAATGGGGGAATCAAGCTTGCGTGTGCTTGAAAAAGCCGGTCTGTCGAAAAATGATGTTGACTTTTTGATTCCTCACCAGGCGAACATTCGTATTATGGAGGCGGCCAGACAGCGGCTGGAACTGCCGGAAGAGAAAATGTCAAAAACGATTGCCCGATACGGCAATACGTCAGCAGCGTCCATTCCGATTTCGCTCGCCGAGGAAATCGAAGCGGGCAAAATTAAAGACGATGACGTCATCATCATGGTCGGATTCGGCGGCGGACTGACATGGGGCGCGATTGCTTTGCGCTGGGGCCGCTAACGGCTTGTACATTTTGGATAAAGGAGAGACGGAAACGATGGAAAGAAGACGAGTTGTCGTGACCGGGATGGGGGCCGTCACCCCGCTCGGCAATGACGTCGAAACGACGTGGAAAAACATCATTGCAGGCCAATCCGGTATCGATACTGTCACTCGTGTCAATCCGGATGATTTTCCAGCGAAAGTGGCGGCGGAAGTCAAAGGTTTCGACCCGGCGTCGTTTATGGACCGTCGTGAAGCGAGAAAGATGGACCGGTTTACGCAATACGCCGTAGCGGCGGCGCTCATGGCGGTGAAAGATGCCAAGCTGGAAATCAACGAACAAAACGCCGAGCGGGTCGGCGTCTGGATCGGCTCTGGCATCGGCGGGATGGAGACGTTTGAACAGCAGTTTGAAATTTTCCAACAGCGCGGCTACCGCCGAGTGAGCCCGTTTTTCGTGCCGATGATGATTCCGGATATGGCGGCCGGGCAAGTATCGATTATCCTTGGGGCGAAAGGAATCAATTCATGCACGGTCACCGCTTGCGCGACCGGGGCCAATTCGATCGGCGACGCGTTTAAGGTCATTCAGCGCGGCGATGCCGATGTCATGATCACCGGTGGAGCTGAAGCGCCGATCACCAAAATGTCGTTTGCCGGCTTTTGTGCGAACACGGCGCTCTCGACGAATCCAGATCCGAAAACGGCGAGCCGTCCGTTTGATAAAAACCGCGACGGGTTTGTCATGGGGGAAGGGGCAGGCATCGTCGTTCTTGAAGAGTTGGAACATGCGCTGCGCCGGGGGGCGACGATTTATGCCGAAATTGTCGGCTACGGTGCCACTGCGGATGCTTACCATATTACAGCACCGGCGCCAGGCGGCGAAGGAGGCGTGCGGGCGATGCGCCAGGCGCTGCAAGACGCCGGCTTACAACCGGAGGACATTGACTACATTAACGCCCACGGCACAAGCACGGAGTACAATGATAAGTACGAGACGATTGCCATTAAGGAAGTGTTCGGCGATCATGCGTATAAGCTTGCCATCAGCTCGACGAAGTCAATGACCGGCCACCTGCTTGGCGCGACCGGTGCGGTGGAAGCCATTTTCTCGGCGTTGGCGATTCGCGATGGTGTCATTCCGCCGACGATCAACTACGAAACGCCGGATCCGGAATGCGACTTGGACTATGTGCCGAATGAAGCGCGCAAGCGGGACGTACGCGCGGTGTTGAGCAATTCGTTTGGTTTTGGCGGCCATAATGCAACATTAATCTTCAAAAAATATATGTGACGGACGAAAATGAGGGTCTTGGTTGAACGAAACGGAAACCGTTAGGCATCACTAACGATCGCCGGTTCGTTCAAAGCGAGACCCTCTTTTGAATGGCGCTTTGCGGCGAGCCGCTCGTTGTTCACCGTCTCTCCTTTGCTGACATAATGTAAGAGGGAAGGAGGGGAGGAAATGGGATTATTCCCAACTGACCAGTGGCTCGAACAAGATCGGGGCGACCCGCTTCGGCTATGCGCACGGTTTGTCCCATTTTTTGGCGATGCGTCAGCGCACGACATTCATAAATACTTGTGTCGGTATGGCATGTACCGGAGCGCCCGGCAAGCTGTCCGGATGCTGCCGGATATGAAGGCGCAGCGTCTTTGGGAGCGGGCCGGCCGCCAGTATGACCGGCAGCGGGAGAGGTGGAACGGGCCGGACGTTCCGGTATTTTTGCTGCCGGCCGATGATGAAAACCGGAAGCTTGCGCGCGAGTTTCACGGAAAAGGCGGGGTGGCGTTTGCCGATAAGCTGTTTTTCTTTTTGCTGCCCGAACATCGCGACGGTGAGATTGCTGCGCTCGTGGCACACGAATACAATCACGTGTGCCGTCTGCAAATGCTGCCGATTGACGGCAAAGAGGCGACACTGTTGGATGCGGTGATTATGGAAGGGCTGGCGGAACATGCGGTGGCTGAGACGGTCGGCGCCGGACAGTGCGCGGACTGGACGGGGTACTATACGGATCGGGAACTGAGGCGTTTTTGGCGCCGCTATATCGCCCCAAACCAAGATATGGACGCCTCACATCCGCTTAGCACCCGGCTTTTGTATGGGCTTGGTTGGTATCCGAATATGGTCGGCTATGCGGTCGGCTATGCCATCGTCCGCCGCTGCCTTGAGAGCGGGCATTCGTTGACCAAACTGATGGCGATGGAAGCGAAACAAATCGCTGCCTTAGCCGGTTTTGACGCCATTGAATAAGCAGGGGGATTCATTGGGCGGCAAACGAATTGTCATGTTGTCCACAAAGCCGACATATATGTAGAGCAAGGAAGTGGACAAGAAGGAAGGGAAGCCCGATGGTCCGCCTGTTTTTTTATTTGGTCGGCTTCGGTTTTTCGGTCGTCGGAGGTATGATGGTAATCGCCTATTTAAACATTATTACCCCGGAACGCGGCTTCAGCGAGTATATGGTTTATATTGCGACGAGAGCAGAATGTTATTTATTGCCGCTCGGTCTGCTGTTCATGTGGGGGAGTTTGTCATTTCCAGACCGTGGTTCATAGTGGGGAAAAGAGGGCGAAATGGAATAAAATTCTGCCCCTCTGCCTATACTGATGGACAAACACGTCTGGAAGTGAGGGGTATCACATGCTTTACCTGCACGACATTTGGGTGAACTGGTTTGAGGGCGAAGAGAACGGATACAACGTCTGCCATTTTCATGAATGGCGCAAAGACGATCAAATCGAGCTGCTCGACCAAGTGCCGCTGTTAAAAGTGTCCCCGGCTCTGTTCCAATATATTGAAAACAGTTTGTCCGACCTTCCGAAACCGCTTTTAGACGACGTTTATCAAAAAGCGTATGTCCGCAAAAATCATGAACGCATCCAACTCGACTATTGTTTCATCGTGACCGATGGGGCCGGCATTTTGGCTGTCGATACGATCGGCTACCACATTCCGATTCGCAAAAGCCGCCTCATTCCGCGGCAAGAGCAGCTCGTTTATGAAATGGCAGCCGAGGCAGACGAACAACCATATCCGCTGCCCAAGCATGAAAAAGAATACCATATTTTATCGCCGGCGCCGGAGTTGATGTGCGGGCTGACGCGCAAGGAGCGGCAGCTGAAACAATTGTTGTTCATGGCGCTCGATCAGCTGTATTCGACGAAAAATGGCGCGGAAGTACGCTATTGGTATACGGAGTGGGCGCCGGAAAAGTATGCGGACATTCAAAAAATGTCGTTTGAGGAAGCGTGGGAACGGCTGTATGAAGAAACAAAACAAGGCTGGTCAAAACGCCATGAGCAGCTGTGCGAAAACTTAATTAAAGGCCAGCCGTTTTTTGAAAAGCTTTGGGAAACGGAGCAAGAGCCGAAAGTGAATTAAACAACGGGCGGAGGCGCCCTGCGCCCGCCCGTTTTTGTATGGCTGCGTCATATGGATGTTCACCGCCGCCGCCCAAGCCCCATGGCCTGCTCCATTTTGCGCACCATTTCCGAAGCGATGCGGTTTGCTTTTTCCGCTCCGTCGTCCAAAACCCGGTCAAGCTCTTCGCTTTCGAGCCAATGGTAATATCGCTCTTGGATCGGTTCGAGCGCTTGAATGACCACGTGGGCCAAATCGGCCTTAAAGACACCATACCCTTTCCCTTCATATTGTCGCTCGAGCTCGTCAATCGGTTGCCCCGATAAAATCGAATAAATGTTGAGCAAGTTCGAAATGCCCGGTTTCGCTTCCTTATCATAGCGGATCGTTCCTTCCGAATCGGTGACGGCGCTTTTAATTTTCTTTTCGATCGTTTTGGCATCATCAAGCAGCGTAATAAACGCCTTTGGGTTCGGGTCGGATTTGCTCATTTTTTTCGTCGGATCGGCAAGGGACATAATGCGGGCGCCGATTTTGGGGATGCGCGCTTCTGGAATCGTGAACAGTTCGCCATACCGCTTGTTGAAGCGCTCGGCCAAATCGCGCGTCAGCTCGATATGCTGCTTTTGGTCTTCGCCGACCGGGACGATATCCGCGTTGTAAAGCAAAATGTCAGCCGCCATAAGCGGTGGGTAGGTGAGCAGCCCGGCGCTGACCGCCTCTTTTCCGGCCGATTTGTCTTTAAACTGCGTCATCCGCTCAAGCTCGCCGATATACACAATGCACTGCAGCATCCAAGCCGCCTGGGCGTGCGCCGGCACCTCCGATTGAATGAACAGCGTCGCCTTCATTGGATCGAGACCGACCGCCAAATACAAGGCGGCGAGGCGGCGGATGTTTTGTTGCAGTTCGTTCGGGTCTTGCGGAACGGTAATGGCATGTTGATCGACAATGCAAAAGTAGCAGTTGTACTCATGCTGCAGTTCGACAAACTGCCGCATTGCACCGATGTAGTTGCCGAGTGTAATCACACCGCTCGGCTGGATGCCGGAAAAAATCGTTTTCACCACTTTTCACTCCTTTACGAAAAATGAAAAAAGCCCTACTTCCCTCTTTGGTAGGGACGGTAGGACCGCGGTGCCACCCTAGTTACTGCGCTAAAGCGCAATCGCTCAACCCATGCGAAATTCATGGCGCCCCGATAACGCGGGGAGGACGTCCCAGCCTACTTGCCTGCGGGTTCGGCCGGAAGCTCGAAAGCCCATTCCATATGGCTAGCCGCTTGTTCGCACCGCCCACAAGCTCTCTGAGGGCGTCGCCATATGTACTCTTCTTTCTCATCACTTTCTCGATATTTGTTTCTTTATTATAGGAGAAACTCCCCGTCTTTGCAACCTCATTGTACTGCATACCCGGCAGCGATCATCGCGAGAAAAAGAAGCAGGCCGGAAAAAAGGAGCGGATACGTTATAGCGAACCGCACCGGACCGGTGGGCTCGTCTGCCTCATGCTCCCCCGCTATTTCCTCCACATAGCTTTCCGCTTTCGTCCCTCTTTTGCGCAGCCGGCGAAATCCGTAAGCAAATCCGTTGAAAAACCCGCGCTCGTAGACGAATAAAAGCCCGCCGAGCGACAGCGGAACAAGAGAAAGCAAAAATGCGGCGTTAATGAAGGAAACCGCCGTCCATGTCCCTTGCCGGAAAACGATCAGCGCGCTTGTTGTCAACATCGCAACGATGAGCCATCCGGTTCGAACAGCGATCTGTTTCATCTCGTTTCTCCTGCCTTTCTGATTGCCGCTTTTATTGTACCATAAAACGACTATGTGAAAAGGTTGTTAAAATTATTAACAAAGTTATATTAAAAAATATACCACCATTTTGGAAGTGAAGGAATAATTTGCTTTAGAACCGGTGGGGGAAGGAAAAAAATTATATTGTAAGCGTTTTCTAATATGTTTACAGAAATTTTTTATTTACATTAGCGTTGAAAATCGTTACAATGCAGATGTAAATACAAGCCGATCTTCCTGGTAATTTGCAAGTAATTCGAAAATTTTTTATTTAATAAAATAAAAAAATTCTTTTCAAATATACTAATACAGGATATAATAGGGCATGTAAGTACAATCTTCTGAAACCTAATAGTTCAGAAGATTTGTAATACACTACATAAACTCAAGGGGGGTTTTTAAGTGAAGAAGCGATTTTCTTTCTTCCTCGTTCTGCTTCTGGCGCTGTCGACGTTTTTGGCAGCATGCGGCGGCGGGGATGACAACGCCCAAGGCGGCGAAGGCGGCGAGAAGCCGGCGGAGAAAAAAGAGCAAGTATTGAACTTGCTTGATTCTTCGGAAATTCCGTCTCTTGACTCGGCGCTCGCTACCGACCAAGTATCGTTTATCGTCTTGAACAACGTCATGGAGGGGCTGTACCGTTTAGGGAAAGACAACAAACCGGTCCCTGGGGTGGCGGAAAGCTATGAAGTGAGCGAGGACGGCAAAACGTATACGTTCAAACTCCGCCAGGATGCCAAATGGTCCAACGGCGACCCGGTGACGGCGCACGACTTCGTATTCGCTTGGAAGCGCGTGCTCGATCCGAAAACGAAGGCTGAGTATGCGTACATTATGTACGACATTAAAAACGCAGAAGAAGTCAACACCGGCAAATTGCCGGTTGACCAACTCGGCGTCAAAGCGCTTGACGATTACACGCTTCAAGTCGAGCTGAAAAACCCGATTCCGTATTTCATCAGCCTGACCGTATTCGGCACGTTTATGCCGCAAAACGAGAAATTCGTAAAAGCACAAGGCGACAAATACGGTCTGGAAGCGAACACGACGCTGTACAACGGCCCGTTCGTCTTGAGCGAATGGAAACATGAACAAGGCTGGACTTATGAGAAAAACCCGAATTACTGGGACAAAGATACAGTGAAGCTGGAAAAAATCAACGTCAAAGTCGTCAAAGACACGGCAACGGCTGTCAACTTGTATGAAACAAAGCAAGTTGACCGCGTCGGCTTGACGGCGGAGTTCGTTGACAAGTACAAAAATGATAAAAACTTCAGCACAGAACTGGAACCGTCCCTTTTCTGGCTGCGCATGAACACGAAAAAAGAACCGTTGAACAATGTGAACGTGCGCAAAGCGATCGCGATGGCGATTGACAGACAAGCGATGGTGGATACGCTCCTCAACAACGGTTCGATCGTCGCGAACTTTACCGTTCCGAAAGAGTTTGTTGTCGGCCCGGACGGGAAAGACTTCCGTGATGCGAATGGCGACTTAGTGTCGTACAACGTGGATGAAGCGAAAAAATTATGGGAGCAAGCGAAAAAAGAACTTGGCAAAGATCAATTCACGATTGAGCTGTTGAACTATGACAGCGACAGCTCGAAAAAAATTGGCGAGTATATTAAAGCACAGCTCGAGCAAAACTTGCCGGGCTTGACGGTTAACATTAAACAACAGCCGTTTGCGCAAAAGCTTGAGCTCGAAAGCAAAATGCAGTACGATTTGTCGTTCTCCGGTTGGGGCCCGGACTATCAAGACCCGATGACGTTCCTTGACTTGTGGACGACCAATAATCCGCACAACCAAACGGGTTGGTCCAATGCCGAGTATGACAAGTTGATTCAAGAGGCGAAAACGACGCTGCTTGGCGATTTGCAAGCCCGTTGGGATGCGATGTTGCAAGCGGAAAAAATCGTCTTTGAAGAAATGCCGTTTGCCCCGCTCTATCAGCGCGGGACTGCATATTTGCAACGCGAGTATGTGAAAGACATTGTTTCACATCCGTTCGGCGGTGACTACAGCTACAAATGGGCATATATTGAGTAAACGTTTTGCATGAAGTGCCGGGGAGAGTATATGCAAGGGCATATACTCTCCTTTTGCCTGCCAAGGCGAAAAATGTCGAAAAAGATAAAAGATTAAAATATTGTTATGTTCAATGAAAAAGAGGAGGTGCGCCATGGTACGGTATACGATCCAGCGACTCGTGTATATGGTGATTACGCTGCTGGTTATTGCCACCGTCACATTCTTTTTAATGAAACTGTTGCCGGGATCGCCGTTGCAAAACCAAGAAAAATTGACGCCGGAGCAGAAGGAGCTTATTTTAAAAGAGTACGGGCTTGATAAGCCTGTGCCGGTTCAATATGTGCAATATTTAGGCAACTTGCTGCAAGGCGACTTAGGTGTCTCGTTCCAATACGACAACCGTCCGGTGACGGAGTTGATCGGCGACCGGATCGGTCCGTCGGCCCAGCTTGGGTTCCAGGCGATCGTTTTCGGCACGCTTGTCGGCTTGTTGCTTGGTATTTTTGCAGCGATCCGTCACAACGGTTGGGGCGATTATGTAGCTACGGTAATCGCGGTCATTGGGATTTCCGTCCCTTCGTTTGTGTTGGCCGGGTTTTTGCAATATTTTATCGGTGTCAAGCTGCAATGGCTGCCGGTCGCGTTTTGGGAAGGGGTTACGTACACGATTATGCCGACGTTGGCGTTATCTGCCGGCGTTATTGCCAACATCGCCCGCTTTATGCGGACGGAAATGCTTGAAGTGCTAAGCTCTGACTACATTTTAACCGCTCGGGCGAAAGGGATCAGCAACGCCAACGTCATTACGAGACACGCCATTCGCAACTCGCTCATCCCGGTGATCACAATCCTCGGTCCGATGGCGGTCAACTTAATGACGGGGACGCTGGTTATTGAGAAAATTTTTGCCGTTCCAGGTCTTGGGGAGCAATTTGTCCGCTCGATCGAGCTAAATGACTATCCGGTCATTATGGGGACGACGTTGTTTTATTCGGCGTTATTGATCTTTGTCATCTTTATTGTGGACATTCTTTACGGAATTGTTGACCCACGCATCCGTTTAGCGGGAGGGAAAAAATGATGGCGAAACAACAATACGATCAGCTTTCACCGGAATGGTTCCAGCCCGCCCCGCCAAATGTCGGTGAGCAAGAAAAAATCAACCGCCCAAGCTTAACGTTTTGGCATGACGCGTGGCTTCGCCTGCGTGAAAATAAGGCGGCGATCGTCGGGCTGATTATGATTGTCATTTTGGCTTTATTAGCGATTTTTGCACCGATGGCAAGCGAGCGCTCTTATAAAGATCAAAACTTAAGCCATGCAAAATTGCCTCCGAAAGTCCCTGTGTTAGAGAATATTAGTTGGCTTAACTTGGATGGAAAAGATCCAAATGGCGTCGATGTATATAAAGAGCGCGGCGTGAAAGAGTACTATTGGTTTGGCACCGACGACTTGGGCCGCGACTTATGGGTAAGAACGTGGTACGGGACGCGCATTTCCCTTTATATCGGTTTGTTAGCTGCTTTGATTGACTTGTTTATCGGCATTGCTTACGGGGGTATTTCCGGCTACTATGGCGGCCGCGTCGACAATGTCATGCAGCGCATCATCGAAATTTTAAACGGCATTCCGTATTTGATCGTCGTCATTTTATTTATTTTAATTTTCGAACCTGGGATTATTTCGATTACGCTGGCGATGGTCATCACCGGCTGGACGACGATGGCGCGTATTGTACGCGGACAAATCTTAAAACTGAAAAACATGGAGTACGTGTTGGCAGCGCGGACGCTTGGGGCATCGAATTCCCGGCTCATCTTTAAACATTTGATTCCAAACGTTATGGGGCCGATTATCATTACGACGATGTTCACCATTCCAGCGGCCATTTTTACCGAGGCGTTTTTGAGCTTTATCGGTCTGGGCATCCGTCCGCCGGAAGCATCGCTCGGCTCGCTCGTGAATGAGGGGTATAAATCGATTCAAACGTATCCGCATTTGATCATTATCCCGTCGATTGTCATCAGCTTGCTTATTTTAAGCTTTAACCTGTTGGCTGACGGGCTGCGCGATGCGCTCGACCCGAAAATGCGCAAATAACGGACGGAAGGGGTGAAGACGGTGGAAAAAATTTTACAGGTGAACGATTTGCACATCTCCTTTGATATTCATGCTGGTGAAGTGCAGGCAGTCCGCGGTGTCACCTTTGATTTGTATAAAGGGGAGACGCTGGCGATTGTCGGTGAGTCGGGCTCTGGGAAATCGGTGACGTCAAAAGCGCTTATGCGCCTGCTGCCGACACCGCCAAGCCGCATTAAACAAGGAGAAATTTTGTTTGAAGGAAAAGACTTGACGAAGTTGCCGGAAAACGAGATGCAGTCGATCCGCGGCGCGAAAATTTCGATGATTTTCCAAGATCCGATGACATCGCTCAACCCGACGATGACGATCGGGAAGCAAATTACGGAGGCGATCTTGAAACACCAAAAATTGTCGAAAGACGAGGCGCGCAAACGGGCGATTGAACTGTTGCAACTCGTCGGCATTAAAAATGCCGAGCTGCGCATGAAGCAATATCCGCATCAATTTTCCGGCGGGATGCGTCAGCGTGTTGTCATTGCGATTGCGTTGGCGTGCAACCCGAAAATTTTGATCGCCGACGAACCGACGACGGCACTTGATGTGACGATTCAGGCGCAAATTTTGGAGCTGATGAAAGACATTCAGAAAAAGCTAGGTATGTCGATTATTTTCATTACCCACGACTTAGGGGTTGTTGCCAACATGGCTGACCGGGTTGCGGTCATGTACGCCGGTAAAATCGTAGAGATCGGGACGGTCGATGAGATTTTTTACAACCCGAAACATCCGTACACATGGGGGCTGCTCGCCTCGATGCCGAGCCTTGACCATAAAGATACGGAACTGTATTCGATTCCGGGCTCGCCGCCGGATTTGCTAAATCCTCCAAAAGGCGATGCGTTTGCGCCGCGCAACCCGTATGCGTTAAAAATCGACTATGAGCTTGAGCCGCCAATGTTTCAAGTGTCGGATACGCATTATGCGGCGACATGGCTTTTGCACGAGATGGCGCCAAACGTGGAACCGCCGGCCGTTGTGCGCGAGCGGATGAAACAGTTCGCTGACATCGTTGCCCGGAAAGGAGGCAAACCGCGTGGCTAAACAAAAACTGCTCGAAGTGAAAAACTTAAAACAATATTTCCCGGCCGGCCGTGGTGAAGTGGTCAAAGCGGTCGACGGGGTGACGTTTGATATTTATAAAGGCGAGACGTTCGGCCTTGTCGGCGAGTCAGGTTGCGGCAAGTCAACGACAGGAAGGACGATCATCCGGCTGTATGACGCAACAGATGGGGAAGTACGGTTTAACGGCGTTAATGTACATGGAAAAAAATCAAAAAAAGAGCTGAAAGAGTTAAACCGGAAAATGCAAATGATTTTCCAAGATCCGTATGCGTCGCTCAATCCGCGGATGACCGTCGCGGATATTATTGCGGAAGGCATTGACATTCATGGACTGGCGAAAACAAAAGAGGAGCGGATGCAGCGCGTGTATGAGCTGCTTGAGACGGTCGGATTGAACCGCGAGCACGCGAACCGCTATCCGCACGAATTTTCAGGCGGCCAACGCCAACGGATCGGCATTGCCCGCGCATTGGCGGTCGAACCGGAATTCATCATCGCCGATGAGCCCATTTCGGCGCTTGATGTGTCGATTCAAGCACAAGTGGTGAACTTGATGAAACGGTTGCAGCGTGAAAAAGGACTGACGTATTTGTTTATCGCCCATGATTTGTCGATGGTCAAATACATCAGCGACCGGATCGGGGTCATGTACTTCGGGAAAATGGTGGAGCTCGCTGAGTCGGAAGAGCTGTATCGCAATCCGATCCATCCGTATACGAAAGCACTGCTCTCCGCGATTCCGCTTCCAGATCCGGAAACGGAGCGGACGCGCAAGCGGATCATTTATGACCCGGCACAGCACGGCTATCAAGACGGGGAAGAGCTCGAATTTCGTGAAATTACACCGGGCCATTTCGTGCTTTGTTCGGAGGAAGAGTATAAGCGGTACCGGGCGATGTATGCCTAAACTCTGCTCTTGTTCAGGAAGGAACCGCTCCTGCGGGCATGAAAAAGCGCCGTCTCTTCACCGACGCTTGATACGAACGGAGAAGCAGACGGCGTGATGCCATGCGCCCGTTTCCGGGCGTCATTTTTTTCCCCCGACGAAATTCCACCCTTGCTGAATGCGGCGAGAGGCCTCAACATGCTTTTCTCTCTTGTTTCGGCCAAACAGCCGCTCTCCAATCGTGTTGCTCACGCTCCCCATCAAGGCGGTGATGCCGACAATCAATGCTGAAGCAATGGCAAAATCAACGAAATAGCCGGCCATTTGTTTTTCCTCCCTTTTCTCTTCTACTTTGATTGTAGAGGATTTTTCTTCCCATTGGAAGGGGAACAGAGAAAATTGCATCAATCCGTTGAAAAACTATATCTTTCTTCATTCATTTATTGTATAATATATCATGTTAAAGTCATTTCAATTTGCAAATGATTAACAAGACGGCCGGCCGCCCGGCAGGTGGCATAGGCCGTATCGCTATGCCGTCGGGCTTGTTAAAGCGGGCATAGCTGTATGCGCCCGTCAGCCGACGGGCTGGGAAAGCAAGGGATTCCTTGTGAAAAGGAGTGATCAAAATGGTCAAGCTATACACATCACCGAGCTGCACGTCGTGCCGGAAAGCGAAGGCGTGGCTCGAGAAGCATGATATTCCTTATGTTGAACGCAATATTTTCTCCGAGCCGCTTACGGTCGAGGAGATTAAAGAGATTTTACGGATGACGGAAACGGGGACGGATGAAATCATTTCGACCCGCTCAAAAGTGTTTCAAAAGCTGAACATTAACCTCGAGTGTTTACCGCTGCAAGATTTGTACGAGCTTATTCAAAAAAACCCGGGCATTTTGCGTCGGCCGATTATTATTGATGAAAAGCGGCTCCAAGTCGGTTATAACGAAGATGAAATCCGCCGCTTTCTGCCGCGCAAGGTACGGGCGTATCAGCTCCGCGAAGCGCAGCGGCTAGTGAACGGGTGACAAAAAAACTTCTACATGGCCTGCCATGTAGAAGTTTTTTATCGGTGCCAGTCAGCGAATGGCGCGCGCCCGACGGTTGGCCGCAAAGCCGAGCAAAACGGCAAGAATGGCCGCTGCGACCGGAAAAAGCAGTTCCCAGCGCGGATCGTAAAACGGGTGCAACCGCTCTTCAGTGGCGATCATTTTTCCGGCAGTGTAAGCCAATAAGGCGCCGCCGATATAAATTAGAAACGGAAACCGTTCCATGGCATAAAGGACGATTTTGCTGCCTAAAATGATGATAGGAACGGAGCAAAGAAAGCCGAAAACGACAAGCCCGGTATGCCCTTGGGCTGCTCCGGCGATGGCGATGACGTTGTCCATCCCCATGACAACATCGGCGACAACGATCGTGCGGACGGCTTTCCAAAGCGATGGCTCGGCTTTAATCGCGACCGGTTTTTCGTCCTTCTGCCCGATCAGCTTCAAGGCGATCCAAAAGAGGATGAGGCCGCCGGCAAGCTGCAAAAATGGAATGGTTAACAGCCATACGACCGCTGCGGTTAGGAAAATGCGGACAGCGATTGCCAACGCCGTACCGAGGATAATGGCGATGTTCCGTTTCTGTTCCGGCAAGTTGCGGCTCGCTAACGCAATGACAACCGCATTGTCCCCACCTAGAATGACATCGATGCCGATGATTAATAAGATCGAGACGATATATTCATCCACCATAGGCGTCCCTCATTCCGTCCGTGTTCATCATCATTATAGTAGGGCATGGCCGGTTTCATAACCAATTTTTAAAAACGCGTTTTTTTATTTCCCTTCTTTCGCTTTTTGTCATAAAATATAAAGTACAAGATATAAGTTTTGATTTCAATAGAATGCCTAGGGGAACGATCCCTTCCCTTTTTTATTTCTTTGGTTTAGAAGGGAGAGTTGAGAAGATGGAAATTGAACGCATCAACGACCATACAGTGAAGTTCTATATTTCGTATGTTGATATAGAGGAGCGCGGTTTTGACCGTGAAGAAATTTGGTACAATCGGGAACGAAGTGAGGAACTGTTCTGGGAAATGATGGATGAGGTCCATGGTGAAAGCGATTTTTCGCTCGACGGCCCGCTTTGGATTCAAGTGCAGGCGTTGGAAAAAGGGCTTGAAGTAGTGGTGACGAAAGCACAGTTGTCTAAAGACGGAAGCAAGCTGGAGCTGCCGATTCCGGAGGAAAAATGGCGCGAGTTTTCGCTGTCAGCTGATGAGAAGATTGAATCGCTGTTCGGTCACCATTTCCATTTCGGCCGAAACGATACTTCTGGAGACGGGGAAGAACAAGATGTTCTTCAGTTTATGCTTTCGTTTAAAGACATTGAAGACGTCATCTCCTTGGCGCATCGCGCTGACTTTTCCGGCTTGTCGAACCGTCTGTTCCGGTTTGAAGGGCGCTATTATTTGTTCGTTGAATTTGGCGAACAATATACCGAACACGAAGTCGACAATATGCTCAGCCTTCTCTTGGAATACGGAAATGATTCGCAGCTGACGATTTACCGTCTCGAAGAATACGGAACCGAAATCATGGGCGACAACGCGCTCGAAACAATAAAACAATATTTTCCAACTCGATAACGTTTCTATTCTGCCGATTTCGCTTCCAGAAATCGGCGTTTTCTTTGTTGGAAACATCTAATAAGGATGGTGGGAGAGGGAAGGGAAGAAAAGCGGATGAAACCATTGGCCGCGGAGTGCAGTATAAAGAGGGAAGAGGATGATCAGTTGGAGGGGTTTGGTTGAGAAACGCATCAAGAGTTGCCATTCTTGCTGGCATCGTTGGCCTGCTGCTGGCCTTGACACACGATTATTGGGAAGGAAAGCTTCTCGGTATTTTTAGTGTACTAATCTCTTGCTCGGTTGTGTTTATTGCGTTTGTTATTTCGCTTGAAAACCGGAAGCCGGCGCAGACGATCGCCTGGTTGGCGGTGTTAGGCAGCTTTCCGATTGTTGGCTTTTTGTTTTATTTATTATTCGGCCGCAACTATTGGCAGCAACGTCGCTTTAAAAGAAAGGCCGAATTTGATGCGGCCGTGCTGTTGAAGTTTCAGGAGCCGTCGCCGATTGCCATCGAGCGGCTGCCGATAGCGCTCCATCAGCGCCCGCTGTTGCATCTTGCCTATCGTGTCGGCCAGCACCCTGTGTCATTGGCATCGCAAACGGCGGTATTGACCAATGGTGAAGAGACGTTTGCGGCGATTTTTGCCGAGCTCGAAAAAGCGGAGCACCATATCCACTTAGAATATTATATCGTCCGCCATGACGAAATCGGTCAAAAACTGAAGCGTGTTTTGATGGAAAAGGCGCGCCAAGGCGTGTGTGTCCGTTTTTTATATGATGCCGTCGGCAGTTGGAAACTATCAAACGCTTACATCGAGGAGCTGCGCGCAGCCGGAGTCGAAATGATCCCATTCTCGCCGGTGCGTCTGCCGGTATTAAGCAACCAAATTAACTTCCGCAACCATCGGAAAATTATTGTCATCGACGGGGGCGTCGGTTTTGTCGGCGGGCTGAACATCGGGGACGAATATTTAGGAAAAGATAAGTATTTCGGATTTTGGCGTGATACCCATTTGTTGATTCGGGGCGAGGCCGTCCGGACACTGCAACTTATTTTCCTGCAAGACTGGTATTATATGACGGGCGAGCGGTTGTTGACGCCGGACTATTTGTCGCCGCCGCTCATTGTCGAGGAAGGCCAGGGCGGGGTGCAGCTCATCGCCGGCGGCCCCGATCAAAAGTGGGAAGTGATTAAACAGTTGTATTTTGCTATGATTACGTCAGCGAAACGGTCGATTTGGGTTGCCTCGCCGTACTTTGTGCCGGATGAAGACATTTTAACGGCGTTGAAAGTGGCGGCGCTAAGCGGCATCGACGTCCGCCTGCTCGCGCCGAAACGCCCGGACAAAAAAATTGTCTTTTACGCCTCGCGCTCGTACTTTCCGGAGCTGTTGGAAGCTGGGGTGAAAATTTACGAGTACGAAAAAGGATTTTTGCACAGCAAGGTGATTGTCGTCGATGGTGAGCTGGCTTCGATCGGCACAGCGAACATGGATATGCGCAGTTTTCATTTAAACTTTGAAGTGAATGCGTTTTTGTACTATACGGATAGCATCAACAAACTTGTGGGCGATTTTTTAGAAGATTTCTGTCATGCCTCTTTGATCGACTATGAGCAGTTTCAGCAGCGTCCATTCCGGGTGCGGATCGCTGAATCGGTTTCCCGCCTGCTGTCACCGCTGCTGTAGGAGCATTTTCTGATCACATATGATCCAAGTCCGCCGGCTCGGCGGGCTTTTTTTCATTGACGCGGCCTAAGCCGGCAGGAAACATAAGGGCATTTGCCGAACCCATAGACGAACGGAGGACAAAGGTGTGCCTTTGAAAAAACAGCAACAAAAGAAAGGGAGGGATTGCCTTGTTTGTCGCCATCTCAGCCGATGGCCGGCCCATTTCGCTTGCCGGAGCGGAAAGGTGGAGCCCGGAGCGGCTTGTGCAATTAAGAAACGGTGAACCATTTTTTTGTCCCGCTTGTCGGGAAGAAGTCGTGCTGCGGTCCGGTCGCCAACGCTTGCCGCATTTTGCTCACCGGAAAGGGACGGTCTGTCCGTTCGAGCATGAACCAGAGTCGGAGCGGCATTTAACCGGAAAGCGCGATTTGTTCGCCTGGCTCGTCCGCCAGGGGATTGAAGCGAAGCTTGAACCGTATTTGACTGCCATCAGACAGCGCCCCGATGTGTTATTTCGGTACGGCCCCCATCTGTATGCCCTCGAATACCAATGTTCCACCATTGAGGAATCGCTGTTTTGTGAACGCAATAACGGCTACCGCCGCCTTGGCATCCGGTCGCTTTGGGTGTTAGGGGCGCACCACCTGCGGCGCTCGCCGAAACGCCCAAATGAAGTGTCGTTCTCCCGGTTTCAATGGCTGTTTGCCCACCGCGTTCCGCTTTCCGCTGTTCCTCATGTATGGTACTATAGTCCGGAAACAAAGCGTTTCATCCGTCTTTCCCGCCCGTTGCCGCTGACGGTGCGCCGCACGTTGGTCGCCATCGATTCGCATCCCCTTTCCACATTGTCTTTCGCTGCCCTGACTGCTGTCCATCCGCAGCCGCTTCCGCCGACATTTTGGGACCAATGGCTTGAAGGAAAAAAACAATGGCGCCGGACGTTTCCGCTTTATCCGAATAAGGCGATGCGCCGCATTTGCGCTGATTTTTACCAGGCCGGCATCGCCCCGTCACTGTTCCCGACCGAAGCCGGTTGGCCGTTTCCGCGCGGCTATTTATGGGAGACGGCCCCATTCATTTGGCAAACATACGTCCTTCTGCCGCTCCTTCGTCAAGAGGGGAAGCCGATGACACTGGCAGCACTGTTCCGGTGGATCGACGAGAAAATCCGCACCGGGCGGCTTGCACCACGTCGGTTGCCGCTTGCCGGGCCGGACACTTACCGGCAGGCAGTCCATGAATATTTGCATTGGTTAAGTTTGCTCGGCTATCTCCGCCGCGGGGAGGGAAGCGGACTTTATTTGGCTAAGCCGCTGTCGTTTCCGGCGACGGTCGAGGACGTCATCCGCCAAGATGCTGCTCTTCTTGAGCAAATTCGCCGGATACCGGCGCTTGCGCCATATTGGGCGGCGCTTGAGTTTGGAACTGGCGGGAAAAATGAGCAAAAAACAGGAAAAAAGGGCGAAAATAGTGAATAATAATCCATGTACCGATTGTTCAAGGAGGGACTATGACGGTGGAAGAGAATAAGGCAAAGAAGTCGCTCCCGTCCCGGAGCGACATACCTGTCGAGGAAACGTGGCGGCTCGAGGACATTTTCCCGACCGATGACGCTTGGGAACAGGAGTTTCAGCAAGTGAAAGGGATGATCCCGAAGCTCAGCGAATACAAAGGCCGGCTTAGCGAATCGCCGGAAGTGATGTATGAAGCGCTGCAATACCAAGATGAAGTGTCGATGCGCCTTGGGAAGCTGTATACATACGCCCATATGCGCTATGACCAAGATACGACGAACTCGTTTTACCAAGGGCTCAACGACCGGGCAAAAGGGTTGTATAGCGAAGCGTCGAGCGCGATGGCGTTTATCGTTCCAGAAATTTTAGCCATTGACGAAGCGGTGTTGCGTTCATTTTTGGAGCAATACGAACCGCTCCGCCTGTATACGCATGCGTTAGATGAAATCACGCGCCAACGCCCGCACATTTTGTCAGCTGAAGAAGAAGCGCTATTGGCGCAGGCCGCCGAGGTCATGCAGGCGACGTCATCGACATTCAGCGCGTTAAACAACGCTGACCTCATCTTTCCGACGATCCGTGACGAAAACGGGGAAGAGGTGGAAGTGACGCACGGCCGGTTTATCCGCTTTTTAGAAAGCACCGACCGCCGCGTTCGCCGTGATGCGTTTCGCGCCGTGTACCATACGTACGAGAAGTTCCAGAATACGTTTGCCAACACGCTTGCGGGCACAGTGAAAAAAGATAACTTTTTCGCCCGCGTCCGTCGCTACAGCTCAGCGCGGGAAGCGGCGTTAGATGCGAACAATATTCCTGAGAGCGTCTATGACAATTTGATCGCCACGATTCACGAGCATTTGCCGCTTTTGCACCGGTATGTGCGGCTGCGTAAAAACGTGCTTGGGCTTGACGAGCTGCATATGTACGACTTATATACTCCGCTTGTGCAAGATGTAAAAATGGAAGTGACATACGACGAAGCGAAGCAATATATGCTTGACGGGCTGGCGCCGCTTGGCGAGGAATATGTGGCGATCGTCAAGGAAGGGCTTGACAATCGCTGGGTCGATGTACGCGAAAATAAAGGGAAACGAAGTGGAGCCTACTCGTCGGGGGCGTATGGCACCCATCCGTACATTTTGCTTAACTGGCAAGACAACGTAAACAACTTGTTTACGCTCGTACATGAGTTCGGCCACTCGGTCCATAGCTATTATACGCGTAAAACACAGCCGTATCCGTACGCCCACTATTCGATTTTTGTTGCTGAAGTGGCGTCGACATGCAATGAGGCCTTATTGAACGATCATTTGCTGAAAACGATCGACGATGAGAAAAAACGGCTATACTTGCTGAACCATTACCTTGAAGGGTTCCGCGGCACCGTTTTTCGGCAAACGATGTTTGCCGAGTTTGAGCATTTGATTCATCAGAAAGCGCAGGAGGGAGAAGCGCTGACAGCCAAGACGCTCACATCGCTCTATTATGATCTAAACAAAAAATATTTCGGCGATGACATGGTAGTAGATGAGGAAATTGGCCTCGAGTGGGCGCGTATCCCACATTTTTATTACAACTATTACGTGTACCAATACGCAACCGGCTTCAGCGCGGCAACGGCGCTCAGCAGGCAGATTTTGGAGGAAGGAGAACCGGCGGTGAAACGGTACATCGACTTTTTAAAAGCCGGCAGCTCGGATTACCCGATCGAAGTGTTGAAAAAAGCCGGCGTCGATATGACGAGCGCTGAGCCGATCCGCCAAGCGTGCCAAGTGTTTGCGGAGAAGTTGGCGGAAATGGAGCGCCTGCTTGGAAAATAAAGCGGATGTGGCGTTATGGCCACATCCGTTTGGACGGAAACCCTTTAAATTGATGGCGGCGGTTCCAAGCTGTCAGCAGTCCAAGCCATGAGAAAAATAGGAGCGGCATCGTCATCCAAAGTGGAAGCAGCTGCATAAGGCCCAAAAGATTGAGAAAAAATGCAGCGATGGCGGCCGCGGCCCACAGAAATAAGACCATTCGTCTTTTCATAAAACGCCCGCCCCTTTTCGGTTGTTTTTACTTCAATATATGCCCATTGTCTATGCCGTCATGACAGGAGGGGAAGGCGGGACGAATTATGACAATAATGTGAACAAACGAGCAAACAGGTTGCCAATTTGTTTCGGCGTTTGTTAAGATAAAGATGTGAACGGAAGACAAAACTGATACCCCTTTGTTTGACCGTGAACAATTTCTCCCATCCCCTTTGTTGTCTTAACAACAACAAGAAGAAAGCCCGGCATCGGCCGGGCTTTCTTCTTTCTTTCTATTTTCTTAAGACAGGGCATCTTCGATATAGCGCCAAAACGTTCCGTGTTTGACGGGTACCCGCTCTACTTTTTGCTTCAGTTGCAGTTTTTTCATTTCTGTTTCCGCTTCTTGGACGGTCCAATTGTATACAACGGCAACTTCTTTTGTGGCGACAAATTTAAAATGGCTTAAAAATGACTCGAGCGGAGGGGGAGGGGACGGCTCGGGGCGGAAGCCAAGCATTTCGGCGATGAGTTCGACGTAAATATCATACGGATAGCATCCGGAAATTTTAATGCCTTCGTCTTCAATGTTTTCATTAAACAACACGAGTGCCGGCGTTTCATCGACATCCATTTCCGAGGTGATTTTTAAATCACACTGGAACGCTTTTGCCGCTCCTGGCGAATGCATGTCGCGCAGAAATTCATCAACATCAAGCCCGGCTTCAGCGGCGCATTCCGCCAGTACAGCCAAGTCAGCGACGTTTTGTTTTTCGAGAAACAGCTGCTCCTGTAATTTGCGCAAAAAACGAAGGCCGGCCCGTTTTCCTTGCATTTCTGCCGCTTTAATGGCGAGGGATGGGGCAAACGGGCTTGAGATCGGATTCTCCAACCAGACGTTTCCATCACACGACATGCCGGAACGATTGGCTGTCCATTCCCACGTCCTGGCCATCGCTTCCCGTTTGGTTCCTTTGCGCGTGTTTAATGCCGCCCACTTTCCGCTCAATATATGCCTTAAGGTAAAAAAACGGCCGTATTCAATCTTCAGCTTTTTGATGACGGGTTCGAGCCCCCAGCATTCCGGGCATAAAGGATCGATAAATAAGTACAGCTCAAGCGGTTTGTTCGTGTTGCCTAACGGCTGGGAAGGGACGTGAGACGGCGTCGTTTTCCCAGCGAACTTCTTATTCAAGGGAATACTCCTTTCTGTCCAAATGATCCGGGGTATTGACCATATGGTGGGCGGTGAGCACAAGGCGATGATAAAACTGTTCGCGCGCCGGCCCGGCCAGGCCGATTTCATCCATCGCCGCCCGCATACAGGCAAGCCATGCTTCCGCCCGCTTCGGCGTAATTTCGAACCGAAGATGGCGCGCCCGCATCATCGGGTGGCCATGCTCGGCAGTATAAAGCGGGGGCCCGCCCAAATATTGCGTTAAAAATTGTTTTTGTTTGCGGGCGATTTCTGTAAAATCATCGGGGAAAATCGGCCGTAAGTCCGGATGCGCTGCGACGCGCCGGTAAAACGCTTCGACAAGTTTCGTAATCGTTTCCTCTCCGCCGACCGCCTCATAAAGAGTTTGCCATTGTTCTCCCATTGCGGATGCTCCTTTTGCTTGAAAATCATTCGTCGTCATTTGATTGCTATTTTATCAACAGTGAACGTTTATCTCAAACAAAGTGACTCCAATGCCGCCATTTACACGCGATAACTTTGCAACACGCGCTCAACATAGGCTTTTGTTTCGGCAAACGGCGGCACGCCGCCGTAGCGGTCGACATGGCCCGGTCCAGCGTTGTAAGCCGCCAAGGCGAAAGTGATGTTGCCATTATACCGGTCAAGAAGTTGGCGCAAATATTTTACCCCGCCGTCGATATTTTGCGCCGGGTCAAGCGGATCGTCGACACCGAGCATTTTTGCGGTGCTCGGCATGAGCTGCATCAGCCCGAGTGCTCCCGCCCGGCTTTTCGCATCGGGACGGAAGTTGGACTCATGGCGGATCACGGCGCGAATGAGACGCGGATCGACCTCGTACTTGTTTGCGGCGGCAACGATGAGGGCATCAATGGAAGACGGTGCATCAGAAGCGCCCGTCCCCCCCGTTTCCCGGGCGGCGATGCTGCCGCCGGCAGGCGGTGAATCGGGATGTGGCCGGCCGTTCGCCATCGCTTCCGCCTGGTTGCTAAGGTATTCAGCAAGCAAGGTCGAAAACAGTGACGGAGCGGGCGATGGCAACAGGCTTGAACGCCCGGGCGAGAACGTCTTGAGCGCTTGCAGCTCGACGAGCAATTGTAAGGGTGAAACGGTCATGATCTTTCCTCCATTTCGCATTTCCGGGCGTAGAAGCGGGCGATTTTGTTTGGCGCCGGGCGGCGCGGGATGCCAAGCGACTCAAGCAGGCGCAAAAATCGCTCCTCGCCCGTTTTGGCGTTGTCCGTCTCATATTCGAGTTCATAATCTTCGCTTTGCAAGTAGAAGTTGCGGTCAAGGCATAGCAGGCCGCTTTCGTACGAACATTGGGCGCGCTCGGTGATCAAAGAGCCGAAACAGCGCACCTTGTGCGGGTCAACGCCCATTTCTGAAAGCAAGACCGCGATCGTCCCGTACAGCGGCGCGCCCGCGAGCAACGCTTCGGCTTCGGAAGCGGTGAGCGGCTCATGCGTCTCGAGAAGCGACCCGTCCGCCCGTGTTTGTTTCAATGTCAGCGTAAACCGCCCTTCTTTCACCCGGATGCGCAGTGCCGCTGCCTGCCTTTTCAAGGCGAACGAAGGGGTGTCAAAGTAATGATTTTCCTGGCGGCGGAAAGCGCCATCATCCAACCGGAAGGCGGCGCGTACGGCGGCGAATTCCTCCGCAGTCAGCAAGTTTTTGAATTCGATTTCGATTTCTTGGCGCATTGTTTTCTCCTCAAGTAAACAGTCTCCTTTTATTATCGGCGGTTTTCCGACGAATATCAATTATTTCGCCCACATAGGGTGAATATGGTAAAATAAAGGGCGGATGGTTGATGCGGAAGGAGAGAAAGTATGAACAACAAAGTGATCGTTGAACGGGCAGAGCGAAAAGACAGCCGGCTTTGGCTGTATGCTAACGATGTGCCGGTTCCGCTCGCCCATGTGACGCCAAAACGCCATATGCTCGTTGATTCGGATGCATTGGCGTTTGTGTATATTTTAGAGACAAACGACCGTTTTCTCTATGTTATGATTCCGAAAGAGTGGTGGCCGGAGCTGAAGGAGACGCTCGCGGAAAACGAACCCGTTTGGCTGAAAAGCGGGGAAGGGGCGGTCGAACTCGAACAGTTTGGTGAAGAGTTAGCCTATTTGCTTGAAAATATCCGCGGCAATGCTAATTATGGCGAGATGCTTGAACAAGCGGTGCAAGACGTGTTTTGGATCGAATAAGAAAGCCGGTTGCCTGCCTTTAAGAGGGGGCGGGGGAAGAGCGTGGGCGGCAAAACAGGCTGGCGGATGCCGAGGCAGACTGAACACATGTAGGCAGGTGATACGATGGTAAACCATTGGGATTTGTTTTTAGCCCCGTATAAACAGGCGGTCGAGGAGTTGAAAGTGAAACTAAGGGGGATTCGCGCCCAGTTTGAGATGATTGAGGCTCATTCGCCGATCGAATTTGTCACCGGACGGGTGAAGCCGATTGCCAGCATTTTAGATAAAGCCCAAAAGAAAAACATCCCGCTCGACCGTCTCGAGGAAGAGATGCAAGATATTGCAGGGCTTCGCATTATGTGTCAATTTGTCGATGACATTAAAACGGTCGTTGAGCTGTTGCGTAAGCGCAACGATTTTACGATCGTTGAGGAGCGCGATTACGTCACGCAAAAAAAAGAAAGCGGTTATCGTTCGTATCATGTCGTGATTCAATATCCCGTTCAGACGATCCGCGGCGAGAAAAACATTTTGGCGGAAATTCAAATTCGCACGCTGGCGATGAATTTTTGGGCGACGATTGAACACTCGCTGAACTATAAATATAGCGGCCGCTTTCCGGAAGATATTAAAGCTCGGCTGCAGCGCGCGGCGGAGGCTGCCTACCGTCTCGATGAGGAGATGTCAAAAATTCGCGTTGAAATTCAAGAAGCGCAAGCTGTTTTTTCACGAAAACAAGAAGCAAAAGGGGAAGGGCAATGAAACGAACCGATGCACCGCTGGCCTTCGCCATTACGTCAAAAGGGGACGATACGTCGAACGCCCTTGCGCAAAAGATGAAAACGTATTTGCTTGATTTTGATTTGCGCTACGATGAGGAAGCACCGGATTTGGTCATTTCCGTCGGCGGGGATGGGACGCTGTTGTACGCGTTCCACCGCTATTGCCACCGGTTGGACAAGACGGCGTTTGTCGGCGTTCATACCGGCCATCTCGGCTTTTACGCCGACTGGGTGCCGGAAGAAATCGAAAAGCTCGTAATTGCCATTGCTAAAACACCATACCAAGTGGTGGAGTATCCGCTGCTTGAGGTGACGATCCGTTACATTAACGGCGGGAGTGCGGCAAAGTATTTAGCGCTCAACGAATGCACGGTCAAATGCGTAAGTGGGACGCTCGTCATGGATGTTGAAATTCGCGGCGATTTGTTTGAGCGGTTTCGCGGCGACGGGCTGTGCATTTCCACGCCGACCGGAAGCACGGCCTACAATAAGGCGCTTGGGGGAGCGATTTTGCACCCGTCGCTCGAAGCGATTCAAGTGACGGAGATGGCATCCATCAACAACCGCGTCTTCCGGACGATCGGCTCGCCGCTTGTGCTGCCGGCGCACCATACGTGCTTGCTAAAGCCGGTCAATCATATCGATTTTCAAATTACAGTCGATCATTTGTCGCTCGTACATAAAGAAGTTAAATCCATTCAATGCCGGGTCGCCGACGAAAAAGTGCGTTTCGCCCGTTTCCGGCCGTTTCCGTTTTGGCGGCGGGTGCGCGACTCGTTCATCACCGACTGATGCCCATCCGGCGCCGGTCGACTGCTGCTTCGGCGGGAGGAAAACGCGCCGGTGTTCCTGTTTGGCGCGAAGCAGCGAACAGGTGGGGCGTTGGTGATTGACCAGGACTCCCATAGAAAGGTGGACGAACATGCCGCCGTTTACACTGACCGTTTTGATCGACAAACAGCATGATGGAAAGCTGCTGCGTCAGTTTTTGCAGGAGATGGGCATCTCGAGGACGGCGCTCACCGATATCAAGTTTCATGGTGGGGCGCTCTGTGTTGACGGCCGTCCGGTCACAGTTCGTCACGTGTTGCACGCCGGCGAGACGCTGTCGGTTGTGTTTCCGCCGGAGCGGACGAGCGATTGGATGGATCCGGAAGAGATGCCGCTTCATATCGTGTACGAAGACGATTACGTCCTTGTCGTCGACAAACCGGCCGGGTTAGCGACGATCCCGTCGCGCCATCATCCGGGCGGAACGCTTGCCAACGGCCTGCTGCACCATTACCGAAAGCAGCAGCTCGACTCCACCGTTCATATTGTGACAAGATTAGACCGCGACACATCCGGGCTTGTGCTCGTCGCCAAGCACCGCCACGTTCACCATTTGTTGTCCACGCTCCAGCAAAAAGGAAACGTAGCGCGTACATACGAGGCCATTTGCCACGGTGTCATCGTTGACGACCAAGGAACGATTGAGGCGCCGATCGGTCGCCGAAGCGACAGCATCATCGCCCGCGAAGTGCGGGCAGACGGCAAGCCGGCCGTCACCCATTTCCGTGTGCTCGAGCGGCTTCGCGGCTATACGCACGTATCGTTGCAACTTGAAACGGGACGCACGCACCAAATCCGCGTTCATTTGGCTTATGTTGGCCATCCGCTCGCCGGGGACGACCTCTATGGCGGAAACCGGGAGATGATCGACCGCCAGGCGCTTCATAGCCGCCAGCTTTCGTTTTTCCATCCATTTGAACGCCGCTGGTTGACATTTGCCGCTCCGCTTCCCCAAGATATGGCGCGCCTCATGGAAACGATGCGCGAATGAAGCGTCGGTTTATGGGAACGAACGGAATTTTTTCGGAACATATGGCATCGATGACGGCACCGAGACGGTCTCCATTTCCGGATAGCGCAACGCAGTGAGCGCACCGCCGAACACACAGCCGGTGTCGATGTTGACGGTTCGTCCGATAAACCGCGGAGTTTTGACAGGCGTATGGCCATAGACGACCCATGCGGCGCCGCGATACCGCTTCGCCCAGTCGCGGCGCACCGGCGTCCCGTCCGGGTTTGTTTCGCCGGTGATGTCCCCATATAGAACGAATGTCTTCACTTTTTTGTCCGTCCGCCCGATATAATCATGGCGAATGCCGGCGTGGGCGATGACAAGGCGCCCCTCATCCAAAACGGCGTACAGCGGCGCCTGCTCATACAGGCGGATAAATTGGCGGCGGACCATCTCCTGTTCGCTCGGGGGCAAGGCGTGGTATTCCGCGACGGTCGTCTCAAGACCGTGGGCGATTTGCACGTTGCGCCCTAAAAAGAAGCGGTACAGCTTATTGCAATGGTTGCCCGGCACATAGTAAGCCAGCTTTCGCTCGACAAGGGCGGAGACGATTTTGATCATGTTCAGCGACTCGGGGCCGCGGTCAGTCAAATCGCCGACAAACCCGAGCTTCCGCCCGTCCGGATGAATCGGTATCCCTTCGTCCCAGATATAGCCGAGTTTTTCTGTCAACGCAGCAAATTCGCGGCGGCAGCCGTGAATATCGCCGATAATGTCAATGGCCATAAGAGGCGCTCCTTTCTCACTATGGTCGGTGTACTACCAGTATGTCCGTCAGGCAATAGAAAGAAAAGAGGAGATTGTGCCGAGATAGCCGCAAAATGGGAGACGGACGGCAAAAACGAAGCCGCCTGCCGATGATCGGCAAGCGGCTATTCGTCGCTCGCGAACATAAATTTCCGCGTCCGCGAATGGACGTTTAAGACAAGGCCGATCGCCAGCATGTACGTGGCGAGCGAGCTTCCTCCGTAGCTGATAAACGGCAGCGGCAGCCCGGTGATCGGCAACAGCCCGATCGTCATGCCGATGTTTTGGAACACTTGGAACGTGATCATGCCGACGACGCCGGCGCATAAATAGCTGCCATACAAATCGTTGCTCTCAAGCGCGATATGAACCATGCGGTAAACAAGCAGGAAAAAGAGCGAAACGACGATGCTCGAACCGACGAATCCGAACTGTTCGGCAATGACGCCGAAAATAAAGTCGGTATGCGCCTCAGGCAAATACACTTGCAAATTGCCGAGCCCTTTTCCGTACAGCTCCCCCGACCCGATGGCCATCAACGAACGGATGAGCTGGAATCCTTGCTCGTTTGAATATTCATATGGGGCAAGCCAACCGTAAAATCGGTTTAACTGATAATCTTCTTTAA
The DNA here is from genome assembly GCF_000445995.2 of Geobacillus genomosp. 3. Classification (GTDB taxonomy): domain Bacteria; phylum Bacillota; class Bacilli; order Bacillales; family Anoxybacillaceae; genus Geobacillus. The sequence goes on from NC_022080.4 coordinate 745,519, forward strand.
TGATATATTGATGGAAGAAATCAGGAAAATAAAAGAAAATAAAGACTACCGTCGCCACAGCCGCTACTCCGGAAAAGACGATGCCGAAAATAATGCGCCAGCGGATGCCGGAAACAAGGACTAACGTGGCGGTGATGGCCGTAAACACCATCGACATCCCCAAATCTGGCTGTTTAGCGAGCAAAAAGAGAGGCGGCAGGACGGTGAGAGCGATTTTGCCGAGCAGTTTGAAATCATCGCGGATCATGGGTTCGGGATATTTTTCCCGATGATTGACGATGATGCGGCTCAAAACGAGAATCATGAAAATTTTCATTAACTCCGATGGCTGGAAGTTCCCGCCCGGGAGGCTGTACCAGCTTGTCGCCCCCTTGATCGTGACAGTTCCGGGAACGTTCAGCTCGAGCCCGAGCAAAAGCAACATGCCAAGCCCATATAAATACCAGGCGATTTGAAAGAGCCGATCGTAGTCGATAATCATCGTCAAGGCGATGACGACTACGCCAACGGCGTACCATTGCAGCTGCTTGGAGGCAAAGTTGACGTTTTGCAGCTTCTCAGGAAGCATCGGTTCCGCGCTATGAATGGCGATGGCGCTGACGACGGCCATTAAGAATAAAAGGAACAACAAATGATAATCGAGCTTCGATTGGGAAAAACGATCATGATCCATGGAACGATCCTCTCCATTCAAATGTACCATATACCATATTAACGAATTCGGCTTGTTTTGCAAAGTGGGAAAAACCGCCGCTGGCATCAAGAAAGCGGAGGGAAAAGGGCGCCGGTGCATTTACATCGTCCTTGGCATATCCTATAATAGAATTAACACCTGGTACTAATAATAAATGACAATTAGGAGGATGAACGAATGACATTATCATTGGAAGGACGTACATATGTCGTGATGGGGGTGGCGAACAAGCGGAGCATCGCCTGGGGAATTGCCCGCTCGCTTCACGCCGCCGGCGCCCGACTCGTGTTTACATACGCCGGCGAGCGGTTTGAAAAAGAGGTGCGGGCGCTGGTCGATACGCTTGAGGATGAACGCTCCCTCCTGCTGCCGTGCGATGTGGCGAACGATGAAGACATCGTTCAATGTTTTGCGCAAATCAAGGAACAAGTCGGCGTCATCCATGGCGTCGCCCATTGCATCGCCTATGCCAATAAGGAAGACTTGAGCGGTGAGTATATGAATGTCAGCCGCGACGGCTTTTTGCTTGCCCATAACATCAGTGCCTATTCACTCACCGCGGTGGCGCGCGAAGCGAAAGAGCTCATGACCGAGGGCGGCAGCATCGTCACCCTCACATACCTCGGCGGTGAGCGAGTCGTGCAAAACTACAATATCATGGGGGTGGCGAAAGCGTCGCTCGATGCGAGCGTGAAATATTTGGCGAACGATTTAGGCAAATACGGCATCCGCGTCAACGCCATCTCCGCCGGACCGATCCGCACGCTGTCAGCGAAAGGGGTCGGCGACTTTAATACGATTTTAAAACAAATCGAAGAGCGCGCCCCGCTCCGCCGCACCACGACGCAAGAAGAAGTCGGCGATGCCGCCCTGTTTTTGTTCAGCGATTTGTCGCGCGGCATCACCGGGGAAGTCATTCATGTCGACTCTGGGTACCACATTTTAGGATATTGAACATCAACGAGGCAGCTGCCCCGGCCAACGGGGCGGCTGTTTTTTGTCCGTCTAGGGGCAATTCTCGCGCGTTGGGGCATACATATATAAGGCAAGCGGTAGAAAGGGGGAGCTGTATGAGAAAACAAAAGGTCGTAGAAACGGAGCCGCTGCTTTATATTGTGCAGCCAAAGGCCATGCGGGCCGCGGCGCATATGCAGGAAACGTTTACATGGACGAACCGGCCCCGACAGAAAGAAACGGGCGACGCCGCTGAACAGGTTAGGGAGGGGGAGGAACAGAGGGCGTTTTTCAGCAAAAAGGAGTTTCAGGTGATGACGCTTGATGAGCAGCTTGCTTTTTTAACGAGGCTGCCCGCCCATTTGCCGCCGCTTAAATGCCAATTTGCCACGAAAGAACAAAGCTATGAAGGCGTATTAAAACGGTGCACGGCGGCCGAACTAGAGGTTGCCGATGAAGAAGGGAAAGAAACGGTGATCGAGCGCGCGCAGCTTCTTTCGGTGACGATGATCGGGTTTGTGCAGTAATCCGCTAGAAATGCCCCCCGAACGAGCCGTTTCCTGATCAAATGATTCTTTTCGCCGAGTTGCCGTTGTTCAAGACGTTAAGAAGTCGGCGGGCATACATGCTGTTTGGGGCGCATTCGCAGCCCGCCGGTCCGGTTTACGGTTGAGTACGTTCCCAAACGCGTCTGCCGGCTTGGGAACGCTTGTTTTTTCTACAACGAAGCGAGCCGCCTGCTGATTTCCTCCCATTTTGTCTGTTCATATGCCATTGTCTCGGCCAGTTCCGCCTCGGCGAGGGGCACGTTCCGAATATATTTTTCCACCGCCAGCTCATGCAAATCGTACGGAAACAATAGATCGATGAACAGCACTTTTTTTTCCTTTGTTGCCAGCGGGCGCACCGCCTCATAAGCCTCGAGCACCATATCGGCTTTTGCTTTTCCTTGCCGGTCTGTTTCAAAAAGAAGCGGAGCCATCATTTTGCGGACATCGCGAATCGGCAAGTCGAAGGCAGCCGTATCGAGGTCGATGATCCAGACGTTTCCGTCTTCCCCGCGCAGCGAGTTCCCCGTTCCATAGTCCTGATGGCAAAGCGACGGTCGTTTCTTTAGTTGCTCAACCCACGCTTCGTAATGCGATTCTAAAAGCTGTTGCAACACTTCCTCTCCTCTTTCGATAAAGCGGTCGATTTCCTCTAAATATAGGCGGGAAAACGGGTCATCACGATCCAATGCAGCGAGCTGTTTCCACGCCTCGAGCTGCCGGCATCGCTTCATATAATGCTTCGGCCATTTGCCGAGTTTGCTGAACACTGGAACGCCAGGCGGCGGTTCGTAACCAGTTGACTGCACATGAAAGTGGGCAAGGGCGTTGATCATAGCAGTCAAATCGTCGCGGACAGTCAAATCAAACGGTGTCCCTTCGATCCAGTCGTACAGCACAAATAAAAACGGTCCGTACTTTTTAAATAGGCGATGGTCGCGTGTTTTAATGATGCGCGGGACATAAAGCCCCTTTTTGGCTAAAACGTCTTGCGCGTAAATTGAAAAGAGCGCCTTTTTCTCCGGACGGTGAATGCGCTTTAAGCATTTCGGCCCGTCATCGGTATGCACTTTCCAGACGAGTGCCATTTGTCCGCTTTGCACGACGTCGATCGCCCTCGCTTCTACGTCCCACTGCTTTAACAACAGCCGCGCCATATGGATGAGCCGTTCATTGGCGGCTGGGGGCGCGGTTGAATAGATAGTTTGGTCAGCCATCGTCAGTCCCTGCTTTCTCCTTTTTTTCTACTGTATGGCCGGTGGCGACGGCTGTCTATAGCCGTTTATCCCGAGATGAAAAAACAGGCGAACGTCCAGCCGATTCATTATCTAGAAGGGCGATTGGCGGATGCCCGTTTGCGTTGGGGGGATGCACAGGGGGAAAGGAGTACACGTATGATATAAAAACAAGCTTTTGCCTGAATGTTTCTAGAGGATGGGGGATTTTCATGAAAATCGCCATGATTGCGACTGAAAAACTGCCCGTGCCGGCCATCCGGGGGGGAGCGACACAAATTTATCTCGATGCGACAGCGGCGATCATGGCGCGAAAACACGACGTCACTGTGTTGTCGATTCGCGACCGTGAATTGCCAAATGAGGAAAGGAACAAAAATGGGGTGACCTATCGACGGTTTGCCCAAGAGACGTATGTGCAAGAAGTGGCGAGCCATCTGCGTACGGAAACGTATGACATTATTCATGTGTGCAACCGGCCGCAATGGGTTCGCCATGTCCATGATGCTTCGCCGGACAGTGCCATTGTGTTGAGTGTCCATAATGAAATGTTCCGCGATGATAAAATTTCTTATGCCGAAGGGATAGATTGCATTCATACCGTTCAAAAAATTGTCACCGTGAGTGATTATATCAGGACGACCATTTGCGACCGTTTTCCGGAGGCGGCTGAAAAAGTAGCGACCGTTTATTCAGGGGTCGATATAAAGACGTTCCAACCGAAATGGACAGCGCAAGGAGCAAAAATCAATGCGGCTGTCCGTCGTGAACTCGGGCTTGAGGGAAAAAAAGTCGTGCTGTTTGTCGGGCGGTTAAGCAAAGTGAAAGGCGCCCATTTGCTTCTTGAAGCACTGCCGTCAATCACCGAAAAGCATCCAGAAGCAGTGATGGTGTTCGTCGGCTCGAAATGGTTTGGCGCCAATGAGGTGAACAGCTACGTCCGTTACTTGTACACACTCGGAGCGCTGTACGAAAATAATGCGATGTTCATTCAGTTCGTCAAGCCGGAACAAATTTCGCAACTGTACACGATGGCGGATTTGTTCGTTTGTCCGTCACAGTGGCAAGAGCCGCTGGCCCGTGTTCATTATGAGGCGATGGCGGCTGGGTTGCCGATCATTACGAGCAACCGCGGCGGAAATCCTGAAGTGGTTGAAAATGGAAGGAACGGGTATATTGTCAATGATTTCAGAAATCCCGAAGCGTACGCCGCACTCATTAACAAGCTGTTTGACAATCTGTCATCCGCCAGTCAAATGGGCAAATACGGGCGACAGAAAGCGGAACGCGAATTTAGCTGGGAAGCGGTAGCGGCGAAGCTGTTGCGCGCTTACGGGGCAGAAAGGGGGTAAAGTGATTGCAGTCACAATGGATTGCTGCTAAGGTACTTGAACTGTATCCATGCAAAATCGAAGACATCAGACTTCAATCGATACGGCCGAAAGAAACCGTCTGGACGGTTGCTACAGACGAAGGGGAGAAAGTGTTGCGCCAACAGAAGGCGGCGCCGGAGCGAATGTTGTTTTATGCCGAGGCGCACCGTCATTTGCAACAGCGGCAATTTCCGATTGCGGCGTTATGCCGGACGAAAAACGGGGGGTTGTGTGTCGCCGGCGGGACACAGGCGTACGCGCTATATGATGGCATCAGCGGCAAGGAAGTAGGCTATTACGATGTTGAACAGCTTGAAAATGTGTTCGAATTTCTCGGTTTGTTCCATGTCGCCTCACAACAGTTTTCGCCAAGTTCGAAGACGAAAAAGAGAAACCGGCTCGGAAAGTGGCCCAAGGCGTATACATGGAAGCTGCAAGAGCTGTCCGGCTATAAAAAAATGGCTGATTCGTTTATCGATGATCCGTTTTCCGCCTTGTTTTCGGAGATGGCTGGTGCGATGCTCGCTGCGGGCAAGGAAGCGGCCGATCAACTACAAAGCGATACGTACGCCGCATGGACAGCTGGTCCGGACCGGTGGACAGGGTTTATTCATAAAGATATTTCTTTGTCACATCTCGTCGAAACGGAGGAGACGATGATGATGCGCTATCTCCCGGCAGTCGTCATCGATTTGCCGGTGCGCGACATCCAAGTGCTGCTTCATAAAGTCATGAAAAAGATGGCGGTGTGGGATGAAGACTTGGCCGCGCGGCTGCTGCAAGCGTACCATCGGGCCCATCCACTCACCGACGAACAGTACAGGCTGCTCGAGGCGGAGCTGTTGTTTCCGCACTTGTTTGCCTCCATCGCCCGCAAATATTATTTAGGGGCGAAAGACAATTGGTCAGATGAAAAATATATGTGGGAGCTGCAGACGGTCATCACGGTTGAGCGGACAAAACAAGATGCACTCCGCCGCACACCGTTGCCATCGCTTTTGTAAAGGAGGTGTAAGAGATTGAGCCATATTCCAAAGCTCGATTTACAGTCGTTCCGTTTTTCCCCGCCCGGGCCGATGGGATGGGGATGGGTGGAAGATAACGAGTTTTTTGAGCAACTGTTGCTTGGTGCCGAGGAGGAAGAGGAAACAGTGGAAGACTTGCCGCCCATCCTTGTCGAGCTGGCCGGAGAGGGGCAAGAAGCAGTTGTCCCGCTCGCGCCGATTGCAGGACGCAAAAAGGAAAAGCGTCTCGCTAAGCCGAACAAAGAAAGCCGACCGAAACAGAAAGCGAAGGAAAGGCAGGAGCGGCGGACGGAGGAGAGGGAAAACGGGCAACTGAAGCCATCGAGGAAGCAGGTCGCCGCCAATCGTCCAACACAACATGAGTCGGCAGAACAAGAAAGAGGAAAACCGTCCAAGCGGCGCATGGCTGTCTCGTTTGCCATTTCTTCCGCCCTTGTTCCCCAACCGAAAGCAGGAAGGGGGCATCAAAAGGGAAACATCTTTACAATCGGATAAAGAGAAGGATGCCGCGCAGCTAGCAGGCATCCTTTCTTTTTTCGTAAGCGCTTTGGCAGTTAGAGGCCGGCTGTTTGCCGCCGATGAGTGGCAAGCGCCTCTTCGTAGACGGCTTCAAGGCGCCTGGCCACGTGTTCAAATTGGAAGTTCGCTTCTACCATAGCCCGCGCCGTCTCGGCCATGTACCGGGCGTGTTCTTTCTGTTCAAGCATATAGCTGATCGCCCCAGTGAACGCTTGGCTGTTGGCGTAGTCGCTAATGACGATGCCTGTTTGTCCGTGGCGAACGATTTCGGCATTGCCGCCACGGTTGGTCGTTACGACTGGAATGCCGGCGGCCATCGCTTCGTAATGGACGCGGGCGAGCGGTTCGTGCCATTGCGAGCTGCACACAAACACGTCGGCCATTAAGAGCAGTTTTGGAATATGACTGTGCGGAATGTAATTCGTAAAGATGACCCGATCCGCAAGCGGCGCTGCCAGCTCGTGCAGCCAATCGACATATTCGCTGCGGCTGTTGTCGCTAAACCACTTTCCACCGGCGATGACAAGAACGGCTTCAGGATGGCGCGTCAAAAGGGATGGAAGGCATTGAATAAGCAAGTGCGGCCCTTTTGTTTTGCTGAGCCGGCCAAGAAACAGCACGACTTTTTGATCGGCAAGCCCGTACGCTTGGCGCTCTGCCCGGCGGATGCGCTGGCCTTCTTCCGTCCAGATGGGGATGTATTGCGCAAGATCGACCCCGGAATAAATGACTTTTACTTTCCGGGGGTCGATGGGGTAACGGTTCGTCACGGTCCGTTTGATGTATTCGCTGACAGCGGTCAGCAAGGTGCAGGCGTTTAGCGCCCGCTCCGCCTGCTCTGCCGTGATCTTCAAGGGCGAAAACATATCGTTATGAAGGCTCAGCACAAAGGCGCTGTGCGGCGCCGCCGCCTTGTAATTGACAAGCGGCGCAGGGCGGTTGAACACATGGACGACGTCGAAACAGTTTGCGGCCAGCTCACGCGCCACATCGGCTTCGTATGTCAGCTTCGGAAAGCGGATATAGCGGATGTTTCCGTCCGTCTCTTCGGGGGGCAAGAGCGGGTCGGCTACGGAAAAAATGGTCAGTTCATGGCGGCGGGCTATGAGCGGGGCGATGCCGTCAATCATCACCTGAATGGCACCGCCCTTTATGGCCGGCGAAGGCAGCTTTTCTGTGCAGACGTAAGCGATGTTCATGTCTGGGCCTCCTTGTATAACGAACGGATGTAGGCAATTTCTTTTTGCAACCCATCGATGAGCGTGACGGTCGGTTCGTATGCAAGCAGCTGCCTTGCCTTTGTTAAGTCGGCCCATGTCTGTTTCGGCTCCCCGCGGGCGGCGGGTGTATAGTGGACAGTCGCTTTTTTTCCGGTCAGCGTTTCAAGCAAGCGAATCACATCATTCACCGATGCCCGTTCTTTCCCGCCGATGTTGATCGTTTCCCCGACTACGTGATCCCGTTCGAGCGCGGCTGCTGTTCCGGCGATGCAATCGGAAATATAGGTGAAATCGCGCGACTGTGTTCCATCGCCGAATACGGTGAGCGGCTGGCCGGTGAGCAGTTGGCGGATAAAGCGGTGGAACGACATATCGGGGCGCTGGCGCGGGCCATAAACCGTAAAATAGCGCAAAATGACGACCGGCACGGAGAACTCGCGGAAATAGACGCGGCATAAATGCTCGCCAGTGAGCTTCGTGATGCCGTACGGAGAGAGCGGAACCGGCTCGAGTGTTTCAGACAGCTTGCCGCTTTGCTCGCCGTAAACGGACGAGGTCGAAGCGTAGATAAACCGTTTGAGTGGCAAGTTTTTGCACGCTTCAAGCAGCCGCTGTGTAACAGAAATGTTATGCACTGCATAGGCGGCAAAGTCCGTTCCCCAACTCGTTCGCACGCCGGGCATGCCGGCCAAATGGTACACCGCTTCTACGCCGTCTAACAGCACCGACAAGTCGGCCGTCAGTAAATCGGTCTCAACGAATGTAAACCGCGGATGGGATTGCAGCGGGGCGACGTTTTTCGTCTTGAGCGGCGCCGGTGTCGGGCCGATAAAGCCGTCAACGCCGATCACCCGGTGTCGGTTATCTTCGAGCAGTTTTTCACATAAATGGGAGCCGATAAATCCGGCCGCTCCGGTAACGAGAATGTTCATCCCCGTCCCACCCCCATATAGCGTAAACCGCTTTCTTCGACAGCGCGGCGGTCCAAGCAGTTTCGACCGTCAAAGACGAGTGTTCCGTTCATGATCGCTTTTACCTCTGCCCAGTCAAGCGTACAAAATTCCTTCCAGTCAGTGGCGATGACCAAGCCATCGGCCCCTTGGATCGCTTCGTGCACCGACTGTGCTTGCCTGACATTGGCGAGCGGCGCTGGCAGCGTCGCCTTCGGGTCATAGGCGGCGACCATACAGCCCGCCTCACTTAACCGCCGGATGAGCGCTTCGGCAGGAGAAAAGCGGGTATCGTCTGTATTCGGCTTAAAGGCGATGCCGAGTACGGCAATTTTTTTGCCGCCTAACGGGGCCAGCTCTTTGTTCAACTTGTTGAAACAAACGTCAAGCTGGGTGGCGTTGACTGTCTGCACTGCGCGCAGCAGATGCGGTTCGACATGGCGCGAGCGCGCTGCATGTTCAAGCGCCTTGACATCTTTCGGAAAGCAGGAGCCGCCATAGCCGAGGCCGGCTTGCAAAAAATGTGGACCGATGCGCGGATCGAAGCCGATCCCGCGGGCGACATCGTTGATATCGGCGGCAAATGCGTCACAAATGCGTGCCATTTCGTTGATAAAGGATATTTTTGCTGCCAAAAAGGCGTTGGCGGCGTATTTGATCAGTTCGGCGCCGGTTAGGCTTGTCGTAACGTAAGGCGCATCGATGCCGGCATACATTGACTGCACGACAGCGAGCGAGCGATCGTCGTCCGGTTCAAGGCCGACGACGATTTTGTCCGGGTGAAGCATATCATAAACGGCTGATCCTTCCCGCAAAAACTCAGGATTGGATACGATGCGGAACAAATGCGGCTTCACCCCTTTCCGGGCGAGCTCAGCGCGCATCCATTCATTCGTTCCCGGCGGGACAGTGCTTTTCGTGACGATCGTTTTGTACGATTCGATCGTTGCGGCTAAGCGGTCGAGCACCGCCTCGATATAGCGCAAGTCAGCGCTGCCGTCCGGCCGCGGCGGGGTGCCGACGCAAATGATAATGACGGCCGCCCGTTTGATATAATCCCAGCGGCCGCTAAAAGTTAAATAGTTGCAGTTTTTTGTAATTAACTCTTCTAACCCCGGCTCATAAAACGGGATTTTCCCGTTGTTGAGCAGACGGATTTTCCGTTCATCATGATCGATGCAATGCACCTCATGCCCAAGTTCAGCAAGGACGGCTGCGGTGGTCAGTCCGACGTAGCCAGCGCCGATGATGCAGATGTTCATGCTAATAGGCCTCCTTCGCGAAATCTCCGGCTTTTATAGCGTATTAACGGACAACCTTTGTTTGCCACATGGCAAGCGCCTAAAACGCTGGAAATCAGACGGCCTATTTTCCATGGACAACCTTCCGTGCCATTTGGAAGCGAATACGATAAAGATATAGAAGACAAGGGGGGGAAGTCATGGTTAAAAAAGCGATCATCCCCGCGGCCGGGTATGGGACAAGAGGATTGCCGGTGACGAAAGTCATCCCGAAAGAGATGTTCCCTGTCGGGGCCAAGCCGGCGATCCAATATATTGTGGAAGAAGCGTTTGCCTCGGGAATTGAGGAGCTGCTCATTATTGTCTCGCGGGCGAAAAGTTTAATCGTCGACTACTTTGACCGCTCTTTAGAGCTCGAGGCGTTTTTGGAACGGCGGAACAAGACACATTTGTTAAAAGAGGAGTTTATCCCTTCCGGCCAAATTTATTATACGCGCCAGCCGTACGCGAGGGGATTGGGGGATGCCGTCCGGCTTGGCAAGTCGTTTGCCGGCGGTGAGCCGTTTGCCGTGTTGCTGCCCGATGATATCGTTTTGCATAAAGGGGTTCCGGCCATTCGTCAGCTGATTGAGCATTATGAGCGGTGCGGACAAAGCGTGGTCGGTTTAAATAAAGTGGAGAGAAACGAGTTGCACAAATACGGCGTGATCCGCGGCGAGCCGCTTGACAATGGCGCGTACTGCATCACCGACATGGTGGAAAAGCCAAAAACCAATCCGCCATCCGACTTGGCTGTCATCGGCCGCTACGTGTTCACACCGGCCATTTTTTCATATTTAGAAACGCTGCCAAGCCCCGGGGAAGAAGAAATTCAATTGACCGAGGCGATCCGTCGCCTGGCGGCCGAGGAAGGATGCCAAGGGAAACTCATCGCCGGAACACGGTTTGACATCGGGACGGCTGACGGTTACATGTCACTGCTTTCGGCCGTTTGGAAAGAACGTTGAACGCTCCCCCGCCTATGCCTGCGCTTGGAAGCGGGGGAGTTCCCGTTCGGAACAGGAAAAACCAGGTAAAGACTACCTGGTTTTTTTTCTTAGCCAATCGTACAACCGTTCCTGCTCTTTAATTTGTTTGGCGACGTCAAACTGCTGTTCGATCACTTTGCGCGCCCGTTTTGTAAACGACGGAATCTGTCCCGGATGTTCAAGAAAAAAGCGGATGCCGTTCGCTAGCTCTTTGTCGTCCTTTTCCGGTGCGAGGTAGCCCGTGCGTCCGTGTTCGATCAATTCAGGGATGCCGGCGTGATTCGTCGAGATGACCGGCAGCCCGCTTGCCATCGCCTCTTTCAGCACGTTCGGAATGCCTTCGATGTCCCCGTCAGAGGCTGTCTCACTCGCTAGGCAAAACAGGTGGGCGCGGTTCATTTCTTGCGCGATAGCGGCTGCATCCATAGCCCCGGGCAATTCAACAAATGGGGTCAATCCGAGTTCGTTGACGAGCCGGCGAATGTTTTCTTCGTCTTTACCGCTGCCGATAATACGAAGACGACAGCGCGGATGTTTCGCGTGCACGCGTTGAAAAGCGCGCACGAGCGTTAAAAAGCCTTTTTTCTCGACGAGCCGGCCGATCGAAAGAATGACGATGTCCCCATGTTCCGGGATCGTCCGTTCCTGATACGGAAATAAATCGAGTTCAATGCCGCCATAGAGAACATGAATTTTTTCCGATGGAAACCCTAGCGTAACAAGTTCATCGGCTAGGTAACGGCAGACGGGGAGAAAGAGTGCCCCGTGCTGCTTGAGCAGGCTATACCGCTTTTGGTTGCGCCGCAGGCTGTTGCCTTTGGCGGAGCCGTCGCGGCCGCGGATGCTGACGACAAGCGGAATGCGATGGGTGATGCAAAGCGGGAGAATTTCAATGGCGTGTTTGCCGTGATGAGCATGAATGGCTACGATATTTTGTTCTTTGACGAAACGGCCGAAATTGTTGATATCGTTGAGGTGATAATAATTAACAAGAGGAAACGGGTGGCTGCCGTCATCAGCGAACGATCCGATAATGATCGACCGATATTTTTTTAGATGAACCATTTGGTTGTAAATAAAGCGTTGGTTAATTTTCATTTTTTCATGGATAAAGTGGGCGATCGTTTGTTTCATGTTCTTGATCCCTCGCTTTTGAATAAATCGGACAAAAAAGCGAATTTTTTCGTTTCCTGCTCGGCGAGACGGGTGAGCAAGTCTAAAGACGAGCGGTTCTTTGCCGTCTGCTTTCGTTTTTCAACGATGGCCATTTCGCTGTAAAACACGTGCGGAAACATGGCGTCGGCTAAGTAGACGTTTTTATACGGAGCGTACAGCGAGCAGATGGAGAAGTACAGGTCAAATAATGGCTCAAGTCTCTTGATTACATCGTTTTTTGGATTTTTCGTCAACGAAATGAGCAAAAAACGAAAATCGTCAAGCGGAAGGCCGTAGTAGGCGCGGTCAAAGTCGATCATCATCACGTTATCGTTCTCCGCTAATAAAAGATTGTTGCTGTTATAATCTCCATGGCAAATGGCTTTTCGTTCCGCTGCCTCAAGGCAAAAGTCGGCTAAATCACTTTTTTCAAGCAGTACGTAGCTCTGGTTGGCCAGTTGCGCCATCTGTTTCATTATATGAGAAAGCGCAGTTCCATTAGCAGCCTTCGCCATCTCCTGCAATTGCGCGACTTTTTGACGGTGTGCGTGCAACACCTCCTTCGACTTCGGAAAGGAAGGGGAGTGGGAGCCGATCCAGTCAGGAAACAGGCTGTCGGCATGGAAGCGGGCCAGCCCTTCAATTCGCTGCCGGAAAGAGGGTCTTGTTTCGCTTAAGGAGATATAATCCATCAAATAGTAATAACTGTTTTTTCGGTGAACGTAATATTGTTTTGTTTTGGTTTGGAAAATTTCCGGGACATGAAAGCCTGTTTCATACAGTTTGGAATGAAGCAAGATGGGGAAATTGGTTTTATCCTCATTTAGACGCTTGAGTACATACCGTTTGCCCGTTTTTTTGTTTTGTACAAGCCATACCTTTTCCTCCTTCAGCTCACCGATGATATCAGTCTCGGTTTTCGATAGGCCGTAATTGCTTAAAACGCTTAAAACGTCGGATAACAGACGAGATCGTTTCGAAGCCAAAGTCAGTTCCTCCTAGCGCAGTTGTCGATTAGTAAAAGTGTATGTAAAAGAAAGAGAGTTGGTATAGACAAGCGCACTAACCGATGGGAAAACGCCATCGCCAAAAAATAAGCGCCGGCTGCGCTGTGCGAACGCCAGCCGACGACGCTGTTTCCCACGTTTATTCGTCTTCGTCATCTGAATTCGTTGACGGAGCCGGCCGCATGGAAGCAGGGAGATCAATGGCGGTGATCGCAGCCGCATTGAGGGTGAGCGGACGCCCTCCGTCTTCATAAAAACGGTCAACCAACAGTGAAACGGTGTTCGTCTGCGGCTCGAAACGGAGAAAAAGCGCATTGTAATACGTCTCGTTGGCGGTATGCACGTTCACTTCCGTGTTGGGCGGCAAGGTGGTCAGTTGGTTGTAAAGAGCATGGGAAAGGCGGGAGCGGGCCGGCCGCCGGTCGAAAAATACATGATACATCATGTCGCCTCCTTTCTTGTCTCTTGTGTTAAAAACCTATACTCCATCATATGATTGGCGTAGGAGAGCGTTTGGGTAAACGTCCGCACGAAGACGAATTCGCCCGCCGCTAGATGAGGCGAAGGGGAAAAGGTGCCCCTTTTGGCCACTATGGCAGCGGAAAGGGGAGAGGAATATGGATGGTCCGTTTTCGTTTATCCTTCTTTGTTTGGCCAGCTTCCGTCTGACGAGACTTGTCGTGTATGATGCGATCACGAACTGGCTGCGCCGGCCTTTCCATGAATGGGTTGAAGAGGAGCTTCCCGATGGAAGAAAAGAAGTATTTCTTGTTTTGAAGGGCGGTGGACTGCGGCGCTGGATCGGCGAACTGCTAAGCTGCCACTGGTGCACCGGAATATGGTGTGCAGCGTTTTGTTACGCCGGTGTCATGCTTTGGCCGTCCGTTTTTCAACCGCTTATCGTGTTGCTTGCCGTTGCCGGAGGGGCAGCACTCATTGAGACCGTCGTCGGCAAATGGCTGTCATAAAGAGGCAACGTCCACCCACACCGTGATCAGTCAGAGGGACATGGAAGCTATCGCAAGCCCATAGCGGCTTTACAAGGGACACCACCATGGGGGCGTTGTTGATCGCCTGGATGGAGAAAGCTGGCCTAAGAGCAGACCGGCCAAGAAAAGAAAGCGCGCCGCCGGGCGGCGCGAAACGAAGGCCAAACCGTTTACCATTGGATGGAGATATGGTTGGCCGCGGGAACGCCTTTTGGCAATTCGGCGCAATACACAAAGCCGTCAACAGTCAACGATCGGGTGCTATCGGACGGGCGGACGGCGATTTCAAACTGGGAAAAGCGCCTCTCTTCCCCGGGTTCAAGCGGGGTGCCATGAAGCGGGGCGATCCAATATTCGCCGTTTTGCCGCACTTTTTCCCGCCAGTTTTCTTGTGTGAACGTCCAGCTTTCTCCGCCGCTTGCGGCAAGCCGTTCTTGTTCAGCCCGGGCGCTTTGCGGCAGCACAATTTTTCCGCTCAGCACCGCCGTTTTCGGCGGCGAGAGACGGAGGCAGACAATGAGATGGTGAAGCGGCGTTGTCCCGCTGTTGCGAATGATGAAATCGCCGATTACGGTTATGTCTTCTTCGTCAAGCTGCGGTGGAATGACAACAGAATGGTGGAACAGCGCCAACACCGAGGCAGCCGGCTCGGCGGTCGGTTGTTTCCATTCGGAGCGATTATGTTCCGCCTCTTCCAAAGCGATTTCGTACAGCAAAAGTTGGCGTTCCAAGGCAGCGATTTTTTTCTCATACGTTTCCACGTTAACCGTTTCTGCTTCGCGGAACTTTTCTTTCCAGTAGGAGCTGCGCATTTTTTCCTTGGCTAGTTCGGCTTCAAGTTGCTGCAACTGTTGCTTGCATGAGGCAGCTTCCGATCGGTAGTGGATGATTAGCTGCTGCAGGCGGAGGTGTTGGTCATCGTTCGTGTTTTTCACTTGCTTTCCACCCCTTCCATTTTTATCTTATGTATGCACGGCGGGCAAATGCCATATAAAAAAGGCTGTTGTTAAGAACAACAGCCTGAACGGTGCAGGACGTTACATTGCCGGGAATACGTCCGGGCATTGCGGCGGGAATTTGTTCGTCGGACAGAGCACGGCTTCAGCCAGTTCTTCCCGCGGCTGGCAGAAACGGGCTTCGACTTCGATTTTGACATCGGCTTCCATTTGGACTTCGAGGCACAAGGTGATGGAAACGTCGAGCTGGGCAAAGTTGTCCGTGCAAACTAGGCTCGTGTCGCATTCGAAGAAAGAAATATGGCAATTGAGCTGCGTGCCTTCTGGAGCGCATAAGATGAATGTTTGCGCCGTGGCAAACGGAATTGGCGACGACTGGCAAATGACCATGCCGGTCGGGCTGACGATTTGCACGACGACGTGTCCTTTGACGAGCGCCTTGACTTTTTGCAGCGTTACGGTTTCACCAGAAGGAAGGGTGACGTTTACAGGCTGCCGGCCGTTTGGTTGCGTAATTTCCTGGCAAATCAACGCGTTTTGGTCCACGACTGGGTCGATCGGGTTTCCTTCAGCATCAGTCAAGAAGCAGCGGATCGTAAACGCTTGTGGGTCCATAGCTTGCCCTGACAAAAATTCACAAATTGTTCCTTCCCGCTGGCAATTGGCCTGTGGAAAAATCATTTCCAAATCGTCGCCGCTGAAGCTTCGTAACGGTACATCAATTTGACGCGTTACCCAGTCGTAAACTTTGCGGGTTCGGATGCATACTTTTTCTTTATCGCGACGGTGATAATGGCCCATTTTCTTCGTTCCTCCTATCGTTCATTTATTCCCCAACGCCTGATGGTTTGGGACTACTGTATACTATGAACGACATGGGTAAATGTGTTGGGACAGATGCGGATTTTTTGCCGACACGCGCATGCCAGAGACGAAACAAAGGGGGAGATGACGAATGAAAGAGAAACAAGGGACGATCAATACGGAGAAAAGAGGAGTAGATGAACAACGGTTGATTGAACACATTGCCGAGCTAGAGCGCCGGTTGAAAGAGGTGGAAGCGGAAAATATTGTCTTGCGGGAATTAGCGTATCAAAGCGAACAGCGCTACGAACAAATCAAACAGCTGATGAAACAAAACGACGAACTTCGCCGTCAGCTGCAACAACGACCGCAACCGGAAGAAACGGGCGATGCCTACAAGGAAGAACGGCCGGACAGTTGGTTTTTCCATACACTAAGGCAAGAAAACGCTATTGCGCCCCGCCCGGAGCGAAGCAAAGAAAAATGAGAGGCACCCTTGGCCTACATGACCATACAATAGCAGTAGCCATACATTTTTTATACAGGGGGATGAAGCCATGATGAAACCAACGCCGCCGAAACCGACGACATGGGTGCTTTCCTCAACAACTCAGCCCGTGCGGCGTCCGAGAGGATGCGGTTGCGGCCGACCGCCGATTGTAAAGAAATAGCAAGAGGCCGTGAGAGGCGCCTATACTCCGTTCCCTTTCCTTGCATAGTCTAACAGTGCAACTAGGCGAAAGGAAGGGGGGCTAGGCATGTCAGATCGAAAAAAGGCAAAAGTCATTCACGTCGATAAGCTGATCATTCACGCCGATGACGTCGTGATTGTGCCGCGCAGACGCATTCGCGATCCATGGCTGTTCCCGTATCGTGCTGATGCTGAGATCGAAGCCATCGAAGATGTACGGGATGAAGAAGGACGCGACGAGGGGGATCATGATCGGGACGAAGGGGAACGGAGACCGTTCTCATGGATTTAGCCATGAAGCAAATGGGGGATATGAACGGTGGAGCGCTTTAAAAATTACGGGCTTTGGCTTGCGGTCGGGTCGTTTGCCGCGCTGGCGCTTGAGACGTTCGGCGTCGATATCGATCTTGGCAAATACGAGCAGCTGTATCATGCGCTGTTAAGCATTTTGGTGATGGCCGGCATTTTAAACAACCCATCGCTCGGCCGCGGTTATTCTGACAAAACCGACAAAAAGTCATAAACGGCAAGGGCGCCTGTGGCAACGGCGCCCTTTTTGCGTCTGAAAAGCGAAAAGGAAGGTGGATTGTTTTACAGTAAATGACAATTATAATTTAACGGCGAAAAACCATTCTAATCAGTGTCACCACCAATTTTACACCACACAAGGAGGACACGAATCATGACTGTTGCTACACAAGTAAAACAAACGTTAGCTGGACTAAAAACCGCCCAAGCCAGCTTTGAAACGTTTGCGCTGCAAACAGAAAACCAGGCGGCGAAGCAGCTTTACCAACAAGCTGCCCAACAAACTCAAGCGGTGATCGATTTAGTGAACTCGCGCGTGCAAGAAATTCAAAACGAAGAGCCACAATATAAACAACAGTAACATTTGTTGAGACAAATGTTGCGGTTCGGGCGGAAAGGTTGGCGGCACGCCAACCTTTTCCCCGCTTGACAGAAATACATAAAACGAATGGGTTGATGGCGATGAAACAATGGTGGTTGGCAGCTATGGCCGCCTTCGTGGTAGTCAGCGGCTGCGCGAGAGAGGAAACTGAACAAAAACAATCGCTGCAAGGAGCGGATTTGATGCGGGCCCAAACATCCGGGACGGCACAAGGAGCCAGGCTTGATCAAGGGCCGGCCGAGCGGGCTGCCGCTTATTTGCGCGGACGCGAGGACATCCGGGATGTCGTGGCGGTCAACAGCGGGGACCGGCTGCTTGTTGCGTATCAAATTCCCCATATGCAGCGATGGAACCGAAAGAACATCGAAAAAGACGTTGAAGACCGATTGCGTCAGATGTTTCCCGGCTATAAGGTGATCTCCTCAAGCGACTTGAAAATCTTTTGGAAAACGCAGCAATTAAAAACAAAGATGGTCAACAAACGCTGGGATGGGAGAGAGGTCAACCGGGAAATCGGACGCATTGAAAAGTTGAGCAAAGAGCAGACATAAGAGGTGTCACTATGGCGAATGAAAAGCGGAAAAAGTTAACTCCGGTTCAACAGGAGTACCACTTATTTGAAAAGAAACGGGAAACGAAGCGCCCGATCGTCCGCAACTGTGCCTGCGCGTTTCTTGTCGGCGGAATCATTTGTGTAATTGGGCAGGCGATCTCGTATTTTTACATGTACTTTTTCGATTTCACGGAGCAAACGGTGGGCAATCCGACAGTGGCGACGATGGTGTTCATCTCGATGATTTTGACCGGCCTCGGCGTCTATGATCGGATCGCCCAATTCGCCGGGGCGGGAAGCGCTGTGCCGGTAACCGGGTTTGGAAACGCCGTCATTTCCGCCGCCATTGAGCACCGGACAGAAGGATTTGTGCTCGGCGTCGGGTCGAACATGTTTAAGCTCGCCGGCTCCGTCATTTTGTTCGGCACATTTGCCGCGTTTGTCGTCGCCCTCATTAAAACGATCGCCATACAATGGGGGGGATTGTAATGTTAAAAGGGCATCGGACGTGGGTGTTTGCCAATAAGCCGGCGATTATTGCCACAGCGGCCGTCGGCGGGCCGTTTGAAGCGAACGGCCGCCTCGCTGAGGATTTCGATTTGCTGCATGAAGATTTGTGGCTTGGCGAGGAGTCGTATGAGAAAGCGCACCGTGTATTGCTTGAGGAAGCCGCGTTTCAAGCAATGGAGAAAGCCGGATTGGAAAAGGAGAAAATTCAATTTCTGATTGCGGGCGATTTAATTAACCAAATGACGCCGACAAGTTTCGCCGCCCGGACGCTCGGCCCATCGTATCTCGGCGTTTTTGGAGCTTGTTCTACGTCGATGGAAGGGTTGGCGCTCAGCGCTTTTATCACCAACTATGGCGGGGCAGACTATATCTTGACCGGCGCATCGAGCCATAACGCCGCTGTTGAAAAACAGTTCCGCTATCCGACCGAATACGGCGGCCAAAAGCCGCCGACAGCGCAATGGACGGTGACCGGAGCCGGGGTGGCGATCGTCAGTCCGAAAGGAGACGGACCGCGCGTGACGGCAGCGACGATTGGCCGTGTTGTTGATATGGGGCTCGCCGACCCGTTCAACATGGGCGGGGCGATGGCGCCGGCGGCGGTCGATACGATTGAAGCGCATTTGCGCGATATGCAAATTGACGCATCGCACTACGATTTGATTGTTACGGGCGACTTAGGAAGAATCGGGCGCCAAGTTTCCCTCGATTTGCTTCGTCAGCACGGCATTGAGCTCGATGAGGAGCGCTATCAAGACTGCGGGTTGCTCATTTACCGCGACGGTCAGCCGGTGCTGTCCGGGGCAAGCGGAGCGGCTTGTTCCGCTGTCGTCATTTATGGGCATTTGCTTAAGCGGATGCGGCGCGGCGAGCTGAAGCGCATTTTAGCGGTGGCGACAGGGGCGTTATTATCGCCGTTGTCGTTTCAGCAAAACGAAACGATTCCGTGCATCGCTCATGCGGTGGCGATCGAGTATGGAGGTGAGGCGTAGCGTGTTGGCCATGTTTTTTTGGGCGTTTGTCATCGGCGGGTTGATTTGTGTTATTGGACAAATTTTAATGGATGTCTTTAAGTTGACTCCCGCCCATACATTAACGATTCTTGTTGTCGCTGGGGCGATTTTGGACGGGTTCGGGTTATACGAGCCGCTGATTGATTTTGCCGGAGCCGGGGCGACGATTCCGATCACAAGTTTTGGAAATTCTCTCGTCCACGGTGCGATGCAAGAAGCGGAAAAACACGGCATTGTCGGCGTGTTGACCGGCATGTTTGAAGTCACAAGCGCCGGCATTTCCGCCGCCATCGTCTTCGGGTTTATCGGGGCGCTTTTGTTCCGCCCGAAAGGATAGGAGGGACGTATATGACCGTTGCTTCACAAGTAAAACAAACGTTAGCGAGCTTAAAGGGGATTCACGCCGGGTTGCAGCAGTTGGCGCTTACATCCCAGGACGAAACAGCGCAGCGGACGTTTCATGAGGCGATGCTCACAACCGAGGAGATCATCGCTGAACTGAAAGATCGCGTTGGCCGGCTCGAGTTTGAGGAGCCGCAATATCATGGAAAGTAAGGAGCATGATCCATGCCTGTATGGTTAGAAGCCGCCATTCGTTCCATTTGTATTTTGATCGGACTGTTTATCATTACTCGCATCCTTGGCAAAAAGCCATTGGCCAAGCTGTCATTTTTCGAATATATTGTCGGCATTACGGTCGGTGACATCGCCGGAACAATGTCCGTCGATTTAGGGATTTCGCTTCAGGAAGGGATCACGAGCATTTTAATTTGGTCGCTCATTCCGGTGTTGGCCGCCCGCATTTCGTTGCGCAATAAAAAGTTCCGCGATTTTGTCGAAGGGAATTCCACCATTTTGATTAAAAACGGCAAAATTTTAGAGGAAAACTTAAAGAGGGAAAAATACACGGTCGACGAGCTGCTTGAACAGCTGCGCAAAAAAGACGTGTTTCGTGTGGCCGACGTGGAGTTTGCCTTGTTGGAACCAAACGGCGATCTCAACGTCTTGCTGAAGCGGGAAAAACAGCCGCTCACGGTCGGCGATGTATTTCCGAACCCGCCGCGGGAAAAAGAGCCGCAAACCGTCATTATGGACGGCATGATTTTGGATGAGCCGCTTGCGACGATGGGGCTCGGCCGCGGCTGGCTGCAAGAACAGCTTGACAAACAAGGGGTGGCGGTCGAAAACGTCTTCCTCGCCCAAGTCGATTCCTATGGCCAGCTGACGATTGATTTGTACGATGACAAAATTCAAGTGGCGGAGCCGCAAGAGAAAAAGTTGTTGTTGGCGGCAATGAAAAAAGTGCAAGCCGACTTCGAATTGTATGCACTGCAAACCGATTCGCAAGAGGCGAAAGCGGTCTATGAAAAAAATGCAGCGAAAATGACGGAGCTCATCCAAAAGGTCGAGCCGTTATTGCGAAATTAATGAGCGGTAAGGGAGGATCAGATCATGGAAAATAAGCGGACAAAAACAACGGACGAGGAAATCCAAATTCAGCTGAAAACAGATGGCCGTCCCGAACGGGCGCGGACGACCGACGAGGAAATTTCGATTGAATTTATGTTCGATGATCCGCAATTGACACGCCAGCCGAAAGATTACGATGAGATCGAATATTAAGCGCTCTGTGATCGAAAAGGTGTCCCAGGCAACGTACCGGGACACCTCTTCTTTATGACCGTATAGACGGAAAAAACAATGATCCGAAAATGACTGCATTCATGCCGCCCGGGGAGTGTCCGCTCCAAAATGGACCGGGAAGAGGCGGCTAAGAAGGCAGCGACTGCAAAAAGGCGCGCACTTCTTCCGGCGTTTTCGCGTTGGCGCTATGCAGATGGGCGATTTTTTCTCCGTTTTGGAACACAAGAAGGCTTGGGATGCCGAGCACTTGGTATTTCTCGCCAAGTTCCGGAAAGTGATCACGGTCGATCTCAAACCAGTCGTATTGCCCGTAATCGCGGATGATGTCATCGATGAACATATTCAAGCGTACACAGTCAGGACACCAAGTTGTGTAAAATTTGACGACAGCCGGTTTGCTGCCAGAAATGGCCGCCGTGAACTGATCGTTCGTTTCGATGTTTTGCATGCCTTTTTCCCCCATTTCATGTTATCGTTCATCTTTACTTTACCATATGGTGCAGGAAAAAAAGAACGATAACGCCTTCACCTTCGGACACCGGTTTTGCATACAACAGAAAGAAAGGGGGGAAAGGTGTGAGCAAAGAGCTGGAAAAAGCGCTCGAAGCGTGGGTTGCATCAAGAAAAGAAGGACATGAGCAGTTCATTCGTTTGTTTGAACAATGGGGGAATGATTTCAACAAACAGCTGCAAGAAATCGAAAAACTCAACAACGGGTTTTTAAAAAGCGTGCAAGGCAATTTAGGCTATATCGAGCAGTGGTTTACGAAAAAGGAAAAGGAGTTTGCCGAGCTGTTCCGCCTATTTGGTTGACAAAATGACGCGTGCGCCCATACGTCGCTTCAGACCGGTGAATACGATACAGTAAACGGAGAAGGAGGTGCACGAGGATGGGCTTCTGCGGCTACGGATTTCCGTACTATGGCTACGGCTATGGCGGCTTTGGCTATGGCGGTGGCTTTGTGCTGATTGTTGTTTTGTTCATCTTGTTAATTATTGTCGGCGCGGCATTTGTCGGCTAACGGAAAAAACGAATCGTATACGGGCCGTTTCGGCGCTGCGGAGCGGCTCGTATTTTTTCTTTCCCCTTTGATGCACCTTCTTAGGGAGGCGTCATACGATATACAGGGAGAAGGAGGCAGAAAAATGGATCAGCAATTTTTTAAAAACATTGAGAAAAAAACAGGCGTGAACATGAAAGACATTTTCGAGCTTGCCAACTCGCTGCAAAACGCCAATTTCAACGATGAAAAAACGGTGCGCCAAGTGGTGAAGCGGGTGGCGCAAATCGCCAACCGAAAAGTGCCGAAAGAACTCGAAGACCAGATCGTCAAAACGATCGTCCATAGCGGCAAACAAATTGATTTTAATACGATCGCCAATATGCTGAACAATAAAAAATAAGCAAAAGGGAGCTGTGCGCGCGCAAGCTCCCTTTTATTCGAGCGATTTCACCATCGTGACGTGTGGAATGCCGGCATCCATAAACACCCCGGATACCGTCTCGTAGCCGAGCTTTTCATAAAACGGTTCGGCGTGTGTTTGGGCGTTCAGTTTCACTTTTTTTGCCCCTTTTGTTTTCGCGAGCCGCTCCAACGCTTCCATCACCATCCGGCCGGCGCCGCGGCCGCGGTAAGACGGCAAAACGCAGATGCGCTCCGCTTTGCCGATGCTTTCGCCGATCAAGCGAAGCCGTCCGGCCGCAACTGGTTTTTCGCCATCATACAAGACGAGATGGGATGATTCTTGTTCAAATGCATCAATTTCTTCCTCTTCCGGCACATTTTGCTCCTCAATAAATACGAGCCGGCGGACATGCAAAGCGTCCTCATACAAGGGGCGATCTTTTGTTGTTCCAATGGCGATGTTCATGTTATACCGTTTCCTTTCCTCCGACGACAAACGTTTCATAGACGGTCCATGACCCGTTCTCAAGCTGGTAAAGAAGGTGGAACCGGTCGATCGTCTCTTCAAAATGGACGTTTTGCAGCTTCAGCTGGCTGTAAACATCGGCATATTCCGCACCCGGCAAATCGCGGCCGATTGTAATGTGCGGCACGAACACAAACTCCGGCTTTCCGGCAAACAAGCCGCTGTGCAGATGCTGATGGAGGCGCTCAAGCACATCGTTTGGCTCGACTTTCAAATAAATGATGTTGCTTGTCGGGTAAAACGAGCTGAATTTCGTCACTTTAACCGGAATCGGCTCCGTTTCCGCCGCGATGCGGCGCAGCTCTTTCGTCATCTCTTTCAGTTGCCCCTCATCCGCCTCAAACGGATATTTCAGCGTAATGTGCGGCGGAATGAGGGCGTAATGGCTGTCATACCGTTTCCGGTACGAGTTGGCAAAGTCTTGAATGCGTTTTGACGGAAATAATACAATGCCGTATTTCATCCCGATTTCCCTCCTTAGATGGTTGTATTTCAATGGTTTACAGCGACAAAAGAGCGGATACGGCCCTCGGCACGTCAGGCTGCCAATACGTCCACGCATGGCCGCCGGCAAACTCATGGTACGTGTAGGCGTACCGTTTTTCCATAAATAAGTCCCGTGCCATACGATTTGGTGTAATAAAGTCGCGTACACGGCCGTCCGTTGATTTCACGGCTGTTTCTTCCGCGCCGATGGAATGATAAATCGAAAGAAGCGACGGATCGCGGAACGCGCGGATACGCGCCAACACCGAGTCATCGATGTAAGGGGACTGCATGGCGATGTTTCCAAATGTATGCGGATACAACAGCCCGGCTAACAACGAGACCGTTCCGCCGAGCGAATCGCCGATCAGCGCCCGGCCTTTGCCGATTTGGTAGGTCGGCAGCTCGTGATCCAAAAACGGAACGAGTTCATGGGCTAAAAAACGAATGTACGCCTCGTGCTTTTGCCCTGCCGGGTGGTATTTCTCGTAGCGGTCGTTCACATTCCGATACGGGATACCGACGACAACCGTCCGATCGATCGTTCCTTCGTCCATGAGCGTCTCGATGACGGTTTTGATTTTTCCGTACATAAAATAATCTTTGCCGTCTTGAGCGATTAGTAAAGAATATTTGTGAAGCGGAGAAAAATTGCTTGGCAAATACACGAGCAGTTCAATTTTCTCCTGAAGCTCCCCGCTGTAAAGCGCATAATCACGCATCGTTCCTGCTGCGGCTGCCATGACCATCCTCCATGAACACAATAAGTTCACCTGTTATTGTAACATATTTTGGCGAAAAGATGTTAATGGAGAGCGCGAATTTTTCGCGAATTTGCCGAACATTGGCAGCGGCAAAAAAATGACTTGCAAAAACGGCCGGAATACGTTACATTTTTTAATAAATTAACATCTTTCCGAAAGAAGTCTCCCACTTCTAAGTGAAGTGAAAGTGGGAGATGAATGTCGGTTGGCGTTAGCCAACGAATATGATCGAATATGGCGAGAACGGACACCTTCGGAACGAAGGGAAGCGTAAAGGGTTCTTGTGTGTGGCTTACCGTTCGGCGAACACACACAAGTCGCTTGAAGCCCTCACCTCTAAGCGAAGTGTAGGTAGTGGGTAGTTCACTAAATTAACAAAATTAAATATACGTTCTGTTCTTATCGAGAGAAGCGGAGGGAACTGGCCCTGCGAAGCTTCAGCAACCAGCCGGAAACCGGTCAGGTGCTAAATCCAGCGAATTGAGCATTCAATTCGGAAGATAAGAAGAAGCATGACCATGGGTATGGAAAAGTCTTCTTCTTAGAAGACTTTTTTTATTTGCCTTTGTTTAGGCGGCCGCTCCGCCGACCGGTGAGGCGTGTTGGAGCCGAGGTGTCCGGCTGCCGAGACAAGCAGCGGTGCGCTTTAGGCGTCATGGCCGTCGGCCGTTTGACCACGAGAGAATTTTTCAGCAGAAGGAGAGAGATGAGATGGAGAAACTGGAAACATTGTTGGCGCAAATTGGCAACCGAAGTGAAACGGTGACCGGGACGGTCAACCCGCCCGTCTATTTTTCGACCGCCTATCGCCATGCCGGAATCGGGGAGTCGACCGGGTTTGACTACATCCGTACCGGCAATCCGACGCGCAAAATCGTCGAAGAGGCGATCGCCAAGCTAGAAGGCGGTGACCAAGGCTATGCCTTTAGTTCCGGCATGGCGGCCATCCAGACGGTGCTCGCCTTGTTTGAGAGCGGAGACGAGTTTCTCGTATCGGCCGACCTTTACGGCGGCACGTACCGCCTGTTTGAGCGCGGCTGGCGCAAATACGGTCTTCGGTTTCATTACGTTGACTTCACTGATCCTAGTGCGGTGGAAAAAACGATAACGGAAAAAACGAAAGCCATTTTCTTGGAAACGCCAACCAACCCGCTCATGCAGGAAGCGGACATCCTTGCCGTGGCCGAACTCGCCAAGCGGCACGGGCTGTTGTTGATCGTCGATAACACGTTTTACACCCCGGTGCTCCAGCGTCCGATTGAAGAAGGAGCCGATATCGTCATCCATAGCGCGACGAAATACTTAGGCGGCCATAACGACGTGTTGGCCGGGCTTGTTGTCGCCAAGGGCGAGGAGCTTTGTCAACGGTTGGCCGAGTACCATAACGCCATCGGCGCGGTGTTGTCGCCGTTTGATTCGTGGCTGCTCATCCGCGGGATGAAAACGTTGGCGCTAAGGATGCGCCAGCATGAAGAAAACGCCAAGCGCATCAGCGCGTTTTTGCGCGAACATGAAGATGTCATAGACGTCCTATATCCGGGAAGAGGCGGGATGTTGTCATTCCGGATTGCCGATGAGAAGTGGGTGAACGGATTTTTAAAAAGCTTGCGTCTCATTACGTTCGCCGAAAGCTTAGGCGGAGTCGAAAGCTTCATCACGTACCCGGCGACGCAGACACACGCCGACATTCCGGAAGACATCCGCATTCAAAACGGCGTCTGCAACCGATTGCTCCGCTTTTCGGTCGGCATCGAACATGCCGATGATTTAATCGCCGACCTGGCGCAAGCATTCAAAAACATGAAAGAGGTGTGAGCGATGGAACGGGAATGGTCGTTTTCAACGAAACTGCTCCATAACGAATGGAAAGTCGACCGCGAAACGGGAGCGGTGAGTGTGCCGATCCAGCACGCCTCCACGTTCCATCAGTTTGATTTCGACGCGTTCGGCAAATACGACTACAGCCGCTCCGGCAACCCGACGCGCGAGGCGCTTGAGGAAGCGATCGCCGCCTTAGAAGGCGGCGTGCGCGGATTCGCCTTCGCCTCCGGCATGGCGGCCATCTCGACCGCGTTTTTGCTTTTGTCCAAAGGCGACCATGTGGTTGTGACCGAAGACGTCTACGGCGGCACGTATCGGATGGTCACGGAAGTGTTGAACCGGTTTGGCATCGAGCATACGTTTGTCGATATGACCGATTTGCATGCCGTGGCCGAAAACATCCGGCCGAACACGAAAGTCATTTATATGGAAACGCCGTCCAATCCGTTGTTAAAAGTGACCGACATTCAAGGCGTCGTCAAGCTGGCGAAGGCGCACGGCTGTTTGACGTTTCTCGACAACACGTTTATGACGCCGGCGCTGCAACGGCCGCTTGACCTTGGCGTCGACGTCGTCCTCCATAGCGCGACGAAGTTTTTAGCCGGCCATAGCGATGTCGTCGCCGGGCTGGCGGCTGTGAAGGATGAGGAATTAGGAAAACAGCTCTACAAGCTGCAAAACGCCTTTGGCGCCATCCTCGGCGTCCAAGACGCCTGGCTCGTGCTGCGCGGCATCAAAACGCTCCACGTCCGGCTGAAGCAGTCATCCGAATCCGCCCTAGCCATCGCCGAGTATTTGGCGCGCCACCCGAAAGTGGAAGAGGTGTACTATCCGGGGCTTTCGCACCACCCGGGCCATGCGGTTCAGCGCCAGCAGGCGGCCGGGTTTGGCGCCGTCTTGTCGTTCCGACTCGCCGATGAAGACGCAGCCCGGACGTTCGTCCGAAACGTCCGCCTGCCCGTGTTTGCTGTCAGCCTCGGAGCCGTCGAGTCGATTTTGTCATATCCGGCGAAAATGTCGCATGCGGCCATGCCGAAAGACGAACGGCTCCGCCGCGGCATTACCGACGGCTTGCTGAGGCTGAGCGTCGGGCTGGAAGATGTGAACGATTTGATCGCCGATTTCGAGCAGGCGCTGTCATATGTCAACGAACGGCCATCGGCCATCCCTGCGCGGTAACAACAAAGGTATGCACCGCTTTTAGGTGCATACCTTCGTTGTCGTCGTTCCGTCAGGGAAAGCCAAGCGGGAGCCGCCCGCTACACTTCCCGGACAAAATTGACAGCCGTCAGCGGAATGAGCACTGTCCGCGTTTCCCGCTCATATCCGCCTGCTTCCGCCTGAATCTCGATCGTTCCGTCCTCGACGTCGGTCAATTGTCCTTCAATCAAGTTGTTGTCCGTCGCGACTTGGAGCGTCTCTCCGATGAGGCGGCGGAGCTGCTCTTCGAATGTGGCCGCAAAGTCCATCGTTTCCTCCCTCCTTTCAGTCCAAACGGGCGACGGCTTGAATGCTGGCAAACGGAACATAAACGAACCGCCCGAGCGCATCTTCAAGCACGACATAATCAGTGCGGACGGCGATGACCGTGCCGGCCACCGGGCCGAAATTGACTGTGATTTCCACCCTTTCCCCAATTAAGTCCTCCAGCTCGTCGCCAATATCTTCCACGGGTGGCGCTCCTGTGCGCAGCTCGGCCAAAATGGCTTGCAACAGTTCCCGCTCATCTTCTAAAATGGCCCGCTGTTCCTGCTCCTCGTCAAGAATGCGGCGCAAAATCCGTTCGGTGTCGCCTCCGTGATCGGCGATGTCTTCTAATAAAGAGACAATCTGTTCAACAGTAGAGTCATCCAAGTCTAGCTTTTCAAGCCATTTGCGGATCTTTTTCAACTCTTTCGCTACTTCACGCAAACGTTTATGGCCCAACGCCTGTTCCTCCTTCCTTTTCTTTCGTTCGTTAACTACGTTATGCGCGATTCTTTCATTCGACACGGGTGCATATCCGGAGAAAAAAGAACGATTTTTTGAATTGGGGTGTAGGGAAAACGGTCGATTTTTGTCAGGAGAAACGGTGGATGAACGATAGGAAAAAAGATAGAAAGGAGGGGGTATATTCTACTGTTTTGCAAAAAAATCAGCGTTCGACTCTCACGATGAAGAAGAGAAATGGATATATAGTGAATGAGGTGATTGCTGATGGCGCCAGAGCGAAAAAAAGACTTCATCAGCGTCGTCATTCCGTGTTATAACGCATCGCGTTATATAGAAGACTGCCTAAATGGGCTAATCAAGCAAACGTATCGCCAGTTTGAGGCGATTATTGTCGACGATGGATCGGGCGATGGAAGCGAAGAAGCGGTGAAACGATGGATGAACGAACATTCCCCATTTTTCCCTATCGTTTATCTGAAGCTCCCGCGCAACGTCGGATTTGCCGGCGCGTTAACGGTCGGTTATTTTTTAAGCCAAGGCGAGTATATCGCCGTCCACGATGCTGATGACATTTCCCATCCTGAACGGTTTGAAAAACAACTTTCCTTTTTACACCGGCACCCGCACATCGCCTTAGTCGGCACGAATTACGCCGCCTTTCCCGACGGCCATTTCGAGCAAAAGACGCCCGCCAACTGGCTCGCGTACGGGCGCGACATCCGCCGCGTCTATGCGGAAGGAAAACATTGCATTTGCCATGGCACGATCATGTTTCGCGGCGGAGTGTTTGACCAACTCGGCGGGCCGACAAGGCGGATTCACGGGGCAGAAGATTATGAATTTATCGTCAAATTTTTAAACGCCAAGCTGGAAGTGGAAAATTTGCCTGACATTTTGTACTACTACCGCAGCCATCCGCAACAGCGCTCGCGCCAGTTTTATAAGAAGGGAGGGAGCTGACGATGCGCGTACTTCTCGTGCTTGATGGCCTTGACTTCGGCGGGACGGAAACGCACGCCTTCAGCTTGGCGAAGGAAATGGCAGCCCGCGGTGTTCATGTTGCTGTCGCCGCCCGCGGCGGGGCGCTGGCCAACCGCTTCGGGGAAGTGGGCTGTCCGCTGCACCTTATCGGTTTTCCAACGGCGATCGATATAGATGAACAACGGAAACAACAGCTGATTGAGCAACTTGAAGCGGTGATGAAGAAGGAAAACATCTCGATCGTTCACGCCCATCAAACCCCATCCGGCATCCTCGCCGCATTAGCGGCGCGCCGCCGCGGCATTCCGGTCGTCTTTACCGCCCATGGCACGTACTACCCGCCCGCCGAGCTGGAAGAAATGCTTCGTCTTGCCTCCGCCGCAATTGCTGTCAGCCCGCCGGTCGAGCGGCATATTGCCCCGCTCATTTCCAAACGGGTTCTCATCCCAAACGGCGTGGATATGAACGAATTTGCCCCGCGCGGCTGCGGAGGGCGGCAGGCGCTCGGCATCCCGGACGACGCTTTGGTCATCGTCTACAGCAGCCGTCTCGCCTGGGCGAAAGCTGGGATTTGTTTCATGTTTTTAAAAGCGTGCAAAGATTTGAAACGGCTGTTTCCGAACTTGCACGCCGTCGTGGTCGGGGACGGCCCGCGTTTTTCCGACGCGCAAAACCTAGTCCGCCTTATCCACCAAACGTGCCGCGAGTCGTTTCTCCATCTCGTTGGCGAACAACGCGATATGGCTTTCTATTACTCGCTTGCTGATG
The DNA here is from genome assembly GCF_000445995.2 of Geobacillus genomosp. 3. Classification (GTDB taxonomy): domain Bacteria; phylum Bacillota; class Bacilli; order Bacillales; family Anoxybacillaceae; genus Geobacillus. Next base: position 775,222 of record NC_022080.4, read on the forward strand.
CCGTCGTCGGCACCGGACGCGTCGCTTTAGAAGCCATGGCATGCGGCAAACCGGTGCTCGCCGCCGGCAACCACGGCTACTTCGGCATTGTCGAACCGAGCCATTACGCCGAAGCGTGGGAATGTTACTTCGGCGATCACGGCTCGCGTCAAGGGTGCAGCCGCTATCTTCTTTCTCAAGATTTAAAACGGCTGCTTTCTTCATCGTCTGATCGCGAGCAACTCGGCCAGGCCGGGCGGGAGTGGGTAAGGCAGCAGTTTTATATCAAAACGTGTGTTGATCAAGTGCTTGACGTCTATGCATCCTTATTGAAAGGGGAATCGTGATGATGAAACATGTGCTGTACATCGGCTGGCTCGGCTTTCACAACGTTGGCGATGAGCTGTTATGGAACCTTTTTGCTGCCTATGCCCGCCAATACGCCCCCGACGTCCGCATCACGCCGTCCACACCTACGGTCAACTGGAAAGACATTAGCCCGTACGACGCTGTTGTGCTCGGCGGCGGGTCGCTGTTGCTGCCGGGGTATATGGCCGTGTTGCATGAGGCGCATGAAGCGGGAAAACCAATATGGATATGGGGAAGCGGCATCGACTGGATCGGCCCGAGCGCGACCGCCGCGTTGCTTGCGGGCGCTAACCCCGCGCTCGGCAGCCATTTCTCCGCCAACGACGCCGAGCGGTTCCGCACCGTCCTCGCCGCGGCCGCCTTCGCCGGCATCCGCGGCCCGCTCAGCGAAGCGGCATTGCAAACGCTAGGCGCCTGCTCTTCAAACGTCCGCGTCATCGGTGATCCCGGGCTGTTGTTAGCGCCGCCTGCCCAAGCTGAACCGCCAAATAAAGAAAAAACGATCGGCCTCAACTGGGGGACGACATACAACCGCCTTTTCGGCCAAAACGAAGCGCTCGTCGAAGACACCCTCGCCCGCGCCGCGAAAATGTGGATCGCCAACGGCTATCGCATTTATTTGTACACCGTCTGGCCGAACGACCGCCCCGCCTGCGAGCGGCTATACCGGAAAATCAACTGCCCCGAGCGCGTCACCTTCGACCGTGCGCCATACAACGAACAACAGCTGCTGCACCTTCTCCGCCCGTTCACCGCCACCGTCAATTTCAAACTCCACGCCAACGTCCTGTCCCTGGCCGCCGGCGTCCCCGCCGTCATGCTCGGCTACCGGTTCAAAGTGTTCGACTTCGCCGCCTCCATCGGCCTTGAGCGTTGCGTCGTTTCGACCGCAAGCCCGCAGCTCGAAACGGATTTGCTTGAAACCGTCGCCTTTGCCGAAGACCAACAACACCGCATCATCGCCCAATACGAAACCGCCCGCCGCCGCTATGTTCCGCTCTTGCTCGAACCGTTCAAACGCGGGCTGTTTCTTTAACAGATTTCCGAAAGAAGTCTCCCGCCTCAAGGAACGCGAAGGGGGCAACCGAGTGAGCAGGTGGGAGAGAAATGTCGGGTGGCGTTCGCCAACGAATATGATCGAAGATGGTGAGAACGGACATCTTCGGAGCGAAGGGAAGCGTAAAGGGTCCTTGTGTGCGGCTTGCCGTTCGGCGAACAAGCACGAGTCGCTTGAAGCCCTGCCTTTAAGCAAAGCGTAGGTGGCGGGTAGTTCACGGGGAAGGCCTCTTCCCCTTTTTCAACATGAACAGCGATTTTTTTAAAAAAAGTTGTTGACAATGTATAGGCCCGTCTATATAATAAAAAATGTGTTCGATAGCGGACAGCAAAATATGATTCCGTAGCTCAGCTGGGAGAGCGCCACCTTGACAGGGTGGAGGTCGCTGGTTCGAGCCCAGTCGGAATCACTAAAATGAGAGGCTTGAAATCCTTGCGTATCAAGGGTTTCAAGCTTTTTCGTTTTATTGGCAATTGTGTTGCAATCTCCGTGATTTAAAAACTTGCACAAAACTTGCACCTTTAGTCAACTAAAGGATTTTAACTCTGTTTTAACAGGGCATTTTCAAATTTCTCTGCCGCTTGCTCTTGTAAATCATCGCTGACATGTGAGTATAAATCTAAAGTTATACCAACGCGAGAATGTCCCAGCCGCTCGCTAACCACTTTTGGATTTTCTCCTTGCTGCATTAAGATGGTTGCATGTGTATGCCGCAAATCGCATTCCTGTGAAAATCGCAAGAAGGTAAGGGATCTATAGAGCTATCTTTAATCAGATTCAGAAATCGATTTACCTCATCTACTGTCCATGTTATTTTTTCTTCACTTTAAAAAAGGGTATTCGGATCATCTGGTGGAATACAATTTAGGTTTAGTTATCCCCTAGTGTTTTGTTACACTATTTTTTTCGAACTGTGCAACAAGTTATTCCGATATTATGGGTAGTCCTATGATAGAATTAAATTACATTCTTAGGACGGTGACATTTATGAAAGAGTTTTTATCTAGTTTTTTACTTATTACCAGTTGGCTTATATTTGCAATAAGTGGATACCTATTTATTTGGACAATCTTCTTCGTTTATGCCATTGTACCAGCCTTTTTGAGTTTAGCTGTTGGCTTATTCTGCTTTTATTGCTCAAAGAAGCTGGACAGTAACATCAAAAAGAATTCTTAAAATCCCCCTATGTCGCAGTATGTGTCTACTTTATATAATTCCGAAATTAACGGTTTTCACCCCTTAATCTGAAGAACCAAAAAAGTAGAGAAAATGGGTTAAAATGTTTTGTCTAGAGGTTTTGAAAACCTAATTAGATACAGGAGAATAGTTAAGTCCTAGTTAGTGATTGAGAGTTTTATCTATAAATGTGGAAGTAGGTACCGTCAAAAGTTCTATGAAAACTCCATACAGATCATCGCATTGAGCATCGTGAGGCATCCTGGGAGCCGGATTCACCCTTGACCAACACCCGCCAAAGGTGCGGAAGAGTCGTCAAGGGCGGCGGGGACAAAAAAGAAGGCATAGGAAAGCCGCCCTTGCCATGGCCGAATTTTACTTTTTTGGGGGGATTGTATTAAAACTAAAAAGGAATTAAAAATACCCTTTACAAAAATTTCATTGTATGTTATATTAAAAACGCAGGGATGGTCAACCATAAGTTACTTCATTAAATAATGAGTAATGTCTTTGAAGACAATCCTTGCGACAATGGAATTATTGAATAAGGAAGTTTCTTTTTTGTATTAAAATTAAAAAAGGAATTAATAATACTTTATTTAAAAATTAGGAGGTAAAATAATGAGCCGCGACAAAGCGTTGCAATTTATTCATGAATTAGAAAATCAATTTAATAAGAAAGAAATTGAAGCGGAAAAAGGATTAACAGTCGAATTATTAAAGCTGCATACTCTGTTTTTTGCCATGGAGAATGAAAAATATGGTGAGAAGTTCACAAACATCATAACAAGGGAAGAACTTAAAAATCGCGGCGGAAATGTAAAAGAGACCATCCAATCTTTATACCGTATGCTTGAAAGTATAGAGCCTTCACTCTCTGGCGTGTTTCTTAACGATACATTCAAGAACATCGAGGAAACCACTCTTTATAAATTAGTGGTTCTTCTTGAACGATATGGATTAACGAAAACGGAGTATCAACATAGCGAGGCTACGGCAGTTTTTTTTGAAACATTAATAAAAGAGCTGCTTGCGTCCTCAAAAGGTTATGACTTCACACCTGATGGTCTGTCACAGCTAATGATTCAGGCATTAAAGCCAACCACGGGATCCGTATATGACGGAACTGCTGGAATTGCAAATATACTGGTTGATGCTTACCGATACGCTAAAGGCAAAGGAAAAGATATTACTGTTTATGGACAAGAGATTAATGAGGAGTTATATGTTATTGGCAAGCTGAATTTGTTTGTCAATCATATCTTGCCAGAACAGGGGGATATGAAATTAGGTGATACCATTCGTGACCCGAAATGGCTTGAAAATGGGCGTCTGATGCAATTTGACTATATTATGATGAATTTCCCATTCGGTTTAAGAGATTGGGGATATGAGTTTGCCATCAATGACCCTTATCATCGATTTGAATTATATGATCTTCCATCTAAATCACAAGGAGATTATTCCTTTATATTACATGCATTGGCGTCTTTAAATCAGGAAGGGAAAGCGGCATTAATCGTTCCTTTTGGAACACTGGTTAGAGGTGCGGCAGAAAGAAAAATTCGCTCCATCTTATTAAAAGACGATGTAATCGAAAGCATTGTTTCCCTTCCAAACAATTTATTTAGCGGAACGGGTATTCAGGTGGCGCTTCTTCTATTGAATAAACATAAACCAAGCCACAAAAAAGGCAAAGTGCAATTCATTAATGCCGAAGGGGATTATGAGCGGACAAGAACACAGAAATATTTGACTTCCAAACATGTCCAGAAAATCATTGAAACGCTCGAGGAATATGAAAACAAAGAAAAATACTCACGCATTGTTGCTATAGATGAAATTGCCGAAAATAATTGGGACTTAAACCCATCCTTATACTTCATTCATGTGGAACTGGACACAGAATTCGGCAAGATCGTCTTTAATAAGAAAAAATACGAAAGCGAAGCGGAAAAACTTGTGCAGATCGGGGATATTGCGGAGGTCATCCGCGGCGTGAATCTTCCAACCCGTAGACAAATCGAAAGTGCAGACGGGGAGTTATTCCCTGTTATTCAAATACGAGATATCGAAAATGGAGAAATACGATTTGAAACCATTGATGAATTTCCGATTCAAACAAGAGATGTACAGCGTGTTACCGCACAGCCGGGGGACATTTTAGTGTCAAGCAGGGGAACCCAACAGAAAATTGCCATTGTTCCGGAATACGACGGAACGATTTTAGTATCGAATATGTTTATTATCATTCGCCTTCATTCTACGAAAGAAGTCGATCCTGTCTACGTCAAACGTTTCTTAGAAAGTCCGATTGGTCAATACTTTTTTGAAGCTCATCAAAGCGGATCCATTGCAACGGTTCTAACTCCAAATGATATTCGTTCCATTGAGTTGCCTTTGCTTCCTATTGAGCAGCAACAGGAGATGATTAGACAACTGGAAGAAGCAGATGAATTAATTCGCAAAGCTTATGAAGAGAGGAAGCAAAAATACTTTGATGCTTATCAAAAGTTTGGCATCGGAGCTTTTATCCGACCAATGACAAAGCAGGGGGAATGAGTGTTGAAAAAGAAACTTCTTCTTGAATTAAGAAATAGTCTAAGAAGACGAGGATTTTGGGTGGACGTAGTAGATGAAGAATTAGTTTTGGATGTATGGTATTCAAAATCCAACTTCATCGAAATGGTCAGTTTATTAACAGCATTACAAATAGGCGTTAGCATTGGCGAACAAGGGATTCGGCTGAAGCCGAATACCCTTGTTTCGGATGAACTATTCCAGCAAATAGAGTTTTTTCATCGACAAGGATGGAACTGGTTTTCTGTTTTCAGACCACAAGAAGTCCCAGTTGCATGGAATCATAATCCAGACAATGACCTCTCTATATTGGATTTGGATAGCGGCATTGCTAGTCTAGTATTTGCATTAAATAAAGTCGGGTTATATACTTCTATGAGTTGTGACGGCCATGGGCAAAGAGAGCCAAACATCTGGCTACGCAGACAGGATCATGCTGAAACAATCCGGGACATACTTATGGAAGCTAATCAACAAGTCAGTTTTGCGTATGATTGGGAAATAAAGAAAGGATATAGAAATATTGCGCTAACTGCAAAGAGACGTTTATCCAACGATAAATGGGATGTGGAGAAAATACAGGACGATGCATTAGCTTTATCAGAATATATTTATAAAAACTATTCTGCATCTGATGGTAAGAAGTTGAAGTTGTTATAATAGAGTTTCTTAAGGAGTAGGGAATGCGATGATGTATAAAAGTTTGCCTAGTGGCTGTCGAACTCAGATCAGAGACACCCCATCTATCTTGCATTACACAAAATTCTTGATGGTGCTATAAGAGTAATGTAAATTTCATGATAAAATAGAACTATGATAATTTCTTTCAGGCAATAATGTATTGGCAAATATTTATTAAGTATTAGACTGAGTGCGCAGAGAAATATGTATGGGTGAGGTGTGTATATGTTACACAATTTTCGTTTCTTAGAAGAAAAATGGGAAATTCTCGCCCGTGTTGGGGAAACGGCGGAACGGAATGTATATCAAAATCCAAACGTGACGATTAGTGAGTTGAGAAAATTTGCGGAAACGATTACAAAATATATTTTAGCTTTAGAAGAAATTCGGGAAGAACGGGGAACTGATCAGCAAGAACGTCTAAGAGTTCTGTTTTACGAGCAAATTATCCCGAAAGAAATATATGACTTATTTACGGTTATTCGGTTGAAAGGGAATGAAGCGGTACATAATCCGGGTTATGGAGAAGTAAACGAAGCAAAAGCTTTATTGCATATGGCGTTCCGCATAGCCGTTTGGTTTATGGAAGTGTATGGCGATTGGTCATTCCAAGCTCCAGAGTATATTGAACCGACACCACAAGCATCTATATCAGCGGATGAGTTGGATCATGTCGTCAAGTCATACGAAGAAAAGCTTGCTCAATTGAAAACAGAGCTTGAAAAGATACGGAAAGAACAGCTATATATTAGCAGTGAAGAAAAGCAAAAACGACGTGAATTCTCTCAACGCGCCGTCGCTAACTTTGAATTGACAGAGGCAGAAACCCGTATTCTTATTGACCAACAGTTACGGGATGCTGGATGGGAGGCTGACTCTGAAAAATTACGGTTTTCTAAAGGAGCTCGTCCGGAAAAGGGACGAAACATGGCCATCGCGGAATGGCCTTTAAAACGCGGTTACGCCGATTACGCACTATTTATTGGCCTTGAACTAGTGGGAATCATTGAGGCGAAACGCGCCAGCAAAGATATTCCATCCGACATTGAACAAGCAAAAGAATATGCAAAATTAGTCGTTCGACATGGTGATGAAGTGATCCATGAACCGTGGGGAGATTACTTTGTCCCATTTCTCTTTGCGACAAATGGGCGGCCATATTTAAAACAGCTCGAACAAAAATCAGGCATTTGGTTTTTAGATGCCCGAAAATCGACGAACCATCCACGCCCGCTGCAAGGTTGGTACACTCCTCGCGGGTTAAAAAAATTGTTGGAGCAAGATATCGAACGTTCGGAACAATTTTTGCGTGGTGAAAAATTTGGTTATCTGAAATTAAGACCTTACCAAGTGAAAGCCATTCAAGCCGTTGAAAAAGCACTGGAAGAGAAAAAACGCAGCATTTTAATCGCAATGGCAACCGGAACAGGAAAAACGCGAATGGCGATCGGCCTCATTTACCGATTGCTCAAAGCAAAGCGGTTTCACCGAATTTTATTCCTTGTTGACCGAAAAGCGCTAGCGGAACAAGCGGAAAGTGCTTTTAAAGAAAGCAAGATGGAAAGTTTCCATACGTTCACCGAAATTTATAGCTTACAATCGTTGTACGATCAAAAACCAGATGACGAAACGAAAGTGCATATCGCTACCGTACAAGGGATGCTAAAACGAATTTTTTATAACGACCGCCCGGAAGACATCCCGCCGGTGGATCAATATGACTGCATCATTGTGGACGAAGCCCATCGCGGCTATACGTTAGATAAAGAAATGGATGAGGTGGAACTGCAATTTAGGGATCATCAAGACTATGTCAGCAAATACCGCAAAGTGCTCGATTATTTTGATGCCGTCCGCATCGGGTTGACGGCGACGCCAGCACTCCATACGACGGAGATCTTTGGTCCGCCTGTCTTCACGTATTCTTACCGGGAAGCGGTAGTGGATGGCTATTTAGTCGACCATGAACCCCCGTATCAATTTGAAACGGTGTTGAAAAAAGAAGGGATAACGTGGGCGAAAGGGGAAACGGTCGATGTGTATGACACGGTGACAGGAACGATTTCTCAAGAGTATTTAGAAGACGAAGTCAATATTGATGTGTCTCAGTTTAACACAAAAGTCATTACGGAAAGCTTTAATCGTGTCATCATTCGTGAATTGACGAAATATATTTCTCCGGATGATGAAGGAAAAACGTTAATTTTTGCTGCCACTGATGATCATGCCGACTTAGTCGTTCGCCTTTTAAAAGAAGAGTTCGAAAAACTATACGGTGAAGTCGAAGACAACGCGGTGATGAAAATTACCGGTTCGATTAAAGATCCTTCCGGTGCGATCCGCCGTTTTAAAAACGAAAAATATCCAACAATTGTCGTTACGGTTGATTTGCTGACGACGGGTGTGGACGTGCCGGCGATTACGAATCTTGTTTTCTTACGGCGTGTTCGCTCGCGCATTCTGTATGAACAAATGTTAGGACGCGCGACGAGAAGATGCGAAGAAATCCAAAAAGACCATTTTAAAATTTTTGATGCGGTTGGGATTTATGAATCTTTAAAACCATATACAAGCATGAAGCCGGTCGTGACGCGCCCGAATATTTCACTGACGCAATTAGTCGAAGAATTAGAGGGGCTAGAAAAAACGGAACATCTTCAATATCAAAAAGAACAAATGATTGCCAAAATCCAGCGGAAAAAGCGGAAATGGTCCGATCGGCAGCACCAAGACTTTAAAGTGCTGTCCGGTGGCAAAACGGTCGATGAGTTTATCGATTGGGTAAAAAGCTTGCAGCCGGATGAATTACCTGTACAATTAAAAGAGTACAAGTCGATGTTCCGTTATATGGATGAAAATCGCTACCGGGAAAATAAGCAATATATTTCTAAACATGAGGATAAACTGATTGCGGTAAAACGCGGATACGGAAACGCGGAAAAGCCAGATGACTACTTGCAATCGTTCGGCGAATTTATTCGCAACAATATGAATAAAATCCCGGCTTTAATGATTGTTTGCCAACGACCAACCGAGTTAACAAGAGAAGAACTGAAAAAGCTGCTGCTCGAACTAGACCAAAAAGGCTTTTCCGAGAAAAAACTGCAAGCGGCATGGCGTGAAGCGAAAAACGAAGACATCGCGGCGGACATCATCGCCTTCATTCGCCAGCAAGCGCTAGGCGACCCGCTCATTAGCCATGAAGAACGAATTAAAAACGCCATGAAAAAAATTTACCAAATGAAAGCATGGCCGCCGGTGCAAAAGAAATGGCTCGAACGCATTGAAAAGCAATTACTGCAAGAATATGTTCTTCATCCAGATCCGGAAAAAGCGTTTGAATATGAGCCATTTAAAAGCCACGGAGGCTTTAAACAATTAAATAAAATTTTCGACGGACAATTAGATCACATCGTTCGGGAAATTAATTACAACTTATACAACTATCATTCTAAGAAGGAGCAAGCGTAGATGAACAACAGAGAAATCGTCCAAAAGCTATGGAATTTATGTAACGTGCTTCGTGATGACGGCATTACTTATCATCAATACGTGACAGAGCTAACGTATTTGTTGTTCTTAAAAATGATGAAAGAAACCGGTCAAGAATATATCATTCCAGAAAAATATCGCTGGGATTCGTTAGTAGAAAAAGACGGGATTGAACTAAAAGAGCATTATCAACAGTTGTTACTTGATTTAGGGAAAGAGGAAAATGAATTATTAAAACAAATTTATACGGACGCGACATCGAATATTAGAGAACCAAAGAACCTAGAAAAAATTATTCAATCGATTAATGAATTAGATTGGTATAACGCAAAGCAAGAAGGTTTAGGCGATTTGTACGAAGGACTGTTAGAAAAGAACGCGAGTGAAGTCAAATCAGGAGCGGGGCAATATTTTACGCCTCGCGTCCTTATTGATGTTATTGTAGAACTTGTGAATCCACAGCCGGGAGAACGTTGTCACGACCCGGCTGCTGGAACGTTCGGTTTTATGATTGCGGCGGACCGTCATGTTCGGGAGCAAACGGATGATTATTTTGATTTGTCACAAGAAGAAATCGAGTTCCAAAAATATAAAGCTTTCTCAGGAGTGGAGCTTGTCAGGGATACGCATCGCTTAGCGGTCATGAATGCGTTGCTGCACGATATTCATGGAGAAATCTTGTTAGGCGATACCCTCTCATCACTTGGTGAAAGTTTGAAAAATTATGATGTGATTTTAACGAATCCGCCGTTTGGAACGAAAAAAGGCGGGGAGCGGGCAACACGAACAGACTTTACCTTTACAACATCAAACAAACAGCTGAATTTCTTGCAACATATTTACAGAGCTTTAAAACCGAATGGAAAAGCACGAGCCGCTGTTGTTGTACCTGACAACGTATTGTTTGAAGGCGGAGTTGGCGCCGACATTCGTCGCGACTTGATGGATAAATGCAACTTGCATACGATTTTACGCTTGCCGACCGGCATTTTCTACGCCCAAGGGGTGAAAACGAACGTCTTATTTTTCACCCGCGGGAAAACAGATGTCGGCAATACGAAAGAAGTATGGGTGTACGATTTACGGACGAACATGCCTTCCTTCGGTAAACGGAATCCGTTGACGAAAGAACATTTTGAAGGATTTATCAAGGCCTACACGGCAGAAGACCGCCGTAAAGTCAACGACGAACGGTGGAACGTCTTCACCCGCGACGACATCGCCAAAAAAGGCGACACGCTCGACATCGGATTGATCGCCGACGAATCGCTGTCCGTCTACGACAATTTGCCCGACCCGATCGACTCCGCCGAAGAAGCGGTGGAAAAGCTGGAGCTTGCCATCTCGCTGCTTCAAGACGTGATCGCTGAATTGAAAGCGGCCGAACACTCGCCCCGCTACGAACCTACGAAAAACGAAACGCTCAAAGTCGCTGAACAATCCGGAGTGTGGGAACGATGAGCAAGGCGAAACGACCATCCATCGAACAACTGCTCGAAGAAGCACTCGTGCCAAAAGACGAACAGCCGTACGAAGTACCGGGGAATTGGGTGTGGGTGAGGTTGGGAGCTATATTTGAACAGGAAAAAGAACAAATTCAGCCAACTGGGGCAGAAAAATATATCGGTTTAGAACATTTACTCAGTGGAGGTGGCATCGTTGAAGTAGGTGATACACAAGGGTTAAAAAGTAAAAAAGTTGTATTTAAAAAAGGGGACGTATTGTATGGTAAGTTACGTCCCTACCTCAACAAACATACAGTTGTGGATTTTGAAGGGGTAGCTTCGACAGATATTATTGTATTCCGAAGCCGATACTTAGTATTAAATAAACTCCTAGACATTTTTCTTGGGTTACCATACGTAATAAAATATGCGAACGAAAATAGCAATGGAATAAATTTACCTAGGATTTCCCCTAAAGCTATGTCAAACCTTCCGTTTCCACTGTCACCGTTAAACGAACAAAAACGCATCACCGACAAAATCGAGCGGCTGTTTGCGAAAATTGACGAGGCGAAGCGGTTGATTGAGGAAGTGAAGGAGTCGATTGAGCGAAGACGGGCGGCGGTTTTGGACAAGGCGTTTCGGGGACAGCTAGGGACAAATGACCCGAGCGAGAAAAGTATATTAGCAATGTCTGACGATCTAAGTGAAAAAGACGTTATTCCAAAAGAACAATGGCCTTATGAGGTGCCGGGGAATTGGACGTGGACCAAGCTAAAATCATGTTTGAGAAGATTGCAATATGGATACACAGCAGCATCGTCGATTTTGGCGGAAGGACCGAAGTATCTGCGTATAACGGATATACAAAATGACAATGTTGATTGGGAAGCAGTCCCATACTGTAAAATAGACAAGAAACTACTAGGGAAATATCAACTGAATAAAGGAGATATCGTTATTGCAAGAACAGGAGCAACTACTGGAAAAAGTTTTTTGATTAATGACGTGCCATTTTGTTCTGTTTTTGCTTCTTATTTAATTCGATTGACGACGAATGATAATTTGAACCCATACTACCTATGGAATTATTTAAAAAGCTCAATGTATTGGAAGCAGATCACTATTGTAAAAAAGGGAATCGCTCAACCGGGAGCCAATGCTCGGATTATCGGAGAGCTTATCGTTCCCCTGCCTCCTGTTTCGGAACAAAAACGCATCGCCGAGAAACTCGACAGCTTATTAGAGAAATTGGAGAATGAAAAACAACTCGTTTTGGCCGTGGAAGAAAAACTTGATTTATTGAAACAATCCATTCTCCACAAAGCCTTCCGCGGGGAACTTGGCACAAATGATCCCAACGACGAACACGCGGTCGAGTTGTTAAAAGAAGTATTGTGTTCATCAGGCGGACAGCGGTGATGCTGTTCGCTTGATCCAATCATGATTGCGTTGTGGGGGATGACGATGAAAATTTATGACGAGCCGCTGGCGATATCGGCTGATCAATGGCTGGCCATGTTAAATGATCCGAGTGTTTTTCATGGAGAAGATGTGGAGCTGATTCGAACTTTATATTATTTTCCTGATTGCCGTGCATCGGGGAAAGAGTTAGCACGTTTTTTAAACAAAGTGAGCCATTCTCCTTTAAACGCTCAAGTAGGAAGATTGGGAAACCGTATTGTTCGAAAATACCCTGACGTTCAGTTTCCGATGGAAAGGGAAGGGAAAGTCAGATGGTGGAACATTCCATTTTTAGGTGAGGAACATCCTGGCAGGTACACTTGGCAATTGCGCCCTGAATTGCGTGAGGCGGTGCGGCGGTACGAGCAGCAAGAAATGGATCGTCATGAAGAGGGGGCGTTGTTGCCGAGCGAGCTTGAGGACATTCCGTTGCGTGAAGGGGGCAAAAAGCTGGTTGCCGTTAATCGCTATGAGCGAAATGCAAGAGCGCGGAGGCTTTGTCTGCAAAGGCACGGCTACCGTTGTTCCGTCTGCCAATTTGATTTTGAAGAAGTTTACGGAGAAATCGGCAAAGGATTCATCGAAGTTCATCATCTCATTCCATTAAGCGAGATCGGCGAGCAATATACGGTGAACCCGTTTGATGACTTGCGCCCGGTCTGCCCGAATTGTCACGCCATGTTGCATCGGGGGAACTTGTCTATTGAAGAACTGCGGGAGATGGTGGAAACACGCAGAAGGATTTCGGTGATCGGACAATCAAACTGATAGCCAAACAGGTGCAGCTTTTCGGGGGTTCTAGGGATCGAATCTTTTTCGGAGACCTTAGATCCCCATTGCGCCTAGATACAAGCCTGAAGTTTGCCAAAATGCCTCTCATCCTTTTTGCGGCAAGGATTGAGAGGCATTCGTTTGTCTCGCCGCTGTCGAACTTGGATTAAGTCCGGGCGAAGAATTAGCTTTTCTTTTGGCGATAAGGAAAATATCCATGAAAAGAAGACATGATTTTATCAAACAACAAAATGAATTCAATAATGCTTCTTAACTCACATTTCGCACCCTCTCGACCAAAATCGGGAGGATTTTTTCATCCCGGTGTCGAATAGGTCCTTGACACACAAGGAATGCAAAGGAGTTTTTCCATCATGGACGTTCGAATTCGGGCGATTTATGAAAGTTCCTATTTGAATATAATAAGTACCATTTTCAAAGATCTTGGCCTCCCTCAGCTGATTGACCGGCTGGTTCCGGTGGATCCTCAATGCCAAACCCGAGCCAGTGATGTGGTCGGGCTGCTTCTCTTGGATATCTTGAGCGGCCGGCAAGCCCTCGTTCATTTGGAACGGTGGGCGCATGACATCGACTTGCCCAAGCTGATCCGGCCAGGATTGGATCCGTCTTGGTTCAACGACGATGCCATTGCTCGCCATTTGGACCGGCTGTATGAGGCCAATATCCATCAAGTCCTTTCGTCTTGCCTGGTACAAATCTACAAGAAAGAAGGCCTCCCTCTCCGTGTCTTTCACGCGGATACGACGGACAAGACGGTTTACGGTGCGTATGAATCCGATTCGTCGGATGGGTTGCACATCACCTATGGCTATAACCGCCATCATCGCTGGCAAAAGCAGATCGGATTCGGCCTGATCGGCAACGAGGACGGCATTCCGTTTTACGGCGACGTGCACGACGGCAACGTGCCGGACAAAACGTGGAATCCCGAGGTGTTGTCGCGAGTCCATGAGCAGCTGAGGGAAGCGAAGATCGAAGACGAATGGATTTACGTGGCAGATTCCGCTGCGATGACGAAGGACACGCTGGCGCAAACGAAAGCCGCCAACGCCTTTTTGATCACGAGAGGGCCGTCGTCGCTCCGGATTGTCAAAACGGCGCTTTCGGAGGCGGATGCCCAACCCGATTCGGCGTGGAGCGCCCCCTTTGCGCTGGCCGAGAAAAACGGCGCCACGTACCGGGTATGGGAAACGGCCTCGACATATGAAGGCCAGCCCGTACGACTGATCGTCGTCGAATCGAGTGCGCTCGACCAGCGAAAAGGAAAGACGCTCGAAACAGAACGAACCAAAGAAGCGGAGCTTCTTCGCGAGGAACAAGCCCGTTGGGAGCGTCATCCTTTCTCTTGTCGGGAAGACGCCGAACAAGCCTTGGCCTCCTTGAAGGCATCCCTTCGTCCCCGGTTCCATCGAGTGGAGGCCGTCGTCGAAGAGATCGTGCGCCCGAAAAAACGGCGTGGACGGCCGAAAAAAGGGGCGGAACCGGAAATGGAGACGCTGTACACCCTTCGGCTGAGCGTGGAATTCAACCAAGACGCGTGGGAGCAGGCGAGACGGAAAGCGTCCCGGTTTGTCCTCGTCACGACTGTTCCAAAGGAATGGAAGGGCCAACCCATGGATGCCCAAGAGATCTTGAAGCTGTATAAAGGGCAGATCTCGGTGGAAATGAACTTCTCCTTCCTAAAAGATCCGTTCTTTACGGACGAAATTTACGTCAAAAAACCGGAACGAGTGGCGGTGTTGGGCTATTTGTTTCTGCTGGCCTTGGCCATTTATCGCGTCTTCCAGCGCCGGGTGCGTCAGTTCATCACACCCGAACGCCCATTAAAGGGCGCCGGAGGCCGCAAGCTGACCCGTCCGACCGGACAAGCGATTTTTCAATTGTTTTGGTATGTCAGAGTCGTCCTGTTGGAGTTGCCGGATGGGCAAATCCAACGCAGGCTAGGGAAACCGCTCACCCCTGATCAGCGAAGGATTCTGCAGGGATTGGGCATGGATGAGAGCATTTACGTGTAACGTCATATGGAACGACTAGCGATGGTAAAAAAAGGATTGCCATCGCTAGTCGTGTTGGTCGAAACGTTATTCTGAAAAACGAAATAAAAAATCCTTTCTTTCTCCCCTGCTAGGGTGCGAAATGTGAGTCTTAACGTTTGGTGTTCAAAGTTTGATAGACGATACATGTTGTGCAAAATCTCGGAGGAGGGAAGATGAATATGGTATGGCTCAGTCACGGTTTGGTATCGCTTGTCCGTGTCATGGGGCTCTGAGTGCCATTTCAGAATCGTTTTCCCTTCCGGCGTGACCCAGTCGTAGTAATAGTAATCAATCCAGCCGTCCGGGGTCACGTATTCTGTCACATGTAATTTCGTCTCATTGCGAAAGATTATCGTTTTTCTGGCACAGTTCTTTGTTGAAAGACGGCCGTCTGCACCGCCGTCGCGAATTTCAAAGATAATTTCAGCAAAGTCGCGTTCCAGAAAAGAAAAAACGTTGGCTGGTTGGCAGGAGGTGGTGGGAATGGAATTGTTCGTTTGTGATCCGGTTCTTAGTTTTGCCTGTCTCTGTTCCCGTGAAGATGGGCTCCGCCTTCTACTCATTGAGTAAACCAGCCTTTTTCAACGCATATTTCCACTCCGATGCATCCCGCTCTTCCTGTGGGGTTAACACATCCTTTTTGACCAGCGTTTCAACGTAAGTACCGCCATATTTTTGCGAGAAAAACCGAATGGTTTCCAATAGCTCATCATGTTCTGCCGTTTGCACCAAGCGCTGCTTTTGTTCTTGTTGATAGAGGTTAGCGATTTCTTTGATTGTCATGACTTCATTCGATGATGTCCTATACATGGCTGTTTCCGGGATTTTCGCGTGTGCGTGTTTTCCTTCTTTGATGACGCCCTTAATTCGCCCCTCTTTGATCCAATTGTTCACAGTCGCGACTGTTACTCCCATGAATTTGGCCACTTCACTTGTTTTGTACATTTTTGGTAACGTATGACTTTCTCCTGCTTCAAGCATAAATTCGCATAGCTGTTCAAACCAAGAAGTAAGTTCTTCTAGACTTTGTGATTGTTCGAGCGCTGGAGAGAGTTTTGCGGTTTTTTGTGGTTCTATCCGCCCGATTAAGTTCGTTAAGTATTTCAAAAAAGAGGCTAACTCCTCTGCTTTGTGCTGGTGCGCAGTGTTTTTGATTTGTTGAATTTGATGTCGCACCCAACGCTCTGCTTTTTCCCTATCGGCTACTGTTGTCATGTATGTCACCTCCTCACCTCCATTCTACTAAGATTCAGAATAAAGTTCAAATGAAGTTCAAATAAAATGAAAGTAAAGTGAAAATGGTGTGGTATATTATAGTATGAACGAAAAAAGTGCAACATAACCCCGGAAGAGAGCGGACTGCTTTTAGATCGCCATTGTCGTATCTACTTCCTTGTTAAATGCAACCTAGTAAAGCGAAAAGTCCCACCATCGTTGAATCTCCTTCCAATCTGTTATAATATTCTGATTATAAGATAAAATGGTATAACCGCAAGGGGGAGAGGTTGATGTCCTTACAGGCAGGAGATGTCATGACGTTTGAGCGGACGTTTACGGTCGAGGATGTTCGGCAGTTTACAGCGGTTTCGGGCGACAGGGGAGTTCACCATGTCACGCCGGATGAACAAGGGCGTCTTGTCGTGCAAGGGTTGTTGACGGCGACGCTGCCGACGAAGGTGGGTGGGGATTACAATGTCCTGGCCCGCACGATGAATTTTGAGTTTTTGCGGCCTGTGTTTACGGGCGATACGATCCGTTGCGATGTGACGATCGGGAAATACGAGCGGCAAGAAAACGGCCGCATCGCGATTGCGGCATCGTTTGTCTGCACAAACCAACAGGAAAAGGTTGTGTTGCAAGGAGATTTTGCGGGGGTGATTGTACAGTCGCGGTAAGTGAGACGAAATCGAAAAACGTTGCCTTGATTAACATACGCCTAGGAAGAGGCGGTGTTCGGCTGTCACACGAAGGCTTGGCGAAGGCAAGCTATAGGCTTGTCTTCGTTAGTCTCAGCCAGGAGTGACGGGACAGAAGATGCGCTGCCGCCCCTCCACTCGAAGTCCACGATGCAAGGAAAGCGGGGTTCTTCTCCAACCTTATGGGAAATCGACAAATCGCTTTTTCGCAAGGACGTCCCTCTTTTTCGCTTCATTTCCCTTCATATCGTTGCCGCCGCACATGCCTTTTCACCATTTGGCCATAACTTTTTGAACGTATTGTGAAATGGTGAACAAACTTATTTCATCCGCTCGGAAAAGGAGTATGATAAAAGTGTAAGGAACATCTTTTAAAACGAAAGGGGAAAGGGCAATGGTGGTCAAATGGTTGCGCGAACATGTTACGGCGTCGGCGTTGATGGTCGTCCTCCGCTTGTATTTAGGGTATGAATGGCTCATGGGAGGATGGGGGAAAATTACGCATGGCTTTGATGCGACCGGGTTTTTGAAAGGAGCGTTGGCGAAGGCGACCGGCGAACACCCGGCCGTGCAAAGCTGGTGGGCGGCGTTTATCGAAAATGTGGCGCTGCCGAACGTCGGGTTGTTTAACTTCCTCGTGCCATGGGGCGAATTTCTCGTTGGATTAGCACTCATTCTCGGGTTGTTTACGACATTTGCCGCCCTCATGGGAGCGGTGATGAACTTCGCCTTTATGTTTTCAGGCACGACGAGCACGAACCCGCAAATGGTGCTGCTGACGGTGTTCATTCTCGTCGCTGGGGCGAACGCGGGCCGCTACGGTTTGGACCGTTGGGTATTGCCGTATCTCCGTGAGCGGATGGGAAGCATGCATCGCCCGAATCATCCGCACCGTCCGGCTGCGGCGCATAAATGACCGTCGGGATGTTCTTGAAACGGGTGCGAACTCCCCCTTGAACGGCTGCTTCTTTCTATATGGAGGGAGCGGCCGTTCGTTTTGTTCACTGGCGGCGAGTGATTGAGTATATTTTTTTGAAAAAGTGTTTTATCTTTGGTTGGATCGCGTCAGTTGAGTGTTAAAACAATATTAATATCATTTTTATCATCTATATAATAGGAATGCTTGTTTCTATCAGACAGGATTAGAAGTTTTTGAACAAAATAGAAAATTTTCTGTCGAAAACTTCAAGAAATTTCATAATTGCGATAGAATATTTATAAAGAAAGAGAATTTATTTGGGAGGGGAAGGTATGCTTCATATCGTTGCTTGCATTAAGCAAGTGCCGGATACGAAGGTCGCCAAGATCAATCCGAAGACGAATACGATCGACCGCGCCAGTGCTCCGGCGATTTTAAACCCGTATGATGCGCATGCGGTCGAGGAAGCCGTTCGCTTGAAAAAGAAGTACGGCGGCGTTGTTTCCGTGCTGACGATGGGCCCGCCGCAAGCGGTGAAGGCGATCCGCAAGTGCATTGAGCTTGGCACTGATGAAGGATATATGATTTCCGACCGTGCGTTCGCCGGGGCGGATACGCTGGCGACGAGCTATGCGCTGGCGAAAGCGTTGGAAAAGATGGCAAGAAAGCAACCGATTGACTTGGTTATTTGCGGAAAAATGACCATTGACGGTGATACAGGCCAAGTTGGGCCAGGCATCGCCCGCCGTTTAAATATTCCCCCGCTTACAGGCGTCAACAAAGTGGTGGAAATCAACAAAGAAAAAGGGTACGCGATCGTCCACCGCAAGCTTGAAGATGGCTATGAAGTCGTGAAGTCGACATTGCCGTGTTTATTCACCGTCGAGAAAGAAATTAACGATATCTCCTTTGCCCCTTTGCCGAACATGATCAAAGCCGCACGATATCAACCGACGATTTGGACGGCCGATGATTTGGAAAACGTTGACCGCAAACAGTTAGGATTAAAAGGTTCCCCGACGATTGTTTCAAAAATATGGACACCGCCGAAACCGAAAGGCGGCGAGATGCTTGAAGGAACGGCGGAAGAAAAAGTGGAACAGCTGCTTTCCATCATGCTGGCGAAAAAAGAGCTGTTCCCATCGTAAAGGCGCCTTAGGGAAAAACAAGGTAGGGTCTATTCATAGTTTCTGTTCATAGGGAGGGGATATGGCCATGAACGTAAGCGATTATCAAGGGATATGGGTTTACATTGAGGTGAAAGACGGAACGGTGGCTCCGGTTTCCTTGGAGCTGCTTGGGGCTGGGCGGGCGCTCGCTGATAAGCGCGGCACCGAGCTTGGCGGAGTGTTAATTGGAAGCGGTGTCAAATCGCTCGCGCCGACGTTGTTTGCCTATGGGGCGGATGTCGTTTATGTATACGACGACCCGATTTTTGCCCATTACCGGACCGAGCCGTATATGCGCGCTTTGCTTGACTGTTGTCAAAAGTATAAACCGGAAGTGCTGTTGTATGGGGCGACGCCGACAGGGAAAGACTTGGCGAGCGCCATTGCCACTGATTTGCCGACCGGACTGACGGCCGATACGACCATTTTGGATATTGAAGAGGATACCGGGTTGTTGCTGGCGAGCCGGCCGGCGTTTGGCGGCAATATTATGGCGACGATTTTGTGCAAAAAGTACCGTCCGCAAATGGCGACGGTTCGGCCGAAAGTCATGAAGGCGCTTCGTCCCGATCCGGAGCGGACTGGCCGAATCGTTGAAGAGCAGATCGAGCTGCATGAGGAAGAAATGCGGACGAAAGTGCTTGAAGTCGTTCGGGAAACGGTGAAAAAAGCGCGTATCGATGAAGCGGAAATCATCGTAGCCGGCGGCAAAGGAATGGGCAGCAAAGAAGGATTCCAGCTCATCCATGAGCTGGCGAATGTCCTCGGCGCTGCGGTCGGCGCGAGCCGCGATGCCGTCGAAGCCGGATGGATCAGCCATGATCACCAAGTCGGGCAAACCGGGGTGACGGTGACGCCGAAAATTTATTTCGCCATCGGCATTTCCGGTGCGATTCAACATATCGTCGGCATGCAAAATTCCGAGCTGATCATCGCCATTAATAAAGACCCGAACGCGCCGATTTTCCAGTCGTGCCATTACGGCATTGTCGGCGATGCGTTGGAGATTGTGCCGCTGCTAATCGAACGGCTGAAAGAAGAGATGCCAAAACGAAGAGCATCCGTTGATGTGAAGGAGGGGGTCCGCCATGCCTGAAAAGTTTGATTGTATTGTCGTTGGAGCGGGGCCGGCCGGAACGGCGTGCGCCTATGAACTCGCCAAAGCCGGGGTGAATGTGCTGCTCTTAGAGCGCGGGGAATACCCCGGGGCGAAAAACGTGATGGGCGGTGTACTGTACCGAAAAATGATGGAAGACATCATTCCGGAGTTTTATAAAGAGGCCCCCCTCGAGCGGCCGATCGTTGAGCAGCGGTTTATGTTGATGGATAAAGAGTCGGCGGTGACGTTCAGTTATAAAGGATTGGAATGGGGGCGCGAGCCGTATAACAACTTCACCGTGTTGCGGGCGAAATTTGACCAATGGTTTGCCGAGAAGGCGGTCGAGCAAGGGGCGTTGCTCGTTTGTGAAACGGTGGCGCTGGAGTGCATCGTGGAAAACGGCCGTGTCATCGGCGTCCGCACCGACCGGCCGGATGGCGAGGTGTATGCCGATGTCGTCGTGTTGGCGGACGGCGTGAACTCGTTGTTGGCGAAACAGCTCGGGTTTCACCGCGAATGGCGGCCCGATGAAGTCGCGCTCGCAGTGATGGAAATTGTCAAGCTCGATAAAAAAGTGATCGAAGAACGGTTTAACCTTGAGCCGGAGCAAGGATGCACGATCGAGCTGCTCGGCGATGCGACAAAAGGCATATTAGGAACGGGATTTTTATACACCAATAAAGACACCTTAAGCATCGGCGTCGGCACGCTCCTTTCCGGGCTGATCAAACATAAAATCAAACCGTATGAGCTGCTTGAGTATGTCAAAAACCATCCGATGATCCGCCCGTATCTCCAAGGAAGCGAACCGGTCGAGTATTTGGCGCATTTGATCCCGGAAGGCGGCTACCATTCGATGCCGAAAGTCGTCGGTGACGGCGTGCTTGTCGTTGGGGACGCCGCCCAGTTGGTCAATGCCATTCACCGTGAAGGATCGAATATGGCCATGACATCCGGGCGCCTGGCCGCGGAAACGATCATTATGGCGAAAACATACAACGATTTTTCCGAAAGCATGCTTGACCACTATCGGTTGAAGCTGATGGAAAGCTTTATCGTCCAAGATTTGAAAAAGTATAAAGACGCGACCCACCATTTTGATTCGTTCCCGCAATATTTTGAGCGGTACATTCCGCTGCTCAACCGGGCGGCGAGCCAACTGTTTACGGTCGATGGCTCTTCAAAGTGGGAGAAGCAGAAAACCATTTGGCGTGATCTTGGCTCGGTGAAAGAGAAGCTGAAACTGGCGCGGGATGTGATGAAGGTTTGGGAGGTGATGAAGTAATGGGGAATATGCCAACGATTGAGGAAAAGCAGTATTTAGTCCGCTTTAATGCCGATACGAGGTCGCATCTTCACGTCCTTGACCACGATATTTGCCTGACGAAATGCCCGGACAAAATTTGCACGATTTTCTGCCCAGCGGCCGTGTATAAATGGGAGGGAACGCGGATGCATGTCGGATATGAAGGGTGTCATGAATGCGGCAGCTGCCGCATCGGCTGTCCGTACGGAAATATTCGCTGGGAGTATCCGAGGGGCGGTCACGGGATCGTCTTTCGGTTAGGGTGATCGTTATGTTCCACATCGGGGATTGCGTCGTCTTCGCCTGCGATGGGGCCAGAGGAATCGTGCTGGAAGTCAATGACCATTCGTGCCATGTGCTATGGGAAGACCGCTTCGTCAGTTGGGAGAAAAAAGAGCTGTTAACCATCGATGAAGAGTTGACGAAAAGGCAAACGATCCGCGTTTCTTCAAATGTGAACCACCCTTTGTAAGGGTGGTTTTTTGTCTATAGCGTGGATGGCGGCCGCTGTTTTTGTCCATATAAACGGCGGCCAAGGAGCGTTAGCGGTCAATCTTTTCACCAAACTGTGGTAAGCTAGTGGAGAGGGGACGGACACTGTATGTTCCCTTCCCTCTGCAATTCTGTTTCCGGTAGGAGGAATGGGCCATGGATTAGATGCACAAAGGCTTTCCTGAAGGCTTTTTATGGGGAGGGGCGACGGCGGCCAACCAGATCGAAGGAGGATTTGGCGAAGGCAACAAAGGGGTAAACATTGCCGATGTGCTTCCGGGAGGAAAGATGCGGCCACAACTGCTTAAGGAAAAAGGGGTGCAGTTGGTCATTAATAAAGAGAAGTATACATACCCGAACTACGAAGCGATCGATTTTTACCGGTATTAAAACGTCATCGCAACGAATGGGGAACAATTGTAATGGAGACGGTGCATCGTTCCGTGGAACATGCAACGGAACGGGTGGTAAAGGAATAAACGAGTGCGCTATCGGTGAAATCAACCATCAATCCGATTTAGAGGAGGGACAAACAATGAACATAGTTGCCCTTGTCGGCAGCTTGCGGAAAGAATCGTATAACCGGAAACTGGCAGAGTGGATCAAGGGGCGGTACAAAGACAAATTCCAATTGGACATTGCCGATATCGGCGCTTTGCCACATTACAATCAAGATGATGAACTCAACCCGCCGGCTGTTGTAGCGGCGTTCAAGCGGCAAGTGGCGGAGGCGGACGGTATATTGATCGTAACACCGGAGTACAACTGGTCTGTTCCCGGCGTGCTGAAAAATGCGCTGGACTGGCTGTCGCGTGTGGACAAAGTGTTGGTCAATAAACCTGTGATGATCGCCGGGGTGTCAACAGGGATGATGGGAACGATCCGGGCCCAGCTTCATTTGCGTCAGATCTTGCAAAGCCCGGGGCTGGCGGCGAAAGTGTTGCCGCCGGCCGGGAACGAAGTGCTGGTGAATGTCGCCAGCCAAAAATTCGATGAAGCGGGCAATCTCGTTGATGCCGCGACGGTGGAATTTTTGGATCAAGTGATCGGGCGGTTTATCGAATGGGTCGGGCGCTGATGCGGCAGGCTGCTCGTGCAGAACAGGAGGGTGTCTCAAAAACAACGAGACACCTTTTTTTACTGCGATCGATAAACATTAACCCGATTTGTACTTCCACACCTTATATGTGACTGAAGGGCAGACGGCTTTTTTTTTGCCAGTTTCTTGTTTTGTGAAATCTGCCTGTTATTCACACCGTCCGCTTCTAGCCCGAGCCGCGCCTGCCGAATGCATGATACTGCCTGAAAAATGGACGACTGTACAGGCAAGGCTATTTCGCCACACATACAATACAACAGGGAATAGGAAAAAAGGAGTGGGTCATTTTGGTGATTGTAGCTGCGACAAATGACCATTATGCACAACCTTTGGCCGTGATGCTCACATCGCTATTAACGCATAAAAAACCGGACTACCCGATCCATATTTATATTCTTTACGGAGACCTTTCTGCGATTAGCATGAGAAAGCTAGAAAGGACAGCCGGAAAGTTCCAAGCGCCCGTGACCTTTCTGAAGGTGGATGTTGGGCTGTTTAAAGACGTTGCGCCAGGGTCGGGAGGGCAAAAGTACATTAGCAAAGAGGCGTACTATCGGATTACGATCCCGGACTTGTTAAGCGAAGAGATCGACAAGGCGCTGTACTTGGACTGCGACATGATGGTGAAAACCGATATCTCGGAATTGTGGGAAACGAATATTGATGGGTACGATCTAGCCGCAGTAGACGAATCGCGGGTCGTCACCAAACGGGATCGGGAAATTCGCATGGCCCGTCTGTCGCTGCCGCCAGATGCGCATTATTTTAATTCCGGCTTGTTGTTGATAAACCTCAAACGATGGCGCGAGAAAAACATTTCCGCTGAACTGATCCAATTTATCAAGTCCAATCCGGATAAACTGGCGTTGATGGATCAAGATGCGTTAAACGCCGTCCTTTACAATCGCTGGCTCCGCCTTGATGATAAATGGAACTTTACCGCCGCCCATTGCCGAAAGTTCTCGCCCAAAAAAGCAGCGATCCTCCACTTTACTGGCCCCGAAAAACCGTGGAATTCCAAAAGCCCGTTCACGAAAGAGTATTTGAAATACTTAAAAAAATCGTTATGGGAAAAACCGCTCCCGTCGGCATAAACGCTTTGATGCTGACCGTTAAGGAGAGACTGTGAAGCGTTGATACATCAATATTTCTATAGGGAGGTCGGTGCAATTGTTTGAGCGTGTATCGATTCTCATCCCGTACAAACCTGATAATGGGATTCGGGACGTCAATTTCAATTGGATTAAAACTTTTTACGAAACGATGGTTCCTGAAGCGGAAATTTGCGTCGGAGTCTCGACCGATGAGCCGTTTAACCGGGCACGGGCGATTAATTTGGCGGCCAAACAGGCGACCCGAGACATCTTCGTGATCGTCGATGGCGATATTTTTTGCGATCCCGAAGTGATGAAGGAGGTCATTCGGCATCTGCAAGATGCGCCGTGGGTCATCCCTTTCCGAAAAATCGTCAGAATCTCCGAGGAAAACTCGAAACATCTCGTAAGTGCGCCCCCGATGTGGCCGGTTGAAGTGGCGGACTTTGACATCATTCATACGTCGCCGTTCACTTATGTCGGCGGATTCAATGTCATCCCCCGCGAGCACTTTTTGGCGGTCGGCGGATTTGATGAGCGGTTTTCCGGATGGGGAGGGGAGGATGATGCGTTCAGCAGCGCCGTCAATACGTTGTGCGGCCATTATAAACGGCTTGAGCACACGATTTATCACTTATGGCATCCGGTCGTCGGCTATGAAAACAACCCGAACGGCGAGCGCAATTTACTGCTGCGGGAGCAGTACTACGAGGTGGTTGGAAACAAGGAAAAAATGAAACAAGTCCTTTCCGGCGCCGAAAGCATGTTTCAACCGGTACAAGAAGAGAACCGCAAAAAAAGCGGTACACAAGTCGAACGAAACGAGGCCATCCACATTGTGACCGTTTCCAACGACCGTTACGCTGAACCGCTTGCCGTGATGGTATATTCGCTCTTAAAAAATAAAACATCGGACATCCCTATCCATATCCATGTCATTAACAGCAATATAAGCGAAAAGCATCAAGCGCGGCTAGCGAAACTAGCAAAAAAATATGAGGCAACAATACAGTTTCACCGCATTGACTCAACCGTGTACAGCGAGTTTGTGACATTTGCCTATTTGACGGAGGAAACGTATTACCGGATTTCCATTCCGGATTTGTTCGATGAGACGGTGGAGAAAGTGCTCTATTTGGATTGTGACATCGTTGTCAAAAAGGACATTACGGAGCTATGGCATACAGACATTAGCGGGCATTTATTAGGCGCAGTCGAGGATCATTGGATAAAACAGTCAAGAAACGCGGATTTGTTGATGCCGGAGGAGGCCAAGTATTTTAATGCAGGTGTCCTTTTGATCAATTTAAAAATGTGGCGCGAGCATCACGTGAAAGAAAAGGTGATCGAGTTCATTCGTACGCACCGGGACCGTATTCGGTATTGCGACCAAGATGCGCTCAATGCGGTGCTTCACGGCCAATGGCTGCCGTTGGATCCAAAATGGAATTTTCAAACATACCATTTGTACGATCCCATCCCTAAACTGAAACCGGCGATCATCCATTACACCGGGGAAAATAAGCCTTGGAACGCGAATCATCCGTTGAAAAAGTATTATTGGAAGTACAACAAAAGGTTTTGTAAACTCACTATGGAAAGACCCGACTGCTGAAGTTCAATGATGTGTGTTTCAAATGGCGTTAGACAACTAGAGCCAGCGGCAAGCCGCTCTGTTTGACGCAACGGGGGCGTCTGGGGTTGGACGAGAGAAGAGAAAACGGCAGCAATGCCGTTTTTCTTGATGCTCATTTATTTCACACTCTTGAAGCAACAGAACATAATTGCGGTCCACAGGCTCTTCGTATATGCCGCGTGAAATAAGCATGCCTGTTAATCCCATTAACTCCTGTTTTGCATCATGGACATGGCTGTGATACATAAACGTTCCTGACTGTTGGATGCGAAACTCATACGTAAAACTCCCTTTAGAGAAGGTATCACAATTTCATCATATGCTGCGGCATGTGTGGATAGTTGTTTTATGAACATAGAATACGTGCAGGTGTAAATACAAAAAGCTGTTATCGGATGACAAGCTCTCTGTTTTCGTTCAAGCTCAGCCGGTATGTTCACTGACATGGACTAACCGGTTATTTGCACACATATATGTGTACAAATAAACATTTGCAGGAGGGATCATCCGTTGCCGATGTTATTTGCTGGGGGGATCGCGGCGGTTTTGTCTTTCATTGTGATTGCTTTCATCTTTATCAAAAGGAAGAAAATCACATGCATGGCTGGAATGATGGCGGCGATGGCGTTAGGAATGTTGGCTGGGCTGACAGGCGGCCTGCTGGCTGGGATTTCTTACAACGGCAATCTCTTTTTGTCAACCGTTTTAGGAATGGCTTTCGGGTTTTTAGCTGGATTTTTAGCTGGGATGCCGATTAGCATCATGGCCATCATTGACGGTGTTTTATCAGGAGTGATGGGCGGCATGATGGGAGCGATGTTAGGAGAAATGATTGCACCTGAATATCGGGATTCTATGATTCACATCATGCTTGTTCTATTTGTTGGAATGGCTTGTATTGTTCTATACATGCTTCAACAAGAAACAGGTTTTAACCGTGCGTTTTTGATCAATAAACTATTCCATAATCCGCTATGGGTAGCAATCGTCCTTCCGCTGTTTTTCTATTTGTATAACCATTTATACTATGAATTTTCTCGGTCTTCCAATCTTCCGATAACGAATCCGCCTATGAACCATTTTATGGAGGGTCACAACCAAACTGCATCTCCGTTAAGCATCGAAACAAAGGGGAAAAAGATAGTGGTTGAAGCGGCTGAATTTTATTACTTTCCTGAGAGGTTGCAACTGACTGTAGGACAGCCTGTTACCTTAATTCTGAAAAATAGCGGCCGAATGGAACACGATATCGAATTCAAAAATATGAAGATTTTGTTACAGCAGAATGACCATGGAAACCATGGAGAAAATGCGGGCGTTCATGTTCATTCCTTGCCAGGGAAAACAGCCGAGGTGACGTTCATACCAATCGAAAGCGGTGTGTTTCGATTTTACTGTACAGTTCCAGGGCATAAAGAATCTGGGATGATTGGATTTGTGAAAGTTTCATAAGATGATGGCTGCCGAGACTTTCTCGGCATTTGTTTTGACTAAAAGAGGGCGGAGTATTTGTGAAAACATTGACAAATATTTGCAGGTTTTTATCAATATTTTCTCCACACTTTTTCTCTATTCTAAAAGTAAAGCAAAAGGGGAAGATGGTGAAAACGTGGTGAACCGATTTTGAACTGCATTAAGTGTGGATAAGAGTATTGGTACATGGTAAAGGTAAGGAAAAAGGGATTTGGCGTTCCAATTAGTTTTAAAAGATGACAGAAATGACTAGCGATAGACGGGAATGATTTTTCGATCATGCAGGGGGTGATGAGGATGATGGGCGGGATGATGAGCGGTTGGGGGATGATGGGCCTTGGCATTCTCGGCTGGCTTCTGAATTTGCTTGCCATTGGATTGGTCGTGTATTGGGCAGTAAAATTTGCATTGCGCGATAAACGATAATCAATTCGTTTCCTATTTGCAGCTCTCCTATATTCAAGACGGCAAGGAGGGGAAATCTGATGTTGAATCGACGGGAATTTCTTAGCAGATCGCTAAAGGGGGCGGCTGGACTGCTGGCTGTTTCGGTATTGCCTGCAGGACTGGCTGCCTGCAGCAACGATCAGAAAAAGGTCAATACAAGTTCAATGGCTAATCTCGGTCCTCTAAGCGAATTAGAAAAAGGGGAATTTCCGAAAAAGGTGCCGTATAAAATCACCATAAAAGATGCATGGACCGAACAGGAGCGGGAAGGGTTTGTGTACATTAACAAAAATCAAGACGGTTCTTTGCTCATTATGTCCCCGATTTGCACCCATCTAGGGTGCACCGTCGGAGATGCTGAGGAGAACATGCAGAAAACAGGCACCCGCTTTTTATGTCCGTGCCACGCGGGGCAATATGACGAATATGGCATCAATGTAGGGGGGCCGCCGCCAAGACCGTTAGATACATTTGACGCTTATATTCAAGATGGCAATGTGTATATTGCCGTATTGAGCCCGAGGAAAAGGGAAAAATGAAAATTCGTTGTGCCGCAGAAAAAGCAGCAGGCTGGAACGTCCAACCTGCTGCTTTTTCCTTTACGGCATGATGCTGATCCCGTTGGGCATTTCGCCTACTTGAACCGTTTGGATGGCTTTGTTTTGTTCTTGGTCAATGACGCTCACGGTGTTGTCGAACATATTCGTCACGAAAACATACTTGCCATCCGGACTTGTGACGACCCCGTGCGCCCCGTTTCCTGTTTCAATCGTGGCCACGACTTGTTTCGTTTTTAAGTTTATCTTGCTTACAGAATGGGAGGGCGTCTCTTTCGTCCCTTGATTCGCCACATACGCAAACGCATCGTCAGGGGACACGTACACTTGGGCCGGCCCTTGCCCGACAGGGACTTTTTCGACTTTTCCGCTGGTTACGTCAACAATGGCCAAGGCATTTTCGGCATTCAACGTGACGACCAACGTTTTGCCGTCCGAAGTAATGCCGGTGGTGACGGGAGTGGATCCGACGGTGAATTTCTTTTCCTCTTTCATCGTTGTTAAGTTGAGAACACTGACGCTGTCTTCCCCCATGTTGGCGACGTATGCGTATTGACTGTCGTCGGAAATGCGAAACCCGTGCGGGCCTTTTCCAGTCGGAATGGTTGCAATGACCGAGTAGTTCGCCAGATCAATAACGGAAACGTTATTGTCTTCATTATTGGTCACAAGGGCGTATTTTCCGTTTTCAGTAAACACAATGTGGGCGGGATGATGTCCGACTTCCACTTTTTTGATCAATTCATCCGTTTCCGTATCATAAAACAACGCCATTCCTTTCATATCCATCGACTGGTCATGTCCGTGGTGCATGGCCGGAACTAACGTAGCGCCGAGAATAGCTCCATCAGGGGAAACTTGGACGTTGTGGACAGCGCCATCGACTTCGATCGTTCCGACTACTTTGTTTGTTTCGACATCAACTTTGGAAATGCTTCCGCCTTCGTTGGCGGTAAAGTAGAATTTGTTCGTTTCTTGTGTTTGTTCAGAGGCGGCTGGCTGCCCGTTTTTCTTTGGTTCGGCTTTGTCTTGAGGGGAATTGGTGCACCCTCCGAGAACAAACGCCAACATCGCCAATAACGATAACCATACAATCGCAGTTTTGCGCATGAGCGGTTTCCTCCTTTTGCTTTAGGTTGAGTCTACCGACATGATATGGGCAAACGGAGGAGGTTGCTGTGATTAATTTCACAATGGCGATAAAATATCTTCAAATCGTTACAGGTTATTGAAATCCATACATTCTGCAAATTTATCCGGTAAAATATAAAAATATGCAACGGTTTACACCATGTATAAAGGGGAATGAGCATCCGTGACAAAAATGAAAAAAGCCATCATCATGGCATCTGCTCTTTTTCTTCTAGGCGCCTGTTCATCGTCCAACGAAAAAGAGCAGGCGTTTATCACGAGCAAAGAGCAGGCAAAATCGAATGTATCCGTTACCAATAATCCTTTCTTTAAGGAAAAAAAGGAAGGGAAAATCGAACATTTGCATGGAGTTGGTTATGCAGGCAATCAAAATGCGGTTTACTTTGCCACTCATGAAGGGCTGCTCGTTTACCGAAACAATAAATGGTATGAAACGATTTCCAATAAACATGATTATATGGGTTTTTCGGCTACAGACGATGGCTTTTATTCATCAGGGCATCCGGAAGAAGGTTCGTCGTTGGGAAATCCACTTGGTCTTGTGAAAAGTTTTGATAATGGACAAACATTAATGAATTTAGGATTTTATCAAGAATCCGATTTCCATTATATGACGGTCGGTTATAAAAGCCATACCATCTATGTGGTGAATCAAGAAGAAAACGAGACGCTTGGACGAGGAGTATTTTACAGCAAA
Source organism: Geobacillus genomosp. 3 (assembly GCF_000445995.2). Classification (GTDB taxonomy): domain Bacteria; phylum Bacillota; class Bacilli; order Bacillales; family Anoxybacillaceae; genus Geobacillus. The sequence goes on from NC_022080.4 coordinate 805,349, forward strand.
GACGACGGTAAAACGTGGTCGCCAAGTCAATTGAACGGCCTGCCGCAAACGGCAGCGGGAACGATTGCGGCTCACCCAACGGATGAAAATATGGTCGGGATTAGTACAGCCGAGGGGGTTTTCATTTCAAGGGATAACGGGAATACGTTTGAACGGTTCACCCGAAAAATCAATACGACGACGTTTGCGTTCCAAGAAAAATTCATTGTATTTGCGGCTGTAGAGGACGATCAGCCTATCCTCGTTAAACAATCAATAGACACAAAACGAGAAGAAGTTCTTTCTGTGCCTAGGTTGAAGGAAAAAGACCATATCATATATATCGCTTCTAATCCAGAAAATGACAAAGAAATAGTGATCGTTACGATGAACGGGGATATTTTTATGACGAAAAATAATGGTGAGAGTTGGACAAAACTAGCATCGGAAGGGGAAATATAGGGACATGCGGGCGCATGTCTTTTTGTTTGCCCCAATATATCGCTCCATCATTTTTGCAAAATTTGCTGCTACAATATTGAATAACGGATGAAGAGGGTGAGAGAAGGGTGTACTCATTCCTAAGCCAAATCAGCAACTTGCTAAGCCAGCCGTTTCTTACCATGGCCAACAGCACAACAGCGTTTCCCGTTTTGTCAGCGTTTCTTCTTGGCATAGTCGGAGCGATGGCTCCGTGCCAACTGACTAGCAACTTAGGCGCAATCACATTGTATAGCAACCAATCCTTGCAAAGGGAGATCGCCTGGAAAGAACTATTTTTATTTATTTTCGGGAAGATCATCGCTTTTTCCGGGTTAGGCTTGATCGTTTGGCTGATGGGGAAGGAGATTCAAAGTACGCTAACATTGTATTTCCCATGGTTAAGGAAGCTCATTGGCCCGATTCTTGTTCTTACAGGCTTGTATTTATTAGGGGTTTTTAACATGTATTGGAATGTCACGTTGTTCAGAGTGCCAGAGAGATGGGCAAAAGGAAAAATCGGTTCGTTTTTCATGGGATTCGGCTTTTCGTTGGCTTTTTGTCCAACGATGTTTGTTCTCTTTTTTGTGACGCTAATGCCTCTCGCATACTCAACGTCTTACGGAGTGTTGTTGCCGAGCGTCTTTGCGGTCGGAACTTCTGTACCGGTTATTTTCTTCATTCTCATCCTTTGGTACTTAGGATTGAGCGGGACTGTTATGAAAAAGGGAAGACGGGTAGGGAAGCTCACTCAGCAACTCGCTGGAATTGTGATGGTATTGCTGGGCATGCTAGATACCATCACTTATTGGTTTTAACAAAGGAGGAATGGATGATGACGATTACGTTGGAAGTACAAGGAATGACATGTGGACATTGCAAAGCGGCGGTGACCAATGCCCTTCAAGCGTTGGATGGCGTCAGCCGTGTAGAGGTGCATTTACAAGAAGGCACGGTTGATGTGGAGTATGATGAAACAAAGGTAAGTGTAGAAAAACTGAAAGAAGCGATTGAAGAGCAAGGATATGATGTGAAGTAACAGACGGAAGGTGTCCCGAAATGATAACGGGGCACTTTTTTATCGCCTAAACGAGTTCTCGGCTGGGGAAAGTTTTTTCTCTTCTTGAAGAATATCGGGAAAACGGGATGTTATAATGAAAATAACGGGCGCAGAAAAAAGGGGGGATTTATTTGCTATCGCAACAAGACATCCTTAATGAAATGTCGAAATATTTAGATTTATGGAAGGAAAAGTACGGTGTGAAGCGAATCGGGATATTTGGTTCGTACAGTCGGGGAGAACAAAGGGAATCGAGTGATATTGATGTGTTGGTAGAATTTATGGATGATGCAGTGACGTTTGATCATTATATGGAGTTGAAATTCAGTTTGGAAGATCATTTTCAAAAACCAGTCGATTTAGTGATCGTAGATGATATCAAACCAGGATTAAAGGCAGCTATTTTAAAGGGTGTTAAGTATGCAGAGAGAGACTAGCGTCTTTTTGCAAGATATTTTGGCCGCTGCGGAGAAAATCGAGAAGTACACCCAAGGGCTTTCTTATGATGACTTCTTAGATAATGATTTAGTATCAGATGCAGTCATTAAAAACATATTAGTCATCGGAGAAGCAGCCAAAAACATTCCAGATGAAATCAGGCAAGCATCTCCACATATCGAGTGGAGAAAGATGGCTGGCATGAGGGATATGCTGATCCACAGTTATTTCTCCATTAATTATCGAATTGTGTGGGATGTCGTTCGAAATAAGATTCCTGTGTTAAAACAGCACGTTGAACAATTGTTAAATGAAAGGTAGACTTCAATTCAAACCGTATGAGCTGTTTAGGGATAGCACGTTACTCAAAAGGGGCTGATCCCAAGATGCATTCGCGTTTTGGGTCAGCCCCTCAGCTTTCTTATTCCCCTTTATTCGTTGTGTCGTTCGGATCTGGGGTATAGTCCGATTTGTAATCGGTATAGTTGACTTCTGTCGCCATTCCCGCTGAAGCATGGTGCAAGTCGTGGCAATGGAACATCCAATTTCCCGGATTATCCGCTTTAAACGCGACGACGTATTCTTCGCCAGGGTTGACATTTAACGAATCCTTCATCAATGGAGCGCCTTTGACTGGGTTGCCGTTTTTGCTTAACACTTGGAAGAAGTGTCCGTGTAAATGCATCGGATGGACATCCATCGGTGAGCTGTTCACGATTTTTACTTTTACGAAATCTCCTGTCTTCACATTGATCGGCGCTGTATCAGGATACGTTTTCCCATTAATCGTGAAAATCATGCCATTTTTGCCCATGGCTGTTCCTAAATCCATTGTGTACTCGACATCATATGGTTGGTCTAACGTAAATGGACCTGTTTCATATTTTCCGTATGTTGTCATATCCACAACAGGGAGATTTTCTTTTGCGTTCGTTTTGTCCGTATTGTTTGCTTGTCCTTCGTATTGAATTTTCACTTTCATGCCATCGGTACCTTTCATATTCCCGTGGCATTCCAGCAGCCATTCACCCGGGTGATTGGCGATAAACTCAATGTCGTAGCGCTCACCTGGCGCGATATTCAACAGTTCATCTTTGATGGGTTGCGGATCTTTTAACGGTTGCCCGTCGGTTGCGACAATTTGAAACTCATGTCCATGCAAATGAAGCTTGTGGGACATATATCCGGCATTGATCAGACGGAGCCGCACTTTTTCGCCTTTTTTCACGTTTAACGGTTCAATCGCCGCTCCGCTTTTTCCGTTTATCGTGAAAAGATCGTACATATTCATGTTATGGCCCATGCTGCCCATATCCATTTGTTGGTGATCAGAGTGATTTCCATTATTCATATTGCTATGATCCATGCCGCTCATATCCATATTTCCGTTCATATTCATATTGTTTTCGTTTTCCGCATTCGGATTGCTCATCCATTCATCTAATACAAGCGTATAATCTCGATCGACTTTTTCTTCATTTTTCGGTTCTACGATCAACGTGCCGTATAATCCTTTGTCCACTTGCTCTGCGCTTTTTTGATGGGAATGATACCAATACGTTCCCGGCACAGTTGCCGTAAATTCATACGTAAACGTTTCACCTGGTTGAATAGCGTCCATTGTGACACCCGGCACCCCGTCTTGGCTATTGGGAACCGGATAGCCGTGCCAGTGAATCGTTGTCGGTTCCGGCAATTCATTTTTTACAACAATTTTGACCGTATCCCCTTGTTTTACACGAATTTGCGCACCAGGCACCGATCCGTTATACGTGTATACCGGGAGTTTCACTTGATCGTTGATTGGCAATAACGCTTCCTTCGCCGTAAGATGAATGTCTTTCCCAGATAATACCTCTGTATTGGTTGCGAACGGCAATTGTGGCTTGCTCGTTTCGGCGGAAACATCTTCTTTGTTCATCTTCATGTTGGACATGTCATGTCCTTGCATGGAAGATGGATTTGAGCAAGCGGCGCCAATCGCTGCGATTCCTGCGAAAATGGCGCCAAGCAGCCATTTTTTCATGTCGTTTTTCCTCCTTAAGCTTGTAGTGGAAGATGCAATGATATAATAAAAAATAGATGTGTAAAATGTATGGAGAAAGTCGCTTCATTTTGGTGTCCGTAAAACACTTGGAGTAGGATTTTTCTTGATTTGTTTCGCCAACGTCACCTTATCGACGTCCGGCATGGTTCAAGGGCATGGCCAAGCTGTCCACTTTTCAAAAGTGGCGAATTTCACACTTTCTCCATATTTTATCGTTAATATGATGGGGAACTGAAAATCTTGCAGGCAGTTTTCCTGAAAAAGTGGAAACGGATTGCTTTTGAAACTTGGTTTTGTGTACGATAAAATGAAAGGGTCTTTGTCTAAATCATTCTTCTTAAAAAGATTTGTGATGTCGTTTTTTCGATTCTTTTTTGCAAAGTGGGGGGCAATCATTTACGATGTGTGGGTTTATTGGCTGTATTCATGACCGCCCGAGAGCGATGGAGCAAACATGGAAAACCGTATGGATGGAAATGAACGACTTGATTGCCCATCGCGGCCCCGACGATGAGGGGTATTTTTTTGATGATTACGTCAGTTTTGGCTTTCGGCGGCTGAGCATCATCGATCTGGATTCGGGGCATCAGCCGCTGTCTTATGAAAACGACCGCTATTGGATCATTTTTAACGGGGAAATTTACAACTATCTTGAATTGCGGGAAGAGCTGGCGGCGAAAGGATATTCGTTTGCGACGCATTCGGATACCGAGGTGATTGTGGCCCTTTATAGCGCGGAAAAAGAAAAAGCGATCGAAAAGCTTCGCGGAATGTTTGCGTTTGTCATTTGGGACAAGCAAGAGAAAACGGTGTTTGCGGCGCGGGATCCGTTTGGCATTAAGCCATTTTTTTATGCGGAGCAAGCAGGGCGCACGTTTTTCGCTTCAGAAAAGAAAAGCATCCTGCTGGCGTTGGGGCGGGAATCGCTGAACGGCGACTCCCTGCAGCATTATTTAACGTTCCAATACGTCCCTGAGCCGCTGACGATGTCGGCCGGCATTTACAAGTTGGAACCGGGGCATTACCTTAAGAAAAAAGTCGGGGAGCCGCTTATGATTCATCGTTATTGGAAGGCGTCCTTCGAACCTATTTGCCAGTCGGAAGAGGAGCTTGTCAAGCAAATCCGCGATGTGTTGTTTGATTCCGTCAGCGTCCATATGCGCAGCGATGTGCCGGTCGGGGCGTTTTTGTCGGGAGGCATTGATTCATCGTTCATCGTCGCCATCGCGAAACAATTTCATCCCCACCTGAAGACATTTTCCGTCGGGTTTGAGCGGGAAGGGTTCAGCGAAATCGATGTTGCCGAAGACACCGCGGAGAAGCTTGGGGTAGACAACATTAGCTATGTCATCTCGCCGCAGGAGTATATAGAAGAGTTGCCGAACATCATGTGGCATATGGACGATCCGCTGGCCGATCCTGCGGCTGTGCCGCTCTATTTTGTCGCTCGTGAGGCGAGAAAGCATGTCACCGTTGTGCTTTCCGGCGAGGGGGCGGATGAGCTGTTCGGCGGCTACAACATCTACCGCGAACCGGAGTCGCTGCGGCTGTTTGCGCGAATGCCCAACGTCATCAAAACGATGTTGCGGATGATCGCCCGGCTGCTTCCCGAGGGGATGAAAGGAAAAAGCTTTTTGGAGCGCGGCACGACGCCGCTCGAAGAACGGTATGTTGGCAATGCGAAAATGTATAGCGAAAAAGAAAAAGCGGCGTTGCTCAAAACGTATCAAAAGGGGCGCGAATATACGGCGGTGACGGCTCCTTTTTACCGCGAAACGCTTCATTACCCACCTGTAAACCGCATGCAGTATATTGACCTCCATACATGGCTTAGGGGCGATATTTTGGTGAAAGCGGACAAAATGACGATGGCCCATTCGCTTGAGCTGCGCGTTCCGTTTTTAGACAAAAAGGTGTTTGAGGTCGCCGCGCGAATCGCCCCTGACATGAAAATAGCCAACGGCACGACGAAATACATTTTGCGCAAAGCGGCCGAGGGTATCGTGCCGGATCATGTGTTAAACCGGAAAAAGTTAGGGTTCCCCGTGCCGATTCGCCATTGGCTGAGAAACGAACTGTATGATTGGGCGAGACAGCTGATTTACGAGAGCGAGACCGATCATCTATTTCGTAAGGATGTGCTCTATTGGCTGCTCGATGAACATGCCCGCCATAAGGCGGACTATAGCCGCAAACTGTGGACGGTGTTGGCGTTTATGGTTTGGCACCAAGTGTATGTGGAGAAGAAGTACGATGTTGCTCCATCTGTACAAAACGAGAAGCGGTCAGCGTCTGCTTTGGAGGCGTAGCGACAGGGGATGGGGGAAATGGAGAAAAGACAGGAAATCGAACGGCTGCGTGAGCAATTGAATCGTTGGCTTGTGGAAGAGGAAAACGACAATGACGAGGCATGGCTGAAGAGGGGGGAAGCGATTTTCCAACGTTTCGCTCAGCTGGAGCCGGAAAATACGAAGTTCAAAATGATGTTGTGAAAAAAATGATCAATAAGTTGAGGGAACGACTGAAACCGTGTTTTTCCAAACCGATGGATCAAATTATTGTCAATGTAAGGGGAAAGGGGTATCGTTGGGAATGCGAGATTCCTTACCGCATTATTGTTCCTCTGGATGATTATGAATATATCATTTGAAAAACGGTCGTCGAGAACGGTCACCATGCAGGTGACCGTTTTTTTATATGATGTCATTGTAATGAATAAAACCGGAGGAGGAATAAACATGAAAATGACCAACGTATTTGTATATGGAACACTTCGACAAGGCGGGCGCAATCATCAGCTGATTGCCGAGCATGTGCAGTCCGCGCGCAAAGCAACGGTAAACGGAATGCTGTTTCACTTGCCATACGGCTATCCGGCGATGGTGGACGGAAGGGGGACGGTGCACGGTGAAGTGTTTGAACTCGGCGATCCGGAAACAGCGCTTGCCATACTTGACCAGCTTGAAGGGTATTGCGGTCCGGGGCAGGCTAATCATTATGAACGAATCATCGTGACCGCCATAGGTGCCGATGGCAAGAAGTACACGTGTTACACATATGTTTACCCAGCAGAACGAAAAGAGTGGCTTGAGCAACACGCTGAACAAGTTTTTGGGGGTGATTGGATGGCGTTTCTCCACTCCAAAGATAAAGTGATGTACTTTGCGTATGGTTCTTGCATGAGCGAGCGCGATTTTTGCCGTACTGTCCCGCATTTTGAGGTGATGGGCCGGGCGGTGCTTGACGATCACCGGCTGGCGTTCACCCGATATTCCCGCGGCCGGCAAGGAGGGGTTGCAGATATCATCCCTTCTCCCGGCGACCGGGTCGAAGGCGTGCTGTACAAAATTCCGGCGCGTTATGTCACGGATCTTGATTGGCGCGAGGGTGTCCCAGCCGGCGTATACCGCCGTGAATACGTCGATGTGTCGTTCAACGGGCAACTTGTTTCCGCCCTGACGTACGTTGTCGTCGAGAAACAGTTGGATGAAATCGCGCCGAGTGAATCGTACGCTTCGCTTATCCTTGATGAAGGGGCATCTCTTTTAAGCACGCATTACACCGAGCGGGTGCGGCGTCATATTGAACAATTATGGAAAAGAGGGCGGTAAGCGTAAAAAAGGCGGCCCATTGGCGGCAGGGGATGGGAGGGTTGCTCCAAGACCTCGCCGCTTTTTGGCTAAGAGCGTTATTTTCCGTGAAAATGCATGCGCCCCGATGAGTCATTTTCATGCCCGTATGGAGGGCAAAACGTTGCCCATGGAACTTTTTCGTATACAGCTAGTTCTTTGTCCTGTCCATTTGAAGAAGGGAACGGCTTTGGCCCCTCATAACCGCATCTTTTTGTATTTTCTCGATCAGGTGGGGGACATACGGGAAAACATGTTGTCAGCGCAGATGGACCTCCGTCCGATCTATTGGCGGTCAGTTGAAATGGTGCAATGTCATAGTGACCGAAACATGTAGAGAACAAGAGGGAGATTTATCCCATAGACAGCAGGCGAGGACAGCTGATATGATGAGGAGGCGGAAGTATATGAAGCTGGATGCGCAAACGCGCATCTGGCTTGTTCTATTTTTTTACGATTTGAGGGGGATGTCATGCTCAAAGACATTGTTTTAGTGCTGGCATTGCAGCTAGTGTACGTGCCGATTTTAACGCTCCGGACGATTTTTATGGTCAAAAATATGAGCCTGTTGGCCGCGCTCATGGGCTTTTTGGAAGCACTCATTTATGTGTTTGGGTTATCGATCGTCTTTAGCGGGGAACAAAGCTACGTCGTCATGATCGTGTATGCGGCCGGGTTTGGCGCGGGGCTTTTTATTGGGGGATATATTGAACAAAAGTTGGCGATTGGTTATACGAGTGTAACCGTCAATTTGCAGCAAAAAAACCAAGAGCTAATTCACTTGCTGCGGGAAAGCGGCTATGGCGTCACCGTTTATACAGGAGAAGGAAGGGACAGCCAACGATATCGGCTTGATATTTTGACGAAACGGAACCGGGAAGAAGAATTATTGGAGCTAATCGAACAGCATGAGCCGAAGGCGTTTATCATTTCGTACGAGCCGCGGCGGTTTAAAGGCGGATTTTTGGTCGCCTCTATGAAAAAACGAGTAAAAAAGAAAAAAGCAGCTTGTCACGAATCATAACGATAGTCGGTGCAGTGAGCGGGCTGCGCTTAAAAGAGGCAGCAGCTGACACGGAGAAACGGTCCATCGCTTGCGTCGGCCAGTGCCGCTGGCGTGTCGACAGCTCACCTGTTTAGAAGGTGAGCTGTTTTGGCAAAAGTGGGAGACTTCTTTCGGAAAGATGTTAAATGATGTCGTCAAGCCGTTTTTTCCCAAGATGGCGGTCAACGAGTTCATCGAGTTGGCTAATTTTTTTGAAGGCAAGGTCATCGCTGATCGTTCGGTAGTGGTGGCGGCCACCGGGTTCTTCGTCAGCCTCATCGGCCCATTTGACGATGGATTGCAACGGTTTTCGTTTCCATTCACCATCTGGAAGGTATGAATCCGTGTGCAACAAAATCGCTAAAGCAATTTCCTTGGCATTTTGCGGATGTTCGCCAAGGCGAATGAGCAGTTTATGCGCCCGCTCGGCGCCTTTGATGGCATGAATGTCATTTTGTTTGTACTGTTCATAATCCCATCGGCCGTTTTTGTACCATGTGTAATGGCCGATATCGTGAAGGAGAGCAGCTTTCGTCGCCAAGTCAGCATTGACTCCGTGGTGGAGGGCGAGGCGGTAGGCATGGTAAGCCACGGCGATGGCGTGGGCGAGGCCGGACCGTTTCAAATATTTTTGCGCAATGGGATGGACAAAGACGTCAGTTAAGGTGACATATCTCATAGGCATCCCCTCCGTTTTTTGTATTTCTCACCATCATACCATGGCATGTTCATGCAAGCAATGAGAAGAAAGGAACGAGAACGGTTGCATTGATCAAAAAATAAGCCGGCCGCGTTGCAAGCGAGGCCGCCGGCTTATTTGATTTGCGCCTGGCAGGCGAGCCGTCTGGCCGGCTGATTCGTTTTTTCGCGCTCGCGCCGCGTTTTCGGAGTGAGAAAATGAACGCCGGCTAGGACGGTGACGGCGCAGCGGCCGCACGTTCCTTTTTTGCATTTATGGTCAAGCGGAATGCCCTGCCGGAGAGCGGCGTCAAGGAGCGAAACGCCGGGCGTGCGCTGTACGGTGAACGTTTTTCCGCTTTGTTCGATCTGCAAGACAGCTGATGGTGCAGCGGAGGGCACATCGTGCTTTGGCTGCACGGCAGGAACGGAGCGCGCCGATGATCGGGTCGCCGGCTTCAGCGATCCGACGGTAAAAATTCGTTCCATTTTTTTTCATCTCTCATTTAAATTACATCTAAAATTTGAAAATGAATTTCATTTACATCCGGATAAATTGCTGTTATGATAATAGTAAAAGGAATTGTGAAAACGCCATCTTGATTCGAGACAAGGGGGGAGACACCATGGGCACTCCGATGAACGGACTGCGCGATATGAAAGCGATTTTGGCCAACGAGCGAAAAGTCGGCGGCGCCATCGAAGCTGCATTTCTCCGTCTCCGCTCCGGCGAAGAATACCGAAACGCCTGCATCGTTCATATCGATCAGCTGGGCGCTCAATATTACTCCGTTGGCTTTGTGACCGAGCAAGGAGATCGGATGGTTGTCAACGTCCACGACATTAGCGTCATTTCCGCGCCTGAGCATAAAAAAATTCGTGAGCTGAACAATGCCGCATACAAACGGGAAGCCACCAATGAAAAACGGCGCTATTTAAAACGGCTGTTCGATATTTATCAAGGCAGCTATACCGTCCATTTTTGGCGCGAAGCGAAAATGATTATCGATGACATCGGCGTTGAGGCGCTCAGCCCGGAATTGTCGCTGCTCGTTTCCAACGTTCAAGGCCAAGTGGCCCGCACCGCTTAACGGGAAACTCAACAAACCGCCCGGCGACCTGCTTTGTCGTCGGGCGCTTTTTCGTGAAAGAGAACCTCGTTTTTACGGCGCGGGTCCGATGGTTTTCCGCTGTTCTTGCCGTCTGACGGCAAGGGAGGCTGCGCACCGTTCATGCCGACTCGTTCGGGTCTTCGAGCGTACAGATGGCGCTTGGCCGTTTGATGCGCGGCACAACCGATTCATACACACGGAACAAATAGTTCATATTTTCCGTATCCAAAAAGGCGGTTTGCACATCGACGGCGACGGCAAGGTCGATATTTTGCCGTCCGGCATCAATGACGACGCCGCGCTTGCCTTTGATGACCGGCGTTTGGTAAATGCCGGCGGTCATCAGTTCGCGGATGTGCTCGATTTCAAGGACGTGCGTTCCTTCATGGACGCGGTGGATGAGCGCATACAATTCCGGCGACAAGACGAGGGCGTACGGACCGGTATGGCCGAGCTGAAGCAGCTTGTTGCGCGCTTCCACCACGTCGGTGAAGGCGTTGCCGGATTTCATCCAGTCGCTGCGAATGTGGGCGACTTTTCCTTTCACGTTCATAATGCCCGGCACATCAAATTCAGCCGAACCGTTGAAAATCAAATCGTCCTCGAGCAGCGCGCATTGCTGGGCGGCATTGGCGGCGGCGGAAAAGTCGATCGGGCTGCCGAGCTGTTTTGCCTGCTCAATGTCGCGCCAGTATAAAATAAAGTCTTTATACAAAAGCGGAATCGTTACATGCACGCGGCGCGTCGGCTCGGAAAGGCTCAACTCTCTGCCGTGGAAGCTCATATCCCCGTGTTCCGGGTTCGTATAAATGTCGTTGGCGACCGATTGGACGCCTTCGCCAAGCGGGCCGTACAAATCGATAAACCGGCGGCCGACGAGCTGACGCCGCGCTGTTTCAATGACCGTTTCGTCAAGCTCGCTCCATTGGCTCGCTGTGAGCGGGGCTTCTGGGTATAGCTTTGTTTTGTCCATATTTTCTCTCCTTTCTTATTGGTTCTTTAAGCTGCCGACTGTCAGCTGCCGCCGCGTCCCGACCGATGGGCGTGCAGGTGCCGATGCGGCGGGCGGAGCGGCGTATTGTGCTAGCTTCAAATACTCTTTTTGCTCTTCTTTTTCATCCGTCGGTGTTGCGGCGGCGAAGGAAACCGGCACATCCAACGCGCCATTTAGCGTTTCGAGGGCGCTTTTCATCTGTTGATAATCGGCGGCAGTCATGTCACGCAGCGCCGCAATTGCCGGTTCATGTTCCGTCCCTTTATAATGAAACAACGATAAATCGAGATGTTCCAAAAAGTTGTGCAAGCCGAATTTTTCCAGGCTGATGTCTTGCAGCAGCCGCAAGAAGTTGCCGTTTTCCCGTGATAGAAATGCCTCATCAGCGAGCGCTTCCTCAAGCTTTGGAAGCAAGGCGGCCAAACGGTCAAATCGGTGCTCCTCTTCTTCGTAAATATGATGCCAGTACAGCCGTTCATGATCGTCAGCCGCCTGTTCAATCGTCGGCTCTAAAATCGCTTGAAACTGACTGAGCGCTTCCTTCGACCGGCCAAGAATGGCGCTGACTTCTGCTAACGTGTCGTGCAATGGACTCCCTCCCATAAAATCATTGTTACCATTTTTTCCGTATCAATAGGATTGTAAACTTTATTTGCCCTTATTCATTCAGATCGCGCGTAGACGATGTAGTACAGCAGCGAATGGAATGGTGTTTCAAATATGGAGACAACTGAGCCAGACCGCGGGCTGTTCGGCAGCATTCCGCAAATGGGCGTGACGATCGGACTGCTTCTTGGAACGTTTGTGATGTCGCTTATGACGCTCATGCCGGATGAGACGTTTATGGTGTGGGGATGGCGCATTCCGTTCTTGTTAAGCGCTCTGCTCGTCGTTTTCGGGCTTTGGGTGCGCCATGGCATTGATGAGACTCCTTCGTTTAAGAAAGTGCAAGAAACCGGACGGGTGGCGAAAGTGCCGCTTATGGAGACGCTCCGCTCTCAGTGGAGAGAAGTGTTGATCGCCGTTGGCGGCAAAGTCGTGGAAACGGCCCCATTTTACATTTTTGGAACGTTTATCGTCTCGTACGCGACAACGAATTTAGGCTTTTCAAAAACAGCTGCCTTAAACGCTGTCACCATAGCGACTGCGGTGACGACGGTTCTGATTCCGCTGATGGGCAAGTGGTCAGACCGGTACGGCCGCAAGCCGCTTTACATTGCCGGGACTGTTGGGATGATGATCTATGCGTTTCCGTATTTTTGGCTCTTGCAGCAAAAATCAGTCGCCTTATTGATTATTGCGACCGTCATTGGCCTTGGTATCATTTGGGCGCCGATTACGGCTGTGCTTGGTACAATGTTTTCGGAAATTTTCCCGTCCAACGTTCGATATACCGGCATTTCGCTCGGCAACCAAATCGGCGCCGCACCAGCGGGAGGAACGGCGCCGCTCATCGCTACGGCATTGCTGGCGGCGTATGGGAACTCTTATGTGCCGGTGGCTTTATATATTGTGTTAGTCTCGCTTATTTCGCTAGTTGCGGTCTGGTCTGTGCGCGACCGCAAACATGAAGAACTTGATGAGCAAGACGGAATCGCGTAACGCGGTTCCGTTTTTTCAGCGTATTGAAGGAGGGGGATTATGCTTATTTTGTCAGAACAAGAAATTCAACGCATGTATACGATGAAGGATGCCATTTCCGATGTAAAAGAAATGTTGCGACAAAAACAAGCAGGGAAAGTGATCGCCCCTGATCGCACGGTGCTTCCATTTCCGAATCATGATGCTTCGATTTTGTATATGCCATCCGCTGAGGAGGGGGCAGCAGTGGTGAAGGTGGTCAGCATTTTCCCCCATAACCCTGCAGCAGGAAGATCGACCACCCAGGGGATCATGGTGCTTACGGATGCGAAAACGGGGGAACATCGGATGGTTTGTAATGCCACGTATTTGACGAGACTGCGCACGGGGGCGTTATCCGCCATTGCAGCTGATTATTTGGCGACACAGGCGGCGTCGCGGCTAGCGGTGATCGGAACAGGGGCGATGGCCAAAGAACAAGTGGTTGGCATATTGGCAGTGAGAGCGATTGAACGTATATTTCTGTACAACCGAACGAGGAAAAAAGCGGAAGACTTCGCGGCGGGACTGCATCGACTGGTTCGGGAATGGACAGGGAAGGTATATGTGGTGGATGAGGCGGACGAAGCCGTTCGCCAGGCCGACATCGTGGTTTGCAGCACGCGCTCGGAACAGCCGGTGTTTTCCGGTCAAATGTTGCGGCCAGGCATGCACATTAGCGCCATTGGCTCGTACTTGCCACATATGCGCGAGTTGGATGTGGAGACTATTGTCAAAGCGGATCGCATTGTCGTCGATACACTTGAGGGCGTCAAACATGAGGCAGGAGAACTCATTCAGGCGGCTGAAAGCGGAAGATGGTCGTTTTCCCGGATCAATGCAGAAATCGGGGAGCTTGTTACCGGAGAGAAAAGCGGCCGTCAACATGAACGGGAAATCACCGTGTTTAAGTCGGTTGGGGCGGCTTGGTACGATTTGGCTGTGGCGATCGGCGTGTATTACAAAGCTTTAGAGCTTGGAGCGGGGCAAGAGGTGGAACTCTGACAGACCGCTCCACTTTTCTGCACGCGAAGGGTGCTCCATTTCCTGTAGATTGCTTTTTCCGTCCGGCAAAAAAGTCACCTTTCCGCCCAGTCCGGAATAAAACAGAATAAGGAACATTGCCCACTTGATATGCGGCGCGATTCCGGCGATAATGGAAACAGTGTGGAATAGTGCCGCCAAGCGGCATGGAATGAGCGAAGAAGGTGAGACAGAACGATGAAACGTGCGGAACACATTTATCAAAGACTCGTAGCGATTTGCGGAAAAGAAAATGTTCTTCGCGATGAGCCGATGAAAAACCATACATTAGTGCGGATCGGCGGCAAGGCCGATTTTCTCGTCTGGCCGGAAACATACGAGCAAGTTGTCGCCGTCTTGCGATTGAAAGAGGAGTACGGGCTGCCGTTTACCCTTCTTGGCAACGGTTCGAACGTCATCATCCGTGACGGTGGGCTGCGCGGCATTGTCATGCAGCTGAAGCATCTCAACCGCATTTGGCGCGAAGGGAACAACGTGATGGCACAAAGCGGAGCCGACATTAAAGCGGTGTCGCGGTTCGCGCTCGAACAACACCTCACCGGATTGGAGTTTGCCTGCGGCATTCCGGGGTCGGTCGGCGGGGCGATTATGATGAATGCCGGGGCATACGGCGGGGAAGTGAAAGATGTGCTTGACCATGTCAAAGTGGCGACGCTCGCCGGCGAGTTGAAAACACTGAAAAATGAAGAGCTTGAACTCGGATATCGAACGAGTTTGATTAGCCGGACGCACGATATTGTGCTTGAAGTCGTGTTTGCTCTCCAACCAGGTGATTATGGACAAATTAAAGCGAAAATGGATGATTTGACGTTTCAGCGCGAATCAAAGCAGCCGCTTGAGTATCCGTCGGTCGGGAGTGTGTTCAAGCGCCCGCCGGGTTATTTTGCCGGCAAGCTCATTCAAGACAGCGGCCTGCAAGGGAAAGGGTTCGGCGGTGCGGAAGTGTCGACAAAGCACGCCGGGTTTATTATTAACAAAAATAATGCGACGGCTGCCGATTACATCGCGACGATCGATATGGTGCGCAAAACCGTGAAGGAAAAGTTCGGAGTTGATTTAGAGCTGGAAGTGAAAATTATCGGTGAGGAATGACTCCCGATCCGAATCCGATTAACGGATTCGGATTTTTTTATCTCGTGAAAGGAAAAATGAAAAATATAGCAAACTGATAAAAAAGAGGCAATGAATGGAGGAGGACGATGAATCTTTATTTCATCATCAACCCAGCCGCCAAAAATGGCCGGTCCGCGTCTATTTGGGAGCAGCTGCAGCCTCTGCTCGATCAGGAAGGAATCGCCTATCAGGCATATTGGACGACCCGAAAAGGAGAGGGAAAAGAAATCGCCCGCCGGCTCGGCGAGGAAAGCGTTGAGCCGATCGCGATCGCGGCGGTCGGGGGCGACGGGACGGTGCATGAAATCGTGAACGGGGCGGGTTCGCTAACGCACGTTGCGATTAGCTGCATTCCCGCCGGAACGGGAAACGATTTTATCCGAGGTTTCCATCTTGCCCGAGCATCGAAACGGGCGCTCCGGCAGCTGATCGATGGCGCTCGTTCCGGTGGAGTTTTGTCTTTTGACCTCGGTCGGTTTGCCAGCAGCGCCGTGCCGGACGGCGCGTTTGCCAACAGCGTCGGCTGCGGTTTTGACGCCCATATCGCCCGCGCGGCCAACCGTTCGGCATGGAAAGGGCGGTTCAATCGCTTTAGGCTTGGCTCGCTTATTTACGCGTTTTATTTAGTGAAAGAGCTATTCCGCTATCAACCGGTCGACCTTGACATTTGCATTGATGGGAAAAACTATTCATTTCAACAAGCTTGGATGGCGACTGTGTCCAACCATCCATACTACGGCGGCGGGATGCGCATCGCCCCGTCAGCGCGGGCGGACGATGGCCTTCTTCACATCACGGTTGTCGGGAGAATGTCGCGTTGGAAAATTCTTGCGCTGTTTTTGTCCGTATTTTGGGGCGGACATGTGCGAATGAAAGAAATTTGCGTGTTCGCCGGGCGGAACGTGTGCATCCGCCCGGCAGCTCCTGTTCCGCTTCACGCCGATGGGGAGGATGCAGGAGAAGGGGAAGTGTCGGCTTGGATTGAGGCTAAAGGGATGCGAGTCATTGGCGCAGAACCCGATGAATGATTAGGCGTATGTGAAAAGAGAAAGCGGCCATGAGAAGGAAGAGGGAATGGAAAAGAGGGATCACGACTCTCTGCCTTTGTGGGGTGTCCGCATCTCAAAGATCCTCTCGAACCGGGAAGATTTCCATTTCCCAGCGTGAACGTAGATGGGAGGGCGTTCAAAAGCAAATCAGGCGCGATCAAGGAAGCCGCAGAGGCATTTCGGAAGCGGGAAAAAAGAACGGCCGCACCGCCTAGCCAAAAGAAGAAGCTGTTTCCGACGTGTTTCGGAAACAGCCATTGCAGTGAACTTATTTTCCATTCTTTTCTTCCTTGTTTTGTTTTCCGTGGGCCGGCGAATGATCGTGTTTTGTTTGCGGTTTGGCTGTTTGTTTCGGTGGTTGTGAAACAGAGACAGAGGCGCGAACCGCTGCTTGTTTATTTCCAGCCGTCACTGCTTGATGTTCCCGGCCATTCCCTTTGGCGTCGGCGGCTGTCGTTTGCCGAGTGCTGACCTTTGTTTCCGTTTTTCCGGAAGGCGTGAGGGATGATTTTGTTTCCGCTTTGATGGCGGTGTCCGCTTGTTCATCTAGTTGAACCGCTGTATCGTCTTCCGCCGGTGCAGCGGCTGGTTTTTCTATTTCGGCCGATTCAGGAGCGGATGGCGCGCTTTCGTTTTTCGCTTCTTCTGTTTCATCGGTTGGTGCCGTCGGTTCGTCATCTGTTTCCTCTACTTGGCTGCTTTGCTCTGTTTGGTTCGCCAACCGCTTCTCTATTTTGGCTTCGAGTTTTTGCTTCGCTTTTTCAATATTGCGGGCGAGCACTTCCTTCGCCCGCGGATTTTTCACCCGTTCGAGCGCCGCTTGCAAGGCCGTGATGTTTTGGGAAAACTTTTCTTCCAACTGTTGGCGCAATGTCTCAATATCGGTTTCCGCTGTTTCTCCGTTTTGTTCGTCCGTTTGTTTAGTTCCTTCATAAACGTCCCAAGCTGCCTCTTGTTGTTTAAGAGCGTTGGCGAGCACTTCTTTCGCCTGTTCAGTGTCTCCTTGGTCAAGCAGCGCCTTCGCCTCAGCCAGCCGTTCCTCAGCGAACTCAGCCAGCCGTTTCGCTTTTTCAGCATCGTCAAATGTGAGGGCAAGTTCAATTTTCTCCATCATCGTTTTGAAAAAGTAGAAAAAGTCACCGGGCAACACTGCCGGGGCGTCATTGTTGACGCTGGCGCCTGTTTCGGCCGCCGTGCTGCCGTTTGTTTGTCCTTCGGCCCCCGTGCTGGCGAACGCCGCCGGGCTGTAAGGAGCGAGCGCAACAGCTGCAGCGAGTGCGCCCGTCGACAACACGCGGGGGAGTGAGAATCGCTTGTTCATCATGATTGTTCCTCCTTTTGCTTTGACTTTCGTTATAACGATTTCGCCGTCGGCATGCTTTTTTTCGACTGTGGGAGCGAAAAATAAGGAGAAAGAAACAGAAAAATAGGAAAGAAAGGGAAACGGTGAGGTTTTCTTCACGGTTTGGCAGTCAACCGCCTGTTTGTTATAATGGAAACAAGTTTGACAAAGACGACATCCGAGGAGGCCTCCTGCCAATCGATTTGGTAGGAGTTTGTTTTTGCAGTGAGCGCCTGGCAGAGGAAAAGGGAGCGGCCAATGCCATGGCGGATGAAAACGAAAGGAGCAAATCAATCATGACGGGGCAGGTCGACGAAATTGTGGACGTTTGTTTGTTGGCGGGAAAGTTGATGCTCGAAAGCGGCGGAGAAACGTATCGAGTGGAAGATACAATGATGCGCATCGCCGCCTCGTTTGGCATGTCGCGCTCTCATGGTTATGTCACGCCGACGGCCATCATTTTTTCAATTGAAGGAACGGACTCAACAAGATTGATCCGCATTTCCGAACGCTCGACTAATTTGGCGAAAGTGGCGGCGGTCAATGATATTTCGCGGCGCATCAGCCGCGGCGAGTTGACGCTTGCGGAAGCGCGTACGGAGCTCGAGGACATCAGACGCGCGCGGCCGAGTTACCCCCTTTGGCAGCAAACCGCCGCCGCCGCGTTAGCGAGCGCTTGTTTTGCATCATTAATTGGAGGGGTAGTTCACTTTTTTCCATCACTTTTTTCCGGAGGAGCGGCGTTTTGGTGTTTTGAAATGGTGCACCGGTTCGTAAAAATCCGGTTTTTCGCGGAATTTTTTGCGTCTTTTGTTGCCGGGGGACTTGTATTGTTAATGGGGCAGGCTGGGTTTGGCGGGGACGTCGGAAAAATGATCATCGGTTCTGTGCTGCCGCTCGTACCGGGGCTCGCCATTACGAACGCGGTGCGTGATTTAATGGCCGGCCATCTCATCGCCGGTTTGTCGCGCGGCGCCGAGGCGTTTTTGACGGCGTTTGCGATTGGCACCGGCATCGCTTTTATTTTATCGATTCGGTGAGGCAGGGAGTACAGAGACATGATCGCAATGCAGCTTCTGTTTAGCTTTGTAGCATCGGCGCTGTTTGGCATCATCTTTAATATTCCGCCGCGCCTGTTGCCGCACAGCGGGTTTGTCGGAATGAGCGGTTGGGTTGTGTATACGTTTGTTTCGCGGTCAGGGACGGACGGTGTCACCGCGACATTTATGGCGGCTTTTTTCATCGCTCTTTTAAGCAATGCGTTCGCCCGGCGCTATCGGGCGCCCGCCACCATTTTCATCGTGCCCGGCATCCTTCCACTTGTGCCGGGCTTGACCGCGTTCGAAGCGATGCGCTATGTCGCGATGAATGATTATGACGCTGCGATTCCGTTGGCGGCAAAAGCGTTTATGATCTCTGGGGCGATTGCGATGGGACTCATTTTTTCCGAGGTTGTCAACCAACTGGCGAAGCGCCGACATTGACCGCGGATTGGTTGTTTTTTCTATTCATCTGCCTATCGTTGCATTTATTTGTTTGAATATTATAATGAATATAATTACATTTTTGAAACAGCGGGGGAGAGCGGAATGAAAGAAACGATTGGGCAGATAAAAGCAGAATTATGGGACATTTTTGATCATCTTCATCGCCATCCAGAAATCAGCTGGGAAGAATGGCGGACGACCGATTTTCTTCGCCAGGAGCTCGAGCGTGAAGGATACCGGGTGCGGACGTTTGCCGATTGTCCGGGCGTAGTGGCGGAGATCGGCAACGGGCCGTTGGCAGTCGGGGTGCGCAGTGATATGGATGCTCTTTGGCAAGAAGTGGACGGCGTTTGGCAGCCGAACCACTCATGTGGGCACGACGCCCATATGACGATCGTGCTCGGGGTGGCGAAGCTGCTTCGCCGCATTGGCTATGAGCCGCCGGGGACGCTGCGGTTTTTGTTCCAACCGGCTGAGGAAAAAGGCACGGGTGCGCTGAAGATGATCGAAAAAGGAGCGGCCGATGGCCTGACGTTTTTGTATGGGGTTCATTTGCGCCCGATTCAAGAAGTCGAGAGCGGGTATGCAGCGCCGGCGATCATTCATGGGGCGGCACAATGCATTGAAGGGCGGATTCGCGGTATGGCGGCGCATGCGGCGCGGCCGCATTTAGGTGTCAACGTCATTGAAGTCGGCAGCGCGATTGTGCAAGAGCTCGGCAAAATCCATACCGATCCGCAAGTGCCGGCATCGATCAAGATGACGAAGTTTCATGCCGGTGAAAAAGATGCAAACACTATTCCCGATTATGCTGAGTTTGCCCTCGATTTACGGGCGCAGACGAACGGGGCGATGGAGCGGCTTGTTGAAGGGTTGCGCCATGTTGTAAACGGGGTTGCAGCGATTTATGGGGCCGATATTGAGCTGACCGAGCGAACTCGCATCGTCGCCGCCAGTCCGGACTATGAGGCGCAGCAGCTGATGGAAGAAGCGATCATCGCCGTTTTGGGGGCTGACAAATGCGTGCCGCCGGTCGTGACGCCGGGAGGGGAAGATTTTCACTTTTATTCTTTTAAAAAACCGGAGCTGAAGACGACGATGCTCGGGTTAGGCTGCGATTTGCGTCCGGGGCTCCATCACCCGCGCATGACGTTTCGGCGCGATGATTTGCTTTCCGGCGTGGAGATTTTGGCGCGGGTTGTGATGAACACGTTTGCGAAAGTTTCGCCGCAAGGAGAGAAAGAGCATGCCTCTGTCGCTGCAAATCATTGAGACAATCGAACAGTTGAACGAAATGGCTGAGTTGGAGGCAGACGTTTGGGGAACAGCACCGATCCCTCTTCATCAAACGTTGACCGTGGCAAAAAACGGCGGCGTTGTGATCGGCGCGTATGTGGACGGGAAGCTGGTCGGTTTCGTCTACAGTTTTCCTGGATTTCGAAATGGAGAAATGTATCTTTGTTCCCATATGATAGGGATTGATGCTTCGTTTCGCGACCGGGGGATCGGCTATCGCTTGAAAATGAAGCAGGCGGAAGAAGCGCGGCGGCGCGGCTATCGAGTCATCCGCTGGACGTACGATCCGCTGCAAAGCCGCAACGGCTACTTGAATTTAGCCAAGCTCGGAGCTGTTGGTGTCGAATATATCGAAAACTGTTACGGCGAGATGGATGATGCGTTAAACGGCCGGCTGCCATCGGACCGTCTTATCGTCGAATGGCGGCTTGATGAGCGTCCTGCTTCGGAGTGGAATGGGAGCCAGGCTGAGTTCCAAGGAGTGTCGGTGCTTGAGGCGGAGGAAACGGTTGGCGGCCTGTTGCGCCCGGTGCCGAGAGACATCGATGAAACAGCGGCGCCGTTGTTGTTGGCTGCTGTTCCGCTTGACTTTCCGCAGCTAAAAGAGCGGGATCCCGCGCTGGCGCTTGAGTGGCGGCTGGCGACACGCGCGCTGTTTCAGCGGCTGCTCGCGGAAGGATGGGTGGCCGCGGGGGCTTGGCGCCGCCCGGGAGAAGCGGTATTGCATTACATATGGAGGCGGCGGGGGGAACGATTGCAGCAGGAAGGGGGAAAGGAAAGATGATGGAGATCGAGCGTATTATATTGCGCCATTTGCAAATGGAGCTGAAGGCGCCGTTTACGACGAGCTTCGGCACGTTCCAAACGAAAGAGTTTATTTTAGTGGAAGTCGTCGATCGCGACGGCGTTTCCGGCTGGGGCGAATCGGTTGCGTTTGCCGCTCCGTGGTATAGCGAGGAAACGGTGAAAACGAACTGGCATATGCTGGAGGATTTCCTTGTGCCGCTTGCGCTCGCTGAGCCGATTCATCATCCGGAGGAGCTGGCAAAGCGCTTTTCTGCCATCCGCCAAAACAACATGGCGAAAGCGGCGCTCGAAGGGGCGGTGTGGGATTTGTATGCGAAGCGGCTCGGCGTTCCGCTTTGCCAAGCCCTCGGAGGGGCGAAAAAGGACATTGAAGTCGGCGTCAGCATCGGCATTCAGCCGACGGTCGATGATTTGCTGCGGGTCATTGAGCGGTATGTGGCGCAGGGCTATCGACGGATCAAAGTGAAGATCAAGCCGGGTTGGGATGTGGACGTCATTCGCAGCGTGCGGCGCGCGTTTCCTGACGTGCCGCTTATGGCGGATGCCAATTCGGCGTATACGCTCGCCGATGCCAAGCGGCTCAAAGCACTTGATGACTTTGGTCTGATGATGATCGAGCAGCCGCTCGGTGCCGACGATCTCATCGATCATGCCCGGCTGCAGCCGCTTCTTCAGACGCCAATTTGCCTTGACGAAAGCATTCGCTCGTACGATGATGCGCGCAAGGCGCTTGACCTTGGCAGCTGCCGCATCATCAATATCAAAATCGGGCGTGTCGGCGGCTTGCGGGAGGCGAGGCGAATCCACGATCTTTGCGGTGAACGCGGCGTGCCGGTCTGGTGCGGCGGCATGCTGGAAGCAGGCGTCGGGCGCGCCCACAACATCGCCATTACGACGTTGGAAAATTTCACACTCCCCGGTGACACCGCGGCATCGTCGCATTATTGGGAGCGGGATATTATCACGCCGGAAGTCGAGGTGGAAGGCGGCTTGATCCGTGTGCCGGACGCTCCGGGCATCGGCTATGACGTCGACCGCCGCCAAGTGGAGCGGTATATGCAGTTTGCGAAGGTGTTTCATCGTACGGCGACGGCATAAAGGATGATAAAGGGAGAAAGAAAAAATGATGATAAGACCGATTGAAGTTCGCGATGCGGAACATTTCTTGGAGTTGTGCAAAAAAATTGATGAATCTGGTTTTATGTTATTTGAGCCTGGCGAACGGCAAACAACGGTTGAACAACAAAGTAAATCGATTGAAAGAATGTTATTTGAACCGAATAAAATGATCTTTGTTGCTGAAACGGAAAACAAGCTTGTCGGGTTCCTTGCTGTCATAGGAGGCGATGTAAAACGAAATCGACATTCTGCCAATGTTGTTTTGGGAGTTCTTGAAGACTATCAAGGACAGGGCATTGCCACTAAACTATTCAACAAAGCGTTTGAGTGGGCAAAGGAAGTTGGAATTTTGAGATTAGGACTTACGGTCATGAAAGGGAACGATAAGGCGTTCAACTTATATCGGAAGATGGGATTCGTATTAGAAGGCGAGAGGGTTCAATCGTTAAGAGTGAACGGGGAATTTGTAAATGAATATTACCTATACAAACTGTTATAATGCTAATTGGGGCTGATCCAAAACGCATTCGCGTTTTGGATCGGCCCTTTCTTCGTTGCGTTACACGCGTCCAATCCCAGTATTCGCTTTGACGACGATTTCGGTGTATTTTTTCTCGTCCGCTTTTTTCGACGAGACGAGCGTACCGACGATAGCGCCGATAAAGCCGAGCGGGATCGAGATAATGCCCGGGTTGGCGAGTTTAAAGAGCGGTTCGCCGACAAAAATGGCGGCACCCGGCTCTGGAGACCAGACGTTCGGGCTGAAGAAGACGAGCACCAAGGCGCTGATCAAGCCGACGAGCATCCCCGTAATCGCCCCTGTCGTATTAAAGCGGCGCCAGAAGATTGTAAAAACGATCGTCGGCAAGTTGGCGCTTGCGGCAACGGCAAATGCGAGTGACACAAGGAAGGCGACGTTCATTTTTTGCGCAAACAGCGCTAATAAAATTGACAATACTGAGACGCCAACCGATGCCCAGCGGGCGGCGAGCATTTGTTCTTTTTCGGTCGCCTGGCCGCGCCGGATGATGTGGCTGTAAAAGTCATGGGCAAACGCCGAAGCGGCTGACAAAACAAGCCCGGCAACGACGGCCAAAATCGTCGCAAACGCGACAGCAGAGACGAACGCAAATAGGAAATCTCCACCGAGGGCCTCTGCCAACAGCGGCGCGGCCATATTGCCGGCAGGATCGGCGGCGGTGATGTTATCATAACCAACAAATGCGGCGGCGCCAAATCCTAAGAAGATTGTTAAAACATAGAAAATTCCGATGATCCATGTCGCGTACACGACCGATTTGCGTGCGGTCGGCGCGTCTTTGACGGTGAAGAAACGGATTAAAATGTGCGGCAACCCGGCCGTCCCCAACACAAGCGCCAAATTTAGCGAAATGGTGTCAAGCGGATTTTTAAACTTGTTGCCTGGATTGAGATACGCTTCGCCAAGCGGTGTGGCCGTTTTCATTTCATGGAACATTTTAGCGACGCTGAAATCGAATTTGGCAAAGACGATAATGGAAATGATAAACGTACCGACCATCAACAAGACCGCTTTGACGATTTGTACCCAACTGGTGGCTGTCATGCCGCCGAACACGACATACACGGTCATTAAAATGCCGACGATCAAGACGGAATAAATGTAGTCAAGCCCAAGCAGAAGTTTAATGAGACCGCCGGCGCCGACAAGCTGGGCGATCATGTAGAAAATGGAGATGGCGATCGTGTTCAAGGCGGCGACGCCGCGCACTTTTTTATCATCAAACCGGGCGGCGATCATATCGGCCATCGTATACTTGCCAAGGTTGCGGAGCGGCTCGGCGACGATGTACAAAACGACGAGGTAGGCGACAAGGAACCCGATGCTGTAAAAGAAGCCGTCAAATCCAGCTAAGGCAATCATGCCGGCAATGCCGAGAAACGAGGCGGCCGACATATAGTCGCCGGCGATGGCAAGACCGTTTTGCCAGCCGGTTAAGCTGCTGTCCGCGGTGTAAAATTCGCTTGTTGTTTTCGTCCGTTTCGAGGCGTAGTACGTAATGACAAGCGTCAGGGCGACAATGATGAGGAAGAGGAAAAAGGCCAATCCGTTCATTACGCGTTTCCTCCTCCCGTTTCTTCCTGCTTCACTTGCTCGACGATTTCATCAAATCGTGCTGCGCGTTTCGAATAAAGAATGCATAAGGCCCATGTCATGATAAATTGCGCAAATGCAAACAGCCACGCCCAAGTGACCGGCCCGACAGCCGGAGCATTGAGCGCCTTTGAATACGACGTTAATACCGGGAGAGCGAAGTAAAAGACAAAGAAAAAGATGGTCGCCGGGATGATGAAGCGTTTCTTCGCCTGAATAAGTTCGCGGAACGAAGCGGATTGGGCGACCGCTTCATAATCGATACCTGCCTGTTCGGCAAGGGATTGTTTTTTCACTGCCATATGAATCCCTCCTTATCTTTGCTAAAGCGTTTTCAAATGAGTTGGCAGAACGTGCGAGACAGTAGCAGCGCGGGCCCTCCTTTCTTGTCACAAATTTGTCACACATTCATTATATATTTATCTGAAAAATTTGTAAATTGATTTTTTTATTATTATTAGGAACAATTTTTTCTTTATTATATAAACCAAAAAATTTTTCTGTTTTTCTTATTTTCGCACTTTACAAAAAAACAAGGATCATGTAGAATGCTAACTGTGTCTGCCGAGTAAATTCGACATTTTTCTACAAAAAACAACAAGGGGAGACATTCGATGAATTTGTTTCGTAAAAAACCGATTCAAGCACTTTTAAACGAATCGGGGGCGAAAGGAGCCTCACTGCGAAAAGAATTAGGCGCATTCGACTTAACGATGCTCGGCATCGGCGCCATCATCGGGACAGGCATTTTTGTTCTGACCGGGGTGGCGGCGGCGGAGCACGCCGGTCCGGCGCTCGTTCTATCGTTTATTTTATCTGCATTGGCGTGCGCATTCGCCGCGCTTTGCTACGCGGAGTTCGCCTCAACCGTGCCGGTGTCGGGGAGCGCGTACACATATAGCTATGCAACGTTCGGCGAACTGTTTGCCTGGATTTTAGGTTGGGACTTGATTTTAGAGTATGGGGTTGCCTCATCAGCGGTGGCCGCCGGCTGGTCCGGCTATTTTCAAGGGCTGCTTGCCGGCTTTGGTATTGAGCTGCCAAAGGCGCTCACGAGTGCGTACAACCCGGAGAAAGGAACGTTTATCGATTTACCGGCCATTCTCATCATTTTGTTCATTACCTTTTTGTTGAACATGGGGGCGAAAAAATCAGCCCGTTTCAATGCGATCGTTGTCTTTATTAAAGTGGCAGTCATCTTGCTTTTCTTGGCAGTTGGCGTTTGGTATGTCAAGCCGGAAAACTGGACGCCGTTTATGCCTTTCGGGTTTGCGGGCGTAGCGGCCGGCGCCGCGACCGTGTTTTTCGCTTACATTGGATTTGATGCGGTGTCGACCGCGGCGGAAGAAGTGCGAAACCCGCAGCGCAATATGCCAATCGGCATCATTGTGTCGCTGCTTGTTTGTACATTATTGTATGTCGCGGTCTCGCTCGTATTGACGGGCATTGTTCCGTACGAGCAGCTGAACGTAAAAAATCCGGTAGCGTTCGCGTTAACCTATATCAATCAAGACTGGGTCGCCGGCTTTATTTCACTTGGAGCGATTGCCGGTATTACGACAGTGTTACTTGTCATGCTTTATGGGCAAACGCGTCTCTTTTATGCCATCAGTCGCGACGGTTTACTGCCGAAAGTGTTCGCCCGCATTAGCCCGACCCGCCAGGTGCCATACGTAAACACGTGGCTAACCGGCACGGTTGTTGCGGTATTCGCGGGCATCATCCCGCTGAACAAACTGGCGGAACTGACAAACATTGGCACACTTTTTGCTTTTATTACCGTATCAGTGGGCGTTTTAGTACTGCGCAAAACACAGCCCAACTTAAAGCGGGCGTTTCGCGTCCCGTTCGTTCCGGTCGTTCCGATTTTAGCGGTTTTGTTCTGCGGCTACTTAGTCCTTCAGCTCCCAGCGACGACATGGATCGGTTTTATTTCGTGGCTGCTTATCGGCTTGGTGATTTACTTTGTTTACGGCCGGAAGCATAGCGCACTCAATCAAACGGCCGAAAGTGAAGAGAAAGTCGGCTGATTGGCCAATGGAAAAAGAAGAGGCTTTCCTGAACGAGGGGTCGGGAAAGCCTCTTTTTGTTCGGTCGACGTTCCTTGCCTGGAATGATTTTTTTCTTGAATGACGGCCATATTTCCCTTACCATGTACGAATAGTGTAAAGAAAAAGCGTCAGTCCGTCTTGTATAAGCGGGGTGAAATCGATGTTTGGTACATTATTAAAAAAGAGAGAGAGGACGCTTGAACAGACGGTTGCGGAAATCCAACAAGGGAATGAAGCGCTGCGCAACGAATTGATTCAACAATATAAGCCGTTTATCGCCAAAACGGCCTCGAGCGTGTGCAAGCGGTTCATTCGCGAAGAGGATGATGAGGCGAGCATCGGGCTGATCGCCTTTAATGAAGCGATTGAAAAGTATGCGCCGCATAAAGGAGGTTCCTTCCTCTCGTTCGCTGAGTTGCTCATTAAACGGCGCCTGATTGACTATATTCGGAAAGAGGCGAGAATACGGGATGCATTATGGCATGTCGAGAACGGGGAGGATCACGAATATACGGCGCAAACATACTTGGACGCCAGACTCTCTGTCGATGAATTTTACAAACAAATCGAACAGGAGCAGCGCCGAGAAGAAATCATCCATTACCAGCAAGTGCTGAAACAATTCGGCATTCATTTTCACGATTTAGTTGAACAGTCGCCAAAACATAAAGACGCCCGCCTAAACGCCATTCGTGTCGCCCAGCTGCTTGTGGAGAAAGAGGAACTGCTCGGCCTGTTGTTCCAAAAAAAGCAGTTGCCCATTAAACAGCTGGAAACGATGGCGTCCGTCAGCCGCAAAACGATTGAGAGAAATAGAAAATACATTATTGCGGTCGCGGTCATTTTGGCGGGCGACTATCTTTACTTAAAGGACTATATAAAAGGGGTGCTTCCATCGTGAAAAAGGGGATTGTGCTGGAATTGGACGAAGAGTTCGTCACCGTGTTGACGCCGGAAGGGGAGTTCCTTCGAGTAAAAAAGGAAGGGGAGTGTGAAATCGGCGAAGAGATTGAGGCGGGCGTAGTAAAAAAACCCTTTCCATTTCATCGCCGTTCGTTTCGATATGCGGTGGTGAGCGCTTTGGTAGCCGCCGTGCTGCTTATTACCACCTGGGTTCAATGGCCTTCCGACGCGGTGTATGCTTATATGTCGATCGACATTAATCCGAGCATTGAAGCGGGAGTCGATGATGAGCTCCATGTGTTGACGTTAAAGGCGTATAATGAGGAAGGAAAAAACGTGCTTGCGGCGCTTCCTTCATGGAAAAATGAAACGTTTTCTGCTGTGGCGAAACAGATTATTGCATTGAGCGAACAAAAGGGATATTTAAATGAGGGCGGGGAAGTGCTCATTACGACGGTAGAGAAAGAGCACGACGCCTCCTCGGCGCGGAAGTTGTCCGCTGAGCTCGCTGAAATTCGGCGGTCGGTAGCGGATGATCGGATCGTGATTACGACGGCGAACAGCACGATGGAAGTGCGCAGCCGGGCAGCCGAACGGGGAATGACAACCGGCAAACTATTGCAAATCGAGAAAAAAGCAAAGCCGGCTTCATCGACATCTGTCAAACCGAACAAAGGGAAAGGCCAAGGCGGAAGGGAAGAAAAGAAAACATCGTCACCGAAAGGGCAAAAACGGGAGCAGCCGCAATCGAAACAAAAGCATGACGAGCAGAAATCAAAGCAACAGAAAAAAGAAAAACAGCCGCCGCACGAGCGGAAAAACTCCGGTTCAAATAAAGAAAATTCTCCTTCGGATAAGGAAATTTCTCCGAAAGGGAAAAACCATGGAAACGCCCGACCATCGCGGCCGGGCGGTCATTATGTGGAGAAAAAAGAGGCGGGCGGACGGCCGGATGGCAGTGGCCAAAAAGAGCGGCACGAGCCCACCCGCCCCGACCGTCAGCCGGAAGCAATGGATTCCAAAACGAAAAAAGCCGAGTGATTGCGCTCGGCTTTATTCTGTTCTTCGGCCTGCCAACTCGCTTTGCGCCTGGGCGACGAGCCGTTTCGTAATTTCCCCGCCGACGGAGCCGTTGGCGCGTGAAACAGTGCCAGCTCCGAGCTGTACACCAAACTCTTGGGCGATTTCATATTTAATTTGTTCTAACGCTTGTTCAATGCCTGGAACGAGCAGTTTGTTGCTTCCACGTGCCATCTGATTTGCCTCCTTTTAATGTTTTAGTCTGGCACCATTAGTATGTGCGAGCAAGCAGGGGTGGATAGGTGGGAATTAAAGGGAGGAATTATTGTCAAAAAAAGATTGCAAACGTTTTCGGTCTATGGTTTAATGGAGTCAACGACAGGATTCGAAACGTTTTGGAGGAATGGCAGTGACAACGATTAAAGATATTGCCAAAGCGGCAGGGGTTTCGATTACTACGGTTTCACGTGCGTTAAACGGCTATTCCGACGTCAATGAAAACACAAGGCAAAAGATCATTGATATTGCCAAGCAACTAAACTACAGCCCGAATACGCTCGCGCGTGGACTTGTCATGAATAAATCGAAAACGATCGGATTGCTCGTTTCCGGATTGACAAAGGAAAGTGCCAAGGACAATTTTACGTTTGAGGTGCTAGCCGGCGTCAACGAATATGTAAGTGAAGTCGACTATGATATGGTGTTGTTCAGTACGACGTCGACGAAACAGCGGGAAAAAACGTACACCCAACTGTGCCGGGAGCGCCGTGTTGATGGAGCAATTTTGCAAGGGATCCGCACCGATGACCCGTACTTGCATGAAGTCGTGGAGAGCAACATTCCGTGTGTTCTGATCGATATTCCGATCGAGTCGAAGACGGTTGGCTATGTAACGACAGACAATGTGCTTGGGGCGAAAAACGCGGTGCGCCATTTAATTGAACTCGGGCATAAACGAATTGCCATGATTAACGGTTATGAGTACGCCTTTGTGAGCGAGCAGCGGCTGAAAGGATTTAAGGAGGCGCTTCTTGAGGGGGGGCTGCCAGTACGGGAATATTGGATTGCAAATGGGGCGTTTCGTGAAGAAATTGCCGAGCAGGAAGCGTTGCGGTTGCTTCAGCACTACCCAGAAATCACAGCGTTTTTTTGTGCCAGCGATTTAATGGCGCTCGGCGTTATTAAGGCCGTAAAACGGCTTGGAAAGCGGGTGCCGGAGGATGTCGCGGTCATCGGTTATGACGACATTATTTTAGCCTCATACTCCTCGCCTTCGCTATCAACAGTCGCACAGGATAAGTTCGCTATGGGGTATGAAGCTGCTAAGTTGCTGATTGCCATGTTGGAAGGAAAGGCGGATTCGCACGTGAAAGTTTTGCAAACAGAGCTGAAGATCCGGGCATCGACGGCCAAGGGGGAGAAGTAGCCGCTGCGTTATTTGCGAAGGTCACAAGGGATATATTTTTTTTAAGGAAAAACGGAAACGTTTCGGGATAGAAAAGAAAGTATATTCGGTAATCAAAACGTTTTCTTAATCGTTTTCTTTTTGTTTTAATCCCAAAACGTTTTGGTATTGTGTATAAAATTGGAAAACATCAAGAGGAGGAAGTAACATGGATTACCGTGTGATCAAGGAAAACGACTTATTTTTGCTGACAGACGGTGAGGGGAATATCCCGGAGCACCATCCATACGGGCTTGGTTTATACACGAAAGATACCCGTTTTTTAAGCAAATGGGATTTGCGCATCAACAGAGAAAAACCAGTGTTGCTGTCGTCTGACGCCGCAGAAAATTATGCCGCCACGATTTTGTTGACGAACCCGCATATGGAGAAAAACGGGGAAGTTATATTATGGCGTGAATCGGTTGAAATTGAGCGAAAGCGCTTCATATACGGCGATGTTCTCTATGAAACGATGAAATTAAAAAACTATAATCCAAAGCGGGTGCAGTTTGAAATCAATGTACATATGGATGCGGATTTTGCTGACATGTTTATTGTTCGCGGATTTCAGACAGGGGAAGTTGGAAAACGGACCGGACAGATAATCGGCGATCGCTCGTTAACGTTTGGCTATGTGGGGAGCGACGGGATCAGGCGGGCAACACGAATCACCTGGGATCGGCCGGAAAAGGCAGTGTTTGAGCACGGAGAAATCTCTTTTCATTTTGTTCTCGAACATGAGGAGGAGCAAAGTATTACTTTTACGATCGCACCGCATATAGGAGAAGCGGAAGAGAAACAACCTGTTCCGCCGGAGGAGGCGTTTCGCCGCCTGAGAAAATCGTATCAACGCTGGGAAGAGAACATAACGAAAATTACAACCGATGACCGCCATCTTGAACGCCTTGTCCATCGCGGGATCATCGACTTGCGGGTGCTGCTGACCGACTTAGGATATGGACAGTTTCCAGTAGCCGGGTTGCCGTGGTTTGGGGTGCCGTTTGGCCGTGACAGTCTTATCGCTGCGCTGCAACTTCTTCCGTTCAATCACGAAGTGGCGAAAGGAACATTGCTGACGATGGCCCGATTTCAGGGAAAAAGGGAAGATCCGTGGCGGGATGAGCAGCCGGGAAAAATAATGCATGAAATCCGCTTTGGCGAGTTAGCCAATACGAATCAAATTCCATTTACCCCTTACTATGGAACGATCGACGCCACACCGCTGTTTTTAGTGTTGGTGACAGAGTACGTAAAATGGACTGGAGATTTTGCTCTTTTCAGCCAGCTGCGCGGGCACATTGATGCGGCGCTTGCCTGGATTGATGAGTACGGCGACCGCGATGGCGACTTGTTTGTTGAGTATCATCAGCAATCGAGCAAAGGAATTGCGAACCAAGGATGGAAAGATTCTGGGGATTCGGTTGTCCATCGAGATGGCGAATACGCGCGTTCTCCGATCGCCCTCGTCGAGGTGCAAGGGTATGTATACCAAGCGAAAACAGCACTGGCCGACATTTTCGAGCATCTCGGCGAGCGGGAGCGAGCCGATGAATTGCGTCGTCAAGCGGAGGTGTTGAAGGAGCGGTTTGACGAGCACTTTTGGATGGAAGATGTACAGTTTTACGCCATCGCTTTAGACGAAAAGAAAGAACGAGTCGGCACGGTGACGTCAAACCCTGGGCATGTACTGCTGTCGGGAATGCTGAATGAAGAGCGGGTCGAGGCGGTTGTTCAAATGCTTTTATCTGCAAAGATGTTTTCCGGCTATGGGATCCGCACGATGGGGGAAGGAGAAGCAGGGTATAATCCGATGAGCTATCATAACGGGAGCGTATGGCCGCACGACAACAGCTTGATTTTGCTTGGCCTCGGCAAGCTAGGAAAGCATCATGAGGTGAAAACAGTGATTCAAGGGTTGACGGAGGCGGCGAACTACTTTGAATATGACCGACTTCCGGAACTGTTTTGTGGATATGGGCGCTCGGTCGGCAAGCCGGTTCGCTACCCTGTCGCCTGCTCGCCGCAGGCATGGGCGGCCGGAACGCCGCTAGTGTTTATTCAAACCTTGCTAGGATTGTTCCCGAATGCGCTTGAAAAGAAAATTTATTTATCTCCGATACTGCTTGATACGATGAACGTGTTGCGGGTGGAAAACATCTCTATCGGTGGTGGGCGGTTGTCATTGACCGTTATGCGCGAGAAGGAAAAGCTCAACGTCCAAATCGATGAAAATACGACAGGCTGGGATGTTGTCATTTGTTAAAAACGGGGGAAGGCTCCCCTTTCCCTGTGAATATAAACCATTTTTAGGGAGGTTGTTTACATGGGCAAAACAAAGTGGATGGCGACGCTAGGCATTACGACATTGCTGTTTGGCAGCCTTTTGACCGGTTGCGGCGGTGGTGAGGAAGCGAAACAGGCAAACGGGGACAGCAAACAAGGGGAGAAAGTGGAGGTCACATTAGCCGGCTGGGGCGGCAATCCGAGCGAGCAAAAGCTACTGCAGCAAACGCTCGACGATTTTGAGAAAACACACCCTAATATTAAAGTCAAATATGAGGTTATTGCCGATCAATATATGGATGTCATTAAAACCCGTTTAGCAGGGGGACAGGGGCCGGATGTTTTTTATCTCGATGCGTTTGAAGCTCCGGCTCTGATCGAAACTGGGGCGCTCGAGCCGCTTGACAAATATGTGACCGATGAGTTTGATATTGACGACTTTGAAAAACCGATGCTCGATGCATTTAAAGGGAAAGATGGGAAAATTTATGGATTCCCAAAAGATTATTCGACGTTGGCGCTGTTTTACAATAAAAAAATGTTTGAAGAAGCAGGCCTTGAGGTGCCGAAAACGTGGGATGAACTGCGAGAGGTAGCGAAAAAGCTAACGAAAGGGAAAGACGTATATGGGTTTGGCGTTGCCCCGGAATTAGCCCGCTTATACTACATTGCCGAGTCGAAAGGCGGCAAAGTCGTGACGGACAATAAGGCAAGCTTCGCTGATCCAAAAGTCGTCGGAGCGCTTCAGCCGATTGTTGATATGCATGTAAAAGATAAGTCGGCAGCTCAGCCGAATGAAGTCGGGGCGACATGGGGTGGCGAGATGTTCGGCCAAGGCAAGGCCGCTATGGTGATTGAAGGAAACTGGGCGATTCCGTTTTTGCAAGATACGTTCCCTGATGTAGAGTTTGGAACAGCAGAGATCCCGATGATCAATGGCAAAAAAGCAACGATGGCGTATACGGTAGCCTATGTTATGAACAAAGATTCCCAAAAGAAAGAAGCAGCTTGGAAACTCATCTCGTATTTGACCGGGAAGGAAGGCATGAAAACATGGACAAGCAAGGGCTACGCCTTGCCGACGCGCAAATCGGTCGCTGCTGAACTCGGGTTTGACAAAGATCCGCTGCGAGCACCGTTAGTTGCCGGGGCGCCGTATGCAACTGTATGGCAAAATGGCACGAACTTGCCCATTATTGTCAACAACTTCAATAACCAGTTCATCAGTGCTTTCTTAGGGGAGCGACCGCTTGCTGACGCATTGAAAGAGGCAGAAAAAACAGCGAACAGTGAAATTGAAAATAGATAAATGAAAACAGGCCTCCGGCAGGAAAAAAGCTTCTGCCGGAGTGCTGTTCCTTTCTTTCTGGCAGCAGCTCCACGGCTGC
The DNA here is from genome assembly GCF_000445995.2 of Geobacillus genomosp. 3. Classification (GTDB taxonomy): domain Bacteria; phylum Bacillota; class Bacilli; order Bacillales; family Anoxybacillaceae; genus Geobacillus. The sequence goes on from NC_022080.4 coordinate 838,914, forward strand.
GTTAGAAAGAGGGGGACAGCGATTCGATGGCAAGGGGATGAAAAAGGATGAAGCAGACATTAACGAAAAAAATGTGGCGGGAAACAGGATCGGCTTACTTGTTCTTATCTCCAGCTTTATTTGTTCTTCTTTTATTTATTATCGGTCCGATCGTGTTCGCGGTTTTTTTGGCATTTCATAAAGTGCAATTGTTGGGGGCGACATCGTTCGAGTTCGTCGGGTTTGATAACTTTACCCGCATAGCTAACGATACCCGGGCGAAAATCGCGCTGTGGAACACGCTGAAATATGTAGTGATTGTCGTTCCGTGCCAAACGATTTTGGCTCTTGTGTTAGCCGCTACCTTAAATGCCGGGTTGAAAGGAGAAAGATTTTTCCGTATCGTTTACTTTTTGCCGACCTTGACTTCTTCGGCGGTATTGACGCTTATTTTCATGTGGATGTACAACCAAAATGGCTTAATTAACCATGTACTTGAAGCAGTTGGACTGCCGACATATAACTGGCTCGGCGATCCAGATGTCGCGTTGAATGCGATCATGATCATGAACATTTGGTCAACGGCTCCGTACTTTATGGTCATTTATTTGGCGGCATTGCAAGATATTCCTGATTCCTTGTACGAAGCGGCGGAATTAGACGGGGCTAACGCCTGGCAGAAGTTTTGGCACGTCACTGTCCCGTATTTGCGCCCGGTCACATCGTTTGTAGTGATCATGGGACTGATCGGCACGTTCCAATTGTTTGACCAATCGTATATTTTCTCAGCTGGTTCTGGCGGACCGAACAACTCTACGTTAACCGTTGTGCTTCTTATTTACCAATATGCGTTCAAAACGCTAGGAACGATGGGGTACGCTGCTGCATTGGCATTTGCGTTGGCCATCATTATTTTAATCGCTACATTGCTTCAGCGGAAGTTATCGAAAGAGGAGTCCCTTTATTAAGGAGTGGAGGACGAGATGAAAAGAAAAATACGGATTGGAAAAGCGCTACTGTATGTTGTGCTTATCATCTATGCGATCATTACGCTCATTCCGTTTTTATGGGCGTTGTCTTCCTCGTTCAAGACACTCGAGGAAATTGTCAGCGGAACAATGTCTATTGTTCCAAAACAGTTCACATTGGATAATTACAAACAAATTTTTGTTGAGCAGGAACTATTCCCACGCTGGTTGTTAAATAGTGTAATTATTGCCGCGGCAGTGACTGTGCTCAATTTATTATTTAATTCTATGGCCGGCTATGCGCTGGCGCGGTTGCAATTTCCCGGGAGAAAACCGCTGTTTCTGATCATTTTAGCCGTCTTAATGATTCCGGCACAAGTGACGATGATTCCAAACTATTTGATTTTAAAGCAGCTTGGTTGGTTAAACTCGTATCAAGGAATGATCGTGCCGACGATGATTAACGCCACGTTTATTTTCATGATGCGGCAGTTTTTTATCAATTTTCCGAAGGAATTGGAAGAGGCTGCAGAACTCGATGGACTTGGCCGGCTCGGAATCTTTTTCCGGATTGTGCTACCGCTCGCCCGCCCGGCGTTGGCGGCTCAGGCCATTTTCGTCTTTATGAGTTCATGGAATGACTTTATGCGTCCGCTCATTATTTTGTCTGATCCGCAGTTGTTTACACTACCGCTTGGCCTTAACAGCTTCAAAGGGCAGTACATCAGCTATTGGAATTATATTATGGCAGCGTCCATGGTGTTTACGCTGCCGGTGTTGATCATTTACGCCTTTTTCAACCGCTACTTCATCAAAGGCATTTCGTTTACAGGTGGGAAATAATGGTTGTCCTGTACAATGGTTTGCCGATCATGGCAAGAAGGGGCTGTTCGCCAAACGGGAGGTTTTGTCCTCCTTTGGCGGCAGCCTTTTTTCGTACGGCATATCCGTGAAAAAAACGCACATCATATAGGTGGAAATATGGACTTCACAGGAAAGTCAGCGGGCTGGCGCTGCTTGGCAGCGCTCTTGCTGCTTGGCTGATCCGTCCGGAAAGAGAGGAAGGAGGAAGAGGATGAAAGCTGTCACATACCAAGGTATAAAAGATGTCGCCGTCAAACAAGTGCCCGACCCAAAAATTTTGAAAGAGGATGACATCATCGTAAACATTACAAGCACCGCCATTTGCGGCTCGGATCTTCATTTAGTGCACGGCATGGTGCCGAACATGCCGGAAGATTTTATTATCGGCCACGAGCCGATGGGCATTGTCGAGGAAGTCGGGCCGGCGGTGACGAAAGTGAAAAAAGGCGATCGCGTCATCGTGCCGTTTACGATCGCCTGCGGGCAATGTTGGTATTGCCAGCACGGGCTTGAAAGCCAGTGCGATGCGTCCAACCCGAACGGCGAATCGGGGGCATACTTTGGCTATTCTGAAACGTTTGGCGGCTACCCGGGCGGGCAAGCTGAATACTTGCGCGTGCCGTTTGCCAACTTCACTCCGTTTGTCGTCCCGGACGATTGCGAGCTCGAAGATGAAAAGCTCTTGTTTTTGTCAGATATTGTCCCGACCGCGTTTTGGGGCGTCGATGAGGCAGGGGTGAAAGACGGTGATACAGTCGTCGTGCTCGGCTGCGGTCCGGTTGGATTGTTGACGCAAAAGTTCGCCTGGCTGAAAGGAGCAAAACGCGTCATTGCCGTCGATTACATCGACTATCGGCTCGAACATGCGAAAAAGACGAATAAAGTTGAGACGATCAACTTTACCGAATATGAAAACACCGGCGAATACATTAAGGAGTTAACCGGTGGCGGAGCCGATGTCGTCATCGATTGTGTCGGCCTAGACGGAAAAATGACGCCGCTTGAATTGATCGGCTCGGCGCTGAAGCTGCAAGGGGGAGCGATGGGAGCGATTGTCATCGCTTCACAGGCGGTGCGCAAAGGCGGAACGATCCAGCTTGTCGGGGTGTACGGTTCACGGTACAATCAGTTTCCGCTTGGTGATTTGTTTTCGCGCAACATTACGCTGAAAATGGGGCAGGCGCCGGTCATTCATTACATTCCGACGCTGTACGAATGGATCGTCGAAGGAAAGTTCGATCCAACCGATATTATTACGCACCGTCTTCCGCTTGATAAGGCGCAATATGCGTACGAGATTTTCGATGAAAAGAAAGACGGCTGCATTAAAGTTGTGCTCAAACCGTAGTGGCGCATAAAGTCGGTGCGGCTGAGAGACGATAAGAAAAAATGCGGAAGGAGGATGTGTGTGGCCAACATCGCGTTCCCGGTCGCCCGCCTGCAGGATGGGACGCTTCGTCAGTTGCAGCAGCTTGAACAGCGGCTGCGCGAAGAGACCGGAGAAGAAATTGTGCTTGTCGCGTACCAGCGGGAAACAATGGATGAGGAGGCGAAGTGATGATGAAACGGAAGGTAAAGTTCGACGCCGCAAAGAACAACAATAAAACACCGACAGAAAGCTTGCCGGATACCGAATTTGCGGCCCAATACGCCGGCGAGGAAGATATGATTCGCGGCGCAAACCGCAACTCGAAAAAAGGCCGCCAAGGAGGCGGAGATGGATAAACAGGATCGGGAACGGCCCGCTCGAATGAATGAAGAAATGGCGTTTGAATGGGGCGATTTCGCCGCCCACGAGCCGCTTTGGATCATCGAGGAACAAAAACGGGCGAAAGAAAACGAAAAGAAGCGCAAAAAGCAGGGATAACGCTCCCTGCTTTTTCATATGAAGCGCAAAAAGCGCGATACGATCATTGCGCGGTCCTATCCCTTGCGCTTGACGGTTAGGCGGATGCCGAAGCGGACAAGGCGGACAGCGGTGCGGAAAACAGTGTCGCACCGGCGCCGGACGGGTCAAAATACGCGACGATGGCAGTTGGCGCCCATGAGAGTTGCTTTTTCGCGGCGTAGCGGCCGACATCGACCGGCACGATTTCCACGACCGTATGTTTAAACAGCTCCTTTTCTCCGAGCCCAAGGGCGGCAAAATCCGCCCCGAGCGCCTCGGGCCGTTCGAGCAGCGCGCGGTAGACGGCCGTGCGCGCCGTTTTGTCCGTTTTCTCATTCCACCACGGTTTGCGCGGCTTATATTTTTGATTGCGCAAGTAATCGTATTTCATGAGCGACTCGGCGACCGGCAGCGCGTCCGGGACGGCTGTGCGCAAAAATTCATGCAGGCGGCGGAACAAGTCTTCCAGTTGGTGGCCGATGCGCGCCCAACCGCGCTCATCCCAATACGTGCCAAACTGCTGGAAAAAGTCAAACGGCGACGGGAAGACGTCGGTCACCAAGTACTCGATCGTTTCGTCCATCCGGTGGGAGTTCGAATATTTTTCAAGCACGTCCTCGACTTGTTTAATGCGGATGACGTCATCAAACGACAAGACGTTGTTGCTTAACACTTCATACGGTGCATGGTCCATATAGACGTAGCCGTATTCATGGGCGCGCAGGCGCAGGCCGGTGCCGCGCAGCAGCTTCAAAAATCCAAGCTGCAGTTCCTCTGGACGGAGGGCGAACACGTCGTTGAACGTCTTTCGAAACGAGTCGTAGTCTTCTTCCGGCAGGCCGGCGATCAAATCCAAGTGCTGGGCAATTTTCCCGCCTTTTTTAATCATCGTCACCGTCCGCGTCAGTTTGGCAAAGTTTTGCTTGCGCATAATGAGTTGGTTCACTTCATCGTTTGTTGACTGAACGCCGATTTCAAAGCGAAACAGTCCGGGCGGCGCTTCGCGGTTTAAAAACTCAATCACCTCAGGACGCATGATGTCGGCCGTAATTTCAAACTGAAATACCGTTCCGGGCACATGTTCATCAATTAAAAAGCGAAACATGTCCATGGCGTAGCTGCGGCTGATGTTGAACGTCCGGTCGACGAACTTGATCGTCCGCGCCCCGTGCTGCATCAAGTAGCGCAAGTCGTCTTTAATTTTTTCACGGTCAAAATAGCGGACGCCGACTTCGATTGAGGATAAGCAAAACTGGCAGCTGAACGGGCAGCCGCGGCTTGTTTCGACGTACACGACCCGGTTCGGAAGATGAGGAACGTCTTCCGGGAAGCGAAACGGTGACGGCATGTCGGCAAGGCGGATTTTATTCCGCTGCGGATTGATGACAATGCGCTCTCCATCGCGAAACGCGAGCCCGGCGACATCGCGGACCTCTCCTTGGCCGTCTAAAGCGAAAAGCAGCTGTTTAAACGTTTCCTCCCCTTCGCCGATGACGATAAAGTCAAACTCCGGCACCCGTTCCATCCATTCGCGCACATCGTACGACACTTCCGGGCCGCCGGCGACGATGAGGATGTGCGGTGCCGCTTTCTTTAGCATCTTTACGACTTTGACCGTCTCTTCAATGTTCCAAATGTAGCAGCTGAAGCCGATGACATCCGGCCGGCGTTGGTACAAATCGGCGACGACATTCAGCGCCGGGTCTTTGATCGTATATTCAACGAGCTTGACGTCAAACTCCGGCATTGCGTATGCTTTTAAATAGCGAATGGCGAGGTTCATATGGATGTATTTGGCGTTTAATGTCGTACAAACAATGTTCATTGTAACAAAACTCCTTTTATCATTGTACTAACCTTTCATTATAACGCAGTTTAGCCAAATGAAAAAGATGAAAAAACTTGTCGGACGTTGTGAAAAAGATTTTTGAAAAATCTTCGTAAAGAAAGGGAGGAGTAAATTTTTCCACATCGAATATATATTTAGTTGACATGGTTTGAATAGACAAGGAGAGATTCATATGGCCCAAAGCCTTTCTCCCCGTGAAGAACAAAATGCGACGCCAGATGTACGGCTGCTCGAAGAAGAAAATCGGCGCCTAAAAGAGCGGTTAAACAGCTATTCCATCATTTTTGAGCGGTCGCTTGATGCGATTGTCATCCTAAACAAAAATGGTGAATTTGTCGACGTCAATGAAGCGGCATGCAAGCTGTTTGAAATGGATAAGTTTCACTTGATCGGTCGTTCGTTTTCCTCGTTTTTGGAGCTCGTGCCGCCGGATATTTTATTATTTCAGCAGTCGATGCTGCAAAAGTTCGGTTCGTTCAGTGACGAGCTGCTCATCAAGCTGCCGGACGGCAAAGTGAAGCATATCGAATTTTCCATGAAAAAGGATGTGTTTAATGAGTTTGACCTCGTTATGATGCGCGACGTCTCAGCTCATAAAGCGCTTGAGCGCGAGCGGATCATCCACGAGTTTTTGTTTAAAGATGTGTTTAACCGCGCGGTCGACGGCATCGTCATTTTTGACGAATTCGGGCGGTTTATTGACGTGAATCCGGCGTTTTCGATGAGCTTGAATTTGGAAAAAGGAAAGCTGCTCAGTTTATCATTTCAGCAGTTTGTCGCCCGCGAATGCGCCGATGAGTTTGCCCGCTTGCTGTCGGAAGTGAAGGAAAAAGGGACGGCCAAAGGAGAATTGTCGCTTGTCCGTCTGGACGGAACAGTGAAAATGTTTGAACTGACGGCGACGTCGAACGTTTACAGCGGCTTTTACATGGCCATTATGCGCGATGTGACCGAAAGGAAAAATATGGAGATTAAATTACAAAAAAGCGAAGAACGCTTCCGGGCTATTTTCGAGCAAGCACACGAAGCGATTCTCATTTGGGATGATTTCGGTTACATACTAAACGCCAATCCAGCGGCGAGCCGAACGTTTGAGCTGCCTTTGAACTTGCTTGTGCGCCGTAATTTGCTTGATTTTGTGCAATATGGGGATGAAAAGGTAAAGCGTATTTTCAGTGAGTTCCGCCGCAAAGGGGAAATTCGCGATGAATTAACGTTCCATATGCCAAACGGCGAGGATAAACAACTCGAGTTTACGATGAAAAAAGGGGCGATTGACGGCTATCATTTGACGATTTTCCGCAATGTGAGCGAGCGAAGGAAAATCGAACGTGAGCTGCGCGAAAGCGAGCAAAAGTTTCGCAGCATTTTCGACCATGCGATGGACGGCATTTTGCTGTGGGATGAGAAGCATCGCATCATCGACGCGAATCCGATCGCCTGCGACTTTTTCGCTGCCGCAAAAGAAACGCTGCTCGGTCAAACGGTGATGGAGCTTGTTCCAGAGCGGGCGCGCCGCCAGCTGAATAAGCTCCTCCAGCAATGCCAGCGCGCCGGCGAGGCGAACGGTGAAGTTGAGTTTTCTGATGAGGGAAAGGGGAAAATCGTTGAGTTTTCCTTGAAAAAAGAAGTCATTCCTGGCGTAGGGATGATGAGGTTTCGCGACGTTACGGAGCGCAAAGAAATGGAGTTGCAGCTGCGCAAATCGGATACGCTCAATGTCGTCGGCGAGCTGGCTGCGGGCATCGCCCATGAAATTCGCAACCCGATGACGGCATTAAAAGGCTTTATCCAGCTGCTGCAAGGAAGCATTGACGGCGACTATTCGATGTATTTTAATGTCATTATGTCGGAGTTGAAGCGGATTGAGTCGATCATCACCGAGTTTCTTGTCCTGGCCAAACCGCAGGCCGTGCAATACAAGCAAAATGATATTTGCAAAATTATGCAAGATACGATCGATTTGATCAGCGCCCAGGCGATGATGCATAACGTGCAAATCATTGCCGATTTCGACCGCGGGCTGCCGCCGGTGTATTGTGAGCCGAATCAGCTGAAGCAAGTGTTCATTAACATTTTGAAAAACGCCATCGAAGTGATGCCAAAAGGCGGGGACATTACGGTGCGCATCGCCCGTGACGGCTGCCATGTGCGCATCTCGATCACCGACCAGGGGTGCGGCATTCCGAAGGATAAAATTAAAAAGCTCGGCGAGCCGTTTTATACGACAAAAGAGCGCGGCACCGGGCTCGGCTTGATGGTCAGCTATAAAATTATCGAAGAACATCAAGGGAAAATTGACGTGGAAAGCGAGGTCGGCGTCGGCACGACGTTTCATATTACGCTGCCGATCGAACGAACGGAAAGAGAGGACAACGATGACGATTGATTATGCAGTATACCGTTCAGAGCTGCTCGGCGATATTTACATCGCTTCTGACGGCGATGCGATTGTGAAAGTCGAACTGTTTTCGAAAGAATGGCGCGCGTTTGCGAGCGGGCATCCGGTTGTAGAAAAACGGTCGCCGCTTTTGGAACGCGCGCTTGCGCAGTTGGATGAATATTTTCATGGCCGCCGCCAAGCGTTCGCTTTGCCGCTTCGGTGGCAAGGCACGGCTTTTCAACAAGACGTGTGGAAGGCGCTGTGCCGCATTCCGTACGGCGAAACGGCGACCTACGCCGATATTGCCGCGCAAATCGGCCGTCCGAAAGCGGTGCGCGCCGTCGGACAGGCGAACCGGGCGAATGAACTGGCCATTGTCGTTCCGTGCCATCGCGTGATCGGCAAAAACGGCGCCTTGACCGGCTATGCCGGAAGCCGCACCGATGTGAAGGAGAAACTGTTGGCGCTCGAGCGGCGCCACAAATAGACGGAATGGTGGAAAAAAACGCCGCCCCCGGGGCTCGAGTCCACAGGGGCGGGATCGGGCGTTATTTTTTTTGCCAATGTGACAGGGCGAGGGCGCCGACTAAAATGGCGCCTTTTATAATGTCCTGGGCGTAGTACGGGACGTTTGCCATCGTCAAGCCGTTTAACAACACACCTATCAAAATCGAGCCGAACAACGTGCCGATGACGTTCGGCTTGCCGGCGCCAAAGACGGAAAAACCGATGTAGGCGGCGGCGACGCCGTCCATCAAAAATGAGGCCCCAGCTGATACTTGCCCGGTGCCAATGCGCGAAGCGAGGACGATGCCGCCTAGGGCGGCGAAAAAGCCGCTGATGATGTACGCATACGTCCGGTAACGGTTCACCGGAATCCCCGACAGCCTTGCCGCTTCCCGGTTTTCCCCCGTCAAATAAAAGAGGCGTCCCGGTTTGGTGTATGTCAAAAACAAGTGGGCAGCAATGACGACGAATAGCATCAGCAAAACGGAAAACGGTACGCCGAACAGCTCTCCTTGGCCGATAAATAAAAAGGAAGGAATGAATTTGCCCGGCGCCGTGCCGCCGTCTGGCAGCGGCATATCGTTGTAAATCGAAAATCCTTTCGTATAGGTGAGTTGTACGCCGTTGATGGCATACATCGTCGCTAAGGTGGCGAGCAAATCAGGCAATTTGAATTTGACGATCAAGAGCGAATTGAGCAGTCCGACGGCGACGCCGAGCAACAGCGGCACGAGCAAGGTGACGAAAATTTCTTGACGGTGCAAGACAAGCGCCGCCGCACTGGCGATCGTCGCAAGGCTTACCGTTGAGCCGACCGATAAATCGAAGCCGTCAACGATCAGCGAAAACGTAATGCCGATCGCCACGAGCGTCACGATCGAAATCGAGCGCAAAATGTCGCTGAAGTTTTCATACGTGAAAAACCGGTCTTGTGTGATGCCAAAATAGGCGATCACGGCCAGAATGGCGAGCAATGTCCCATGTTTATACAAAAACTCAAGAATAGACGGCGCCGTTTTTTTCGACGGCGTCGCGGAAACGGCCGGCTGATTCATCGATTTCACCTCCACTGCAATAATAAACAAGCTGCTCGTACGTGAGTTCAGCGGCCGGCAGGCGGGCGAGCAGCCGACCGTCGACCATAATATAGATGGTGTCGCAAACCTCGAGCAGCTCATGACATTCGCTTGAAAAGTACAGCACGGTTTTCCCTTCATCAGCGAGGGTGCGGATGATGGAAAAGACGTCTTGTTTCGCGTGAACATCGATTCCTTTCGTCGGTTCATCGAACAAAAAGACGCGTGCGTTCGTGTTCAGCCATTTGCCGATCACGACTTTTTGCTGGTTGCCGCCGCTTAAGTGGCGGACAGCCGTGGCGCTTGACGGCGGATGGATGGCGAGCGAGCGAACGAGGGTATCGGCGGCCTCCGCTTCTTGTGCCCGCTTGATCCATTGCCAGCGCGCCAGGCGGGAAAGAAGGCGCACGGTGATGTTCGTCCGCACCGATTCGGGCAAAAACAGCCCTTGCTTGCGCCGTTCTTCGGGAATAAGGGAAAGTCCGGCTTCGATGGCTTCATAAGGTGACGAGAACACATAGCGCCGGCCATCGATTTCCCATTCGCCCGCCGTCTTTCGATGGGCGATGAGGCTTTCAGCAAGCTCCGTCTTGCCGGCGCCGACCAAGCCGGCGATGCCGACAATTTCCCCGCGATGGGCGTATAGGTCGATGGTCGTGCCGGTTTTGTCAATCGTGATTCCGCGGGCGGCAAAGGCGATGTCGCTTCCGTACGTGCGCGCCTGGTTGGCAGAGGTTCTTCGCTTCGTCCCGGTCATATGAAGGACGATGTCTTCAAGCGACAGGCTGCCGGCCGCGCCGTGATAGACGACGCGGCCGTCGCGCAAAATCGTCAGCCGGTCAGCGATTTCTTGCACTTCTTTCAGCTTATGAGAAATATAAATAAAGCCGACGCCTTGCTGTTTCAGCTCATGAATGATGGCAAACAGCCGCTTCGTTTCTGCCTCGCTCAGCGCGGCGGTCGGTTCGTCCAAAATGATGTAGCGCGCGTTTGACGACAACACTTTTGCCAGCACGATGAGCTGTTTTTCATGGAGCGAACAGTCGCGCACGAGCTTCGTCGGCGGGATGGAAAGGCCGACGCGGCGAAGCAGAGCGGCGGCCCGCTCTTTTTCTTGGCGCAGCGAGCGGATCGGCCGGTTTTTCACATCAGCGAGCTCGTCAGCCGCCAGGTTTTCGTAAACGGGCAGGCCGGGAAACAGCGCTGTGTCCACTTCTTGCACGACAAGGCCAATGCCGGCCTGCTTGGCCTCACGCGGCGATGAAAACGCGCATGGAGTGCCGTCGATCGTGATCGTGCCGGCGTCGGGCGGAACGGCGCCGGCCAACATGTTCATCAGCGTGCTTTTGCCGGCGCCGTTCATGCCTAAAAGGGCGTGGACTTCGCCCGGACGGACGTCGAAGTCCACGCCGTCAAGCACGCGCACGGCGCCAAACGATTTTTCCATGCCCCGCATTGACAACCCGTTCATTTTTTGTTCACCTGAGCTTCCAGCGTTTTCATCCACGGCGAGATGGCGACGTTCGATTGCCCCCAGCCCGGGATGTATTGCGAGAGATCGCTCATCGATACTTGTTTGTCCGGCAGGTCAGACCGTTTCACTAAATGCGGCTCGAGCGAGTAAATGTTCGGCGTTTTTTCACCAGCAATTTTTTGATAGGCGAAGCGAACTTGAACGCGGCCGACTTCCGCCGGATCCGTCGCCGTTGTCGCCACCCACGGGCTGTTTGGTTTTTGAATCATTTGCAAGTCCTCATCACTTAAATCGATGCCGTACACTTTAATTTCCGTGCGTCCGGCTTGTTCGATGGCGCGCACCGCCCCTTTGGCGAACTCGTCCCATGTCGCGAAGACGGCATCGATGTCGCCTTTATTCGGGTATTTTTTCAAAATCGCCTCCATTTGTGTTTGTGTATCCAATGCTGTATTCGAGCTCGCTGTGCCGAATTTAGCGATTTCTTGAATGTCCGGGTAGCGCTTTTGAAATGCTTCGTAAATGACGTGGCGGCGTTCCATCGGGGTGAAGCCGCCGACCCAAATCGTCACGATGCGGCCTTCGCCGTTTAGATCTTCGGCGAGCGTCTTTAACGTTTTCCAAGCGAGGCTATAGTCGTCTTGGTCGATGACGGTGACGCCGGGAATGTTCAAATCGTTGTCAAACGCCACAACCGGAATGCCTTTGGCGACGGCTTTTTTCACCGGCCCTTCGAGCGCATCGGCGCGGCCGTGGTCAAGCAAAATGGCATCGACGTTTTGCGTAATGGCCGTTTCAACATATGATGCCATCTTCGTCAAATCGTTGTCGGCGTTATACACTTGCACTTCGCCGCCGAACTTTTGCACTTGTTCTTTCACGCCGGCGATGTATTGCGAGGAGAATGTGCCGATCGACATTTGCATGATGGCGGCGATTTTCACCGGTTTTTTCAGTTGTTCCGGAATGGCCGCCTGCCCGCTGCTTGCGGCGGTGGAGCTGTTTGCCGATGAGGCGGCGCCTTGCTGGCCCGTTTGTTTCGTTTCGTTGGCCGGCTTGGCGCTCATGGCATCTTGCTCATTTGTGCAGCCGGCTAAGATGGAGAACACGGCAAAGAAAAGAAGAAAAAGGAACGATAAGGCCTTAAATTGTTTCATGGTGCTCCTCCTTTGTGAATAACGATGGCAGCGCCGTTTCGTAATGGCCGCGGACGATGCCTTTTTCGGTAATGATGGCGGTAATGAGCTCGTTTGGCGTAACATCAAACGCCGGATTGTACACGTTGACGCCTTCCGGGGCGATGCGCACGCCGGCGAGATGCGTCACTTCATCCGGATGGCGCTCTTCAATCGGGATATCCGCCCCTGTTTTTGTCTTGATGTCGATCGTTGACAGCGGGGCAGCAACGTAAAACGGAATGCCGAACGATTGGGCGAGCAAAGCGAGGCCAAACGTGCCGATTTTGTTCGCTGTATCGCCGTTTCGCGCGATCCGGTCGGCGCCGACGATGATGGCGTTGATGTGTTTCGCCTTGATCGTTTGCGCCGCCATGTTGTCGGTAATGAGCGTCACATCGACGCCCGCCTGCATGAGCTCCCATGTGGTCAGGCGCGCTCCCTGCAACACCGGCCGCGTTTCTAGGGCGTAGACGGACAGCTCGATTCCTTTTTCTTTTGCCAAATAAAACGGGGCGAGCGCCGTTCCGTAGCGGGCGGTGGCGATCGAACCGGCGTTGCAAATCGTCATCACCCGGTCGCCCGGACGGAAAAGGGACAAGGCGTATTCGCCGATGCGGTGGCACACATCCTCATCTTCGATTTGGATGCGGATCGCTTCGTGAATGAGCATTGTTTTCGCTTCGTTGACGGAAGCGGCGCTTTTCGCGGCGGCGACGAGCCGGTCGAGCGCCCAAAACAAGTTGACGGCCGTCGGGCGGGCGCTCGCTAAGTAGTCGCGGTCTTGTTGCAAGCGGCGCTGAAATTCGTCCACTGATTCGGTTTCATAGCGCGAGGCGGCGAGCGCCAAGCCGTAGGCAGCCGTGATGCCGATCGCCGGCGCCCCGCGCACTTTCAACGTCGCGATCGCCTCATGGACGTCTTCGAGCGTATGCAAGTCCATGTATTCGGTGATCGATGGCAGTTTTTGTTGGTTTAAAATCGTGACATGCGTCTCATGCCATTCGACAGAGCGCGGGATGACAAATGAGTTCATCGTCGTCTTCCTTTCTCGGTTGGTCGATTGGCCCGGGCTGGCGTTGGACGGCCGGCCCGGGCAGAGGGTGTCATCGTTCCGTTTCGACGAACAGGCGGCGGAAGCCGTCCGTTCCCGCCAGTTCGGCACGCTCAACGATCAGGCGGCGGCCGAGACGGAGTGCGTGCCGTTTCGCGGTGAGCCGTTCGACTTTTTGGTCAATGCCGTCGAGATCCGCCACATGGGCGAGGCCGATCGTCCGGCGGATGACCTCGCAGCCGGCAAAACCGACGGCGTCAACGAACGCCTGCCGCAGCACCTCATCAAGCAGTCCGGGCGTCGCGGCGTACGTTTCGACGCTTTCGGTGCGCCAAAGCTCCGAGAATACAGACGTAAAAACGTCCCACGTCTGGTCGATATGATCAAAGAGCGGACGGCGCTCCGATTCAGGGCGGGACAACGCATTTAACAGCAAGTTGGCGAAAAATTGGCCAAGGTCAAACCCGATCGGGCCGTAAAAGGCGAATTCCGGGTCGATCACTTTCGTTTCGTCGTCGCTGGCGAAAATGCTGCCAGTGTGTAAGTCTCCGTGCAGCAGTACATCCGCTTCAGTTAAAAACTTGCGCTTCAGCTTCGCTGCTTCGAGGCGGAGGCGGTCATCTTCCCAAAGCGCTTCAACGTCTGGGCGCAATTCGTCTTCAAAGTTGTTCGTGTCATGGTCGAAAAACGGATCGGTAAAGACGAGATCTTCCGTAATTTTGCATAGCTCTGGATTGACAAAGCTTTGCGCCAACTTCTTTTTCTCTTGTTGATTCATGCCGAAATCAGACGTGTAAAACGCTGTTTTGGCGATGAATTCGCCAATATGCCGGGACAAAAGCGGGTACGTTTTCCCTTCGATCAGCCCTTTGCGGGCGATTTGCAAGTGGGACAAATCTTCCATCACCGTGATGGCGAGCGATTCGTCAGAGTAGTAGACGTTTGGCACATATTGCGGCACATAGCTGGCAAACGTGCGCAGCGCGTTGCTTTCAATGACCGCGCGTTTTAATGTGAGCGGCCAGCTTTCACCGACGACTTTCGCGTACGGCAGCGCTTGTTTGATGATGATGCCTTGCTTTGTCTCTTGGTCGACGATATGAAACACTAAGTTTAAGTTGCCATCGCCGATCTCGCGGCACAGAAGCGGCGCCCCGTCGCGGAACAAGCCGAGGCGGACGGCGAGGGCGGTCGCTTTTTGTTCGGTGAGCGGTTCGTAAACAGCTGATTGGACAATCGTCATTTTCACGTTCCCCCTTTAGGTTTTGGCAAATGAAAAAGCCTCTTTCGCATACGGAAAGAGGCTTGAAGATGCATCGTCTTCGCGCCTCTTATCTTTCAGAAAGACATCGGTCTTTCTGTTGGACTTAGCACCGTGCCCTGCGGAAGCGGGTCGCTTCCGGCGCCGCCCTTGGCGTGCGCCCTATCTCACGATAGCATTACGGTCGGTTGCTGGGCTTCATTGGGCCAATTCCCTCAGCCAACTCTTGATAAGAGTACCGATCTGGCTATTGAGTTTTTGCAATTTTCACGATGTTAACAATCGTTTGGTTGCTTGATTCGAATGATACAGGTTGGGCAGGCGGATTGTCAATACGTTTTAAAAATTTTTTTTGCCGCCTCGTCGTAATCGCGCGGCCGGCGGTCGGCAAACACCGGGATGCGCGCACGGACCTCTTTAACGAGCGCCGGGTCGATGTCCGCTAGAAGAACGCCCGGCTTTTCATCGGCCTCGGCGATGATTTCGCCCCACGGGTCGATGACGAGCGAATGGCCGGCAAAGACGTTGTTCGGGTCGCTTCCGGCCCGATTGCAGGCGACGACATAGCATTGATTTTCAATCGCCCGCGCCATCAGCAACGTCCGCCAATGGTGAAGGCGGGGAAGCGGCCATTCGGCGACGACAAACAGCACTTCCGCTCCGGCTAAGGCGTGAGTGCGAATCCACTCCGGAAAGCGGATGTCATAGCAAATGACTCCGGCGCACGACAGCCCGCTAAGTGAAAATAAGCCTGGCTCGTTTCCCGGCTGCAAATACAAATGCTCATCCATCAGTTGGAACAGATGAAGTTTGCTATATTCACTGACGATTTGGCCGCTTCGGTCGGCGACAATCATCGTGTTCGTCACACCGGCAGCGGTTTTTTTGGCGACTGAGCCGGCGACGAAATGGACGCCATATGTTTGCGCCAGGCGGGAGGCGAACGCTTTCGCCCGCACGGCATCGTCATCGGCAATTTCGTCCAAGCGCGTCAAGTCATAGCCGGTCGTCCATAGTTCCGGAAGCACGACGATGTTGGCTCCTTCGTTGGCGACGGATTGCACGGCTGTTTCGGCTTGCTGTTCGTTCGTTTGCGGATCGCCAAACGCGATATCGAGTTGGAGGCAAGCGATGCGGATGGTCATTGTTTTTCACCCCAATGAAAAAAATTTGCTTTACATTTTGCTTTTTACGATATATGATTTTGCACTAGAATTTCAAGAATTTTTGAGAAGGAAGAATTTTTGAGAAGGTGTGGGCGATGACGATCGAATTTCCATTTTCCGAACTGCTTGAACAGCTGCCGAAGCAGTTTTTTGCTTCGCTTGTCGCCAAAGTGGGAGAGAAAATCAAGGCCGGGCATGATGTCATTAATTTAGGGCAAGGCAATCCGGACCAGCCGACGCCGAAGCATATCGTTGAGGCGATGCAACGGGCGGCGGCCAATCCGAAGTACCATAAATATTCGCCGTTTCAAGGCTACTCCTTTTTGAAAGAAGCTGTTGCCGCCTTTTATGCGCGCGAATACGGAGTTGAGGTTGACCCGACCCGCGAAGTCGCCATTTTGTTTGGCGGCAAGGCCGGGCTTGTCGAGCTGCCGCTTTGCCTCGTCAACCCGGGCGATGCGGTGCTCGTCCCGGATCCAGGCTATCCGGATTACTGGTCGGGAATCGCGCTCGCCCGCGCGCGGATGGAAATGATGCCGCTTGTCGCCGAGCAGCAATTTTTGCCCGATTACAGCGCCATTCCGGCGGCGGTCGCCGACCAGGCGAAACTGATGTTTTTAAACTATCCGAACAACCCGACCGGTGCGACGGCGACGAACGAGTTTTTCGCCGAGACGGTGGCGTTCGCCGCCAAGCACGGCATTGCCGTCGTGCACGACTTTGCCTATGGGGCGATCGGTTTTGACGGCAAAAAGCCGGTCAGCTTCCTCGAAGTTGACGGGGCGAAAGACGTCGGGGTTGAAATTTACACGTTTTCGAAAACGTACAATATGGCCGGCTGGCGCGTCGCGTTTGCCGTCGGCAACGAGCGGATCATTCGGGCGCTTGAGCTGCTGCAAGACCATTTGTACGTCAGCCTGTTCGGCGCCGTCCAGGAAGCGGCGGCCGCAGCGCTTCTCGGCCCGCAAGATTGCGTCAACGAGCTTGTCGCCCTGTATGAAGCGCGCCGCAATACGTTCATTTCTGCCTTGCGCGGCATCGGCTGGGAAGCACCGGCGCCGTCCGGGTCGTTTTTCGCCTGGCTCCCCGTACCGAAAGGATGGCCGTCGGCCGAGTTTGCCGATGTGCTCCTTGAGCGGGCGCATGTTGCCGTCGCTCCGGGCATCGGTTTTGGCGAGCACGGCGAAGGGTATGTGCGCGTCGGCCTGTTGACCGATGAGGCGCGGCTCTGTGAAGCAGCCGAACGGATCGGACGCCTCGGACTGTTTTGAAAAAAATGATTGACAACGGCGGCAAAGGCTGTCATAATTCAAAGTAAATTTGCCATACTCGCCAAAATCGTTTGACAAGTGTATAGTTACGCAAGCATTCTTATCAAGAGCAGGCGGAGGGACGAGCCCAATGAAGCCCGGCAACCGGCTTGGTACATTCAAGCACGGTGCTAATTCTTGCAGCGGAAACGCTGAGAGATAAGAAGAGCGCCATAAACGAATGACGCCTCTTCTTATGAAGAGGCTTTTTTCTTTGGAAAGAGGGATGAATGATGAGTGCAGTGATTGCAACGTATTTGCTTCATGACGAGAAAGACATTCGTAAAAAGGCGGAAGGAATCGCGCTCGGCTTGACGGTCGGCACATGGACCGACTTGCCGGCGTTGGAGCAGGAGCAGCTTCGCAAACATAAAGGGGAAGTCGTCGCTATGGAAGAGCTTGGCGAAAGCGAGCGGACGAACGCGTATTTCGGCAAGCGGCTGAAGCGGGCGATCGTCAAAATCGCCTATCCGACGGTCAACTTCAGCGCTGATTTGCCGGCGCTCTTGGTGACGACGTTCGGCAAGCTGTCGCTTGATGGGGAAGTGCGGCTGCTTGACCTTGAGTTTCCGGACGAGTGGAAGCGGCAATTCCCGGGGCCGCGCTTTGGCATCAGCGGCATTCGCGAAAAAGTTGGGGTGCATGACCGCCCGCTGTTGATGAGCATTTTTAAAGGCATCATTGGCCGCGATTTGGCGTATTTGACGTCCGAATTGAAAAAACAGGCGCTTGGCGGCGTCGACTTAGTGAAAGATGACGAAATTTTGTTTGACAGCGAGCAGCTGCCGTTGGAAAAGCGGATTACGGAAGGAAAGGCCGCGCTTCGGGAAGTGTATGAACAAACGGGCAAACGGACGCTGTATGCCGTCAACTTGACCGGCAAAACGTTTGAGCTGAAAGAGAAAGCGAAACGGGCCGCCGAGCTTGGCGCCGACGTGCTGTTGTTTAACGTGTTCGCCTACGGGCTTGATGTGTTGCAAGGGCTGCGCGCGGATGAGAACATCACCGTGCCGATCATGGCTCATCCGGCGTTTAGCGGCGCCATCACGCCGTCTGAGTTTTACGGGGTCGCCCCGTCGCTGTTGCTCGGCAAGCTGTTGCGGTTCGCAGGAGCTGATTTCGTCCTGTTCCCGTCGCCGTACGGCAGCGTCGCTCTTGAGCGCGAGCAGGCGCTTGGCATCGCCCGGGCGCTCACCGATGAACAAGAGCCGTTTGCGCGGGCGTTTCCGGTGCCATCGGCCGGCATTCATCCGGGGCTCGTGCCGCTTCTTGTCCGCGATTTCGGCCTTGACAGCATCGTCAACGCCGGCGGGGGCATTCATGGCCATCCGGACGGGGCGATCGGCGGCGGGCAGGCGTTTCGCGCTGCCATCGACGCGGCTCTTGCCGGCCGTCTGCTCCGCGAAGCGGCGACAGAAAACGAAGCGCTGCAAAAAGCAATCGACCGCTGGGGCGCTGTTGAGGTGGAAGCATGACAAGACAGCTTGTTCTCTTTTGTGATTTTGACGGCACGATTACGGAAAACGACAACATTATCGCTATTATGAAACAGTTTGCCCCGCCGGAGTGGGAGGCGCTCAAAGACGACATTCTCGCCGAGCGCATCTCGGTTCAAGAAGGGGTCGGAAACATGTTTTCCCTCCTTCCGTCTTCGCTAAAGGGCGAGATCGTCGATTTCCTGCGGCGCACCGCCCGTTTGCGCGAAGGGTTTCGCGAATTCGCCGCTTGGACGAAAGAGCAGGGCATTCCGCTCTATGTGGTGAGCGGCGGGATCGACTTTTTTGTCTACCCGCTGCTTGACGGGATCATCGAACGAGAGCGCATTTTTTGCAACGGCTCCGATTTCAGCGGCGAGACGATCCGCATCACATGGCCGCATGCGTGCGACGGCGAGTGCCAAAACGGCTGCGGCTGCTGCAAGCCGTCGCTTCTTCGGAAGCTGGCCCACCCGAACGGGTATCATGTCGTCATCGGCGATTCGATTACCGATTTAGCGGCGGCAAAACAAGCGGATTACGTGCTGGCGCGCGATTTTCTGCTCAAAAAATGCCAAGCGCTCGATTTGCCCCATGCGCCGTTTGCGACGTTTTTTGATGTGATGGATCATTTGCAGCAGGTGGAGGTGACGGCATGAGCATCGTCGTGCAAAAATGGAACGAGCTCGCCGAGGTGAAGGCCGAGCTTGCCGCCCGTGACTGGTTTTTCGCGACAAGCGGCAATTTATCGATCAAAGTGACAAACGATCCGCTCACCTTTCTTGTCACGGCCAGCGGCAAAGACAAACGGAAGCAGACAGACGAAGATTTTCTGCTCGTTGACGCCGCTGGCCGACCAGCGGAGCAAACACATGTAAAGCCGTCAGCGGAGACGCTGTTGCATACAAAAATTTATGGGCAGACGAACGCTGGCTGCGTGTTGCACGTCCATACGGTCGACAACAACATCATTTCCGACGTGTACGCCCAAAACGGGGAAGCGGTTTTTTCCGGCCAGGAAATCATTAAAGCGTTCGGTATTTGGGAAGAAAATGCCGAGGTGCGCATTCCGATCATTGACAATGACGCCGACATCCCGACGTTGGCCGCCGAATTTGCGAAACATGTCGACGGCGATACGGGCGCGGTATTGATCCATAACCATGGCATTACCGTCTGGGGCCGCGATGCATTTGAAGCGAAAAAACATTTGGAAGCGTGGGAGTTTTTGTTCAGCTGGCAGGTGAAGCGGCTGCTTCTGCAACGGGCCGCCGTGCCGCTAGCTGACTAATTGATACACTGTTAAAGGGGGATTTTGACGATGGCAGTCATCAAAGTGAAAAAAACGGGTCAAGTAATCGAAGGTGAAGACAATGTCCGCGCCTTTTTAAACAGCCAAGGCGTCTTGTACGAGCATTGGGA
Source organism: Geobacillus genomosp. 3 (assembly GCF_000445995.2). Taxonomy (GTDB): domain Bacteria; phylum Bacillota; class Bacilli; order Bacillales; family Anoxybacillaceae; genus Geobacillus. The sequence goes on from NC_022080.4 coordinate 858,765, forward strand.
CATTACGAAACTGCCGGAACATTTGCGCGACAAGTATGTGTTAAGCGATGAAGAGAAAGCGGAAATTTTGACGACATTTAAAGACGAGATCGAAGACTTGGCAGCGCGCCGCGGCTACAAAACGTGGGACATCGTCGCTTTGTCTGAGGCGACGCCAAACTTGGAAGAGCTGCTGAAAAAATTTGAACAAGTGCACGTCCATACGGAAGATGAAGTGCGCGCCATTACGGCCGGCCACGGCATTTTCATCATCAAAGGCGACAAAGAAACCGGTTATTTTGATGTCGAGCTGGAAGCGGGCGATGTCATTTCCGTGCCGGAAGGGAATCCGCACTACTTCACATTGATGGATGACCGGCAAGTTGTGGCTGTCCGTCTGTTTATCGATCCGTCCGGCTGGGTTGCCCATCCGTACGAAGAAAAAGAGGAAGTCAGCCACTAATGAACATACCCCGTTGCCTGTGCGGCAGCGGGGTTTTTGTTAAAACGATTCTGTTAGAAAAATCATAAACAAAATACCAATAATAAACGCATATGTCGATGTCCGTTCATTTCCGTCGCCATGGCTTTCGGGAATAAGCTCTTTGTAAATAATAAACAGCATGGCTCCGGCGGCAAACGCCAATCCGTACGGGACTAAACCACGGAAGAGGGAAGTTAAATAAAAACCGAGCAGCGATGTGACGATTTCGACCGCCCCCGTTAATGTGGCAATCAGAAAGGCTTTGAAGCGGCTGATGTGCTGATTGACTAAAAACAAGGCGACTAAAAATCCTTCCGGCGCATTTTGCAAGCCGATGGCCAACGCGATCAAATTGCCAGTCGTCTCGGCATCGGATGCATAGCTGACTCCCACCGATAATCCTTCAGGAAGGTTGTGCAACGTAATGGCAGCGATGATGAGCATCGCTTTTTCGTCAAATGGCAAACCGCTTTTTGTATGCCCTAAATCGATATGGGGAACAGTCATCTCGAGCAACGTTAAAATGAGCACGCCAGCCGAAAGGCCGATCGTAAGTGCCCCAAAGCCGCCGATCCGCAGCGCCTCCGGAATAAGGCTCATCATAGACGCCGCCATCATAATGCCGGCGGAAAATGCCAACAGCACGTCACGCCAACGGTGGGTGAGTGATTTGGCTAAAAACAAAATCGGCACAGCGCCAAGCCCTGTCGATAAGGCAGAAAGCACACTGCCGGCTAACACTTGGTTCATTCGATCCCCCCTCATCTTCCTTTACTTTTTCATATGCGCGAATAATAGAAATGTGACAATCGCCCAAGCGCCGCCATATAATAAATTATCATAACGAAATGAACAGACGGTGGCGAGCAAAATGCATAGGCAGCCGGCAAAAACGGTTGCCTGTCTGTTCGCCGTTTCGGTATAATGCAGGTAAGAAACGGTCAATTGTAAAGGGTTGGATGCTATGGAACAGAAAGAGCAGGCGCTTGAGCAATCATTGAAACTGTTTATCGTACTGTCACGGGCATATCGGTCCGTCAGCGACCAAGTAAACAAATCGATCCACTCGTTCGGAGTGAATCCGACGGAGTTTGCGGTGTTAGAACTGCTATACCATAAAGGCGACCAGCCGCTTCAGCAAATCGGCGAAAAAATTTTGCTCGCCAGCGGCAGCATCACTTACGTTGTCGACAAACTGGAAAACAAAGGGTTGATCGTCCGCCGGGCCTGTGAACGGGACCGGCGCGTCACGTATGCATCGATTACGGAAGAAGGCCGGCGGTTCATTGAGCGCGTCTTTCCGGAACATGCAGAAAAAATTCATGAAACGGTATCAGCGCTTACGGCGGAGGAAAAAGAGCAAGCGATCGCCTTGCTGAAAAAATTAGGATACGGAGCGAAAAACGCCCAGCCAAACAGAGACTGACCATTCGTCGGTCTCTTTAATTTTTGCCGAAAATGGACACGTTATTTAAAGAAAACAACATTAGAAAAAGGAGAGATCGTCATGATGATTCCGGTTGGGGTGTCGAATCGCCATATTCATTTATCGAAAGAACATATGGCGGCGCTGTTCGGGGAAGGCGCCGAGCTGACAGTGCTCAAGCCGCTGTCCCAGCCCGGCCAGTTTGCCGCTAAGGAAACGGTAACGGTGGAAGGACCGAAAGGGAAAATCGAAAATGTCCGCGTCCTTGGCCCGGTCCGTTCGCTCACCCAGCTTGAAATCTCGAAAACGGACAGCTTCAAGCTTGGTGTTGCGCCGCCTGTCCGCTTATCTGGCGATATTGAAGGAACGCCGGGCATTACGATTCACGGGCCGAACGGGACGGTGACGGTGGACAAGGGGGTCATCATTGCCAAGCGCCACATTCATATGACGCCGAAAGATGCGGAAACGTTTGGCGTCCGCGACAGGCAAGTCGTGAAAGTGAAAACGCAAGGGGAGCGCGCCCTCATTTTTGACGAAGTGATCGTCCGCGTCAGCGAAGACTTTGCGTTAGATATGCACATTGACACCGATGAAGCGAACGCGGCCGGTTTAAAAACGGGCGATTATGTGGAGTTGCTCCCGTCGTGAAATCATCCGCAGCAATGGGAGACAAGGCGCCCTCTCGTTCGTCCCGAGCGGGCGCCTCCCGTTAACGCGGGCGCTTCTTCTCTGATTGATCTAGGGTGCCGACCAGATGAAACGGCGCATCACGCCGAATGGCATCAATGACGCCGCCGCTGATTTCTTGATGGGTGAGCCAGCGCGAACCGTATTCTTCTACGACAAAACCGAGCTGAACTTGCCGATAAAGGCAAGCGACAGGCAAACAGAGTTCCGATTTCGCCTCGGCTGGATCGGCGCGGCTGCCGAGCACGTGAAACAACCGCCAAGGGCCGGGATGTCCGCTATTTTTTTTGATGACAGTGGACAGCGCCTGGTTTCCGTCTGTATGCACCCACGCAATGATTAGAGCAAACGTTCCGTTTTTTTGGACGGCCCGGGAAATTAGGGAACAAAGCGCTTCTTGATCGCGATAGTCAACAAGAAGCGGATTGATGGATGCCATTTGTCCAGCGCGGTCGATGAGCTGCTTCATCCGTCCGTAGCGGCGGGCGATGACGGACACATCATATCCTTCCCGCACAAGCCAAAGCGACACATCAGCCAACATGCCTGTCCCGCCGATGACAAGGGCGTGCATGGCGCGTCTCCTTTCAAATTAATCCAGTGGTCCTTTCAAATAATGATCAAACCAACCGACGATTTGGCGAAGCCGTTCGAGGCGAAGTGCCGGGTTGCCGGTGCGCGACAAATCGTGATTGGCATCGGGGAAGCGGACAAGTTTCGTTTCCCGCCCGAGTTGTTTCAATGCGATAAACAACTGTTCCGCCTGCTCGATCGGGCAGCGATAGTCATGCTCGCTATGCAAAATTAAGAGCGGCGTGCGCACATGTTGGACGTATTTGAGCGGCGAATGATGCCAAAGCCGCTCGGCGTCTTCCCAGACGTCGCACCCAACTTCCCATTTCGTGAAAAAGTAGCCGATGTCGCTCACGCCGGCGAAGCTGAGCCAGTTGGAAATCGAGCGCTGGGTGACGGCGGCCCGGAAGCGGTCGGTGTGCCCGACGATCCAGTTCGTCATAAATCCGCCGTAGCTGCCGCCGGTAACGCCAAGACGTGTCTCGTCAATAAAGGCGAACTGCTTGATGGCGGCGTCGACGCCGGCCATAATGTCTTCATAATCCATGCCGCCGTAATCGCCGCGCACTGCATTGACAAACGGTTGGCCGTATCCATGGCTTCCGCGCGGATTCGTAAACAGCACAGCATAGCCGGAAGAAGCGAGCAGCTGAAATTCATGGAAAAACGTAAATCCGTACATTGTATGCGGGCCGCCATGAATTTCGACGATAAGCGGTGCTTTTTCTCCGCCGCCAAGCCCGGGCGGCTTCATGACCCAACCTTGAATGTCCGAACCGTCTGTTGATTGGTAGGTAAACGGTTCGGCATCAGCGAGCGCGACTTCGTTCTCGAGCGCTTCATTGACCGTGGTGAGCCGCGTTTTTGCGCCGCTTTCAAGTGAGATGGCATATAAATCCCCAATCACTGTCGGCTCGCTAATCGCGGCAACGGCCTGCTGTTCGTTCGGATGGATGGCGAGGCCGTATACATGGAAGTCCCCTTCGATGATCGGAACGACGGGTCCGTCAAGCGGGATGAAAAATACGTTGACGCGTCCGCGCTCCGAGGCGGTGACGTATACACCGGTTCCGTCATGTTTCCAAACCGGGCCTGGGCCTTTTGCATCGGCGTGTGTATCGCCGACCATCGCATCGCCGAGATGAACGTCCCAATCGGCGGTCAGCACCCGCTTCGTTTGACGTTCTAGTTCAAAGACGTAGAGACGGTGAATGGTCGCTCCGAGATAAGCGAGATCATGGCCGATGGCCGCGAGCTTCATTCCGTCCGGCGACCAGGCGAGCGAGGCGAATGTGCCGCATCCGTTCGTCAAGTTCGTTTCTGTTTTTTTCTCGAGATCGAGCAAAATGATGTCGCGCGTAAACATGGTGTCAGGATCATTGTTCCGATTGGCGACAAAGGCGAGCGTCTGCCCGTTTGGCGAAACGGCAAATGAGCCGATTTCTTCCTCGAGGTTTGTCAACGCTTCCGCTTTTCCTGACGTTGCATCGATGCGCACGAGCACCGCCTGTTTGCCGTCAAGAAAACCCGATGCGTCTGATTTGTAGTAGAGCCGCTCCACCACGCGCGGTTTCAGGTCAGCCGGCTTCGTTTCCTTTTTTTCCGGCTCTTCCCGGTCGTCGATCGTTTCGTTGTCGCCAAGCGTTGTCAAAGCGATGAGAAACGCCCCGTCCGGCGTCCAAACGTAATCGCGCACCCCGTTTTTGAAAAACGTCAGCTGGCGCGCTTCGCCGCCGTCAGCCGGCAACAGCCAAAGCTGTGTGCGCCCGGAGCGGTCGGACAAAAACGCGATCGTTTTGCTGTCCGGGGAAAAGCGCGGCCTCGTGTCGCGCCAGCGGCCGAACGTCCACTGGCGGACGGCGCCGCCTTCGGTCCATATGTATAGATGGGAACGGTATTGTTTTTCCTCATCGATCGATTTTTGCACGAACACGCCGCGCGTTCCGTCCGGCGCGTAGTGCGGATCGCGCACCGAGCGGAGGCGAAGCAGATCTTCTACAGTCATGCCGCGGTGTTTCAGCGGTTGTCCATTGTTCATGAGCGACCTCCTCTTTCCATAAAGTAAAGTTAGGATAGTATCTTATTTCGTGTTTCGAAAGAAAAATCCTGCCGGCAATAAAAAAAAAGAACGTCCCGTTGAAGGACGTTCGGTGTTCGTTACGCTGATAATTTTTCTTTTTCGTTTGTTTGCTGCGCCGCTTTTTTCACTTGCGGGTAGAAGATCACGCCGCTGGCCAGCAAGGCGACGCCGAGCAGGAACGTTTTCATGTCCGCTGTGCCAGCGATGACGACCCAGACGGAGTAGACGGTCGCCAAAGCAGCGATCACGCCGTCAGCCAGCCGTCCGTGCGCTGCCCCATACGTTTCCCCGGTGAGCACGAGTTTCAGCTGGAAGACAGAGGCGATCAAATACGGAACGAGATAGGCGAGCGTAGCGATGTAAATGACAAAGTCGAACGCTGCCGCCATCGAATGGGAAATGGTCGAGAAAATGAACAGCTGGGCCAATGCATTCGATAGCGTCAACGAGAAGCTTGGCACGTTTTTCTTGTTTTCTTTCAAAAAGGCCGGCAGAAACAGCCCTTGTTTCGCCGCCTGGTACGGCACTTCTGCGCTCAACAAAATCCAGCCGAGCGTCGAACCGAGCAAGCTGATGAGACCAAGACCAGCAAGCACGTAGCCGCCGCCCGGGCCGACGATGGCGACAATGGCATCAACGAGCGGCTTCTCCGATTGAATGAGCTTGTCTTGCGGCAAGACGCCCATTACCAAAAAGCTGATGCCAATATAAATGGCCAAAGCGATCAAAAGACCGGCGATCGTCGCCCGCTTCACATCCGCCTGTTTGCGCGCCCGCGAAGCGAACACCATCGCCGATTCAACACCGACAAACGCCCAAAGCGTCGCTAACGCGGCGTTGTTAATTTGTCCAAGCAGGCCGAGCGGCTGTCCGTCTCCGTCATAACGCGGGGCATCAAGCGGACCGACGATCGCTCTGTCAAAAGCGAATAAGGCAATGACAATAAACAGGAAAAAGCCGAGCACTTTCGCCGCTGTCGCCGCGAAATTCAACTTGCCGGCATCTTCTACGCCGCGCAAAATAATGGCGTGCATCACCCAAAGAAGCGCCGTGCAGACGAGAAAGGTAAGCAAATTCCCAAGCTTTAGCGTAAACGAGCCCATCGTGAGAACGGTTTTGTCGCTCGTTAATACAGGGAAAAATGTCGACAAGTAGCTCGCAAACGTCGTGATGATGGCGACATTGCCGGCAAAGTTGCCGACCCAATAGCCCCACGACGACATAAAACCGGATAAAATCGACAAGTTCGAACCTTTCGGGAACAGCTCTTTCGCATAAATTTGCGGCCCGCCGCCCAAGTTCGGCTTGCGGATCGCCAAGTTGCCAAACACAAGCGCCGTCATTAACACGCCGACGCCGGTCAATAGCCAGGCGAACATGACGCCAATCGGGTTCGCCGCCTCTGCCAATGAGCGCGGCAGCATAAAAATGCCGGATCCGACCATATTGCCAACGACTAACGCCGTTAACACCCAAAATCCGAGTTGCCGGTTGTTATTCAAGATGGAAAACTCCTTTCTTCACCAAAGATAAACAATAAAAAAGCACCCTTATCGTTTCAACGGGTGCATGACACATCCGCATCCAACTGAATGCGATAGCGCTCCATCGCCCTAGAACGATGGCAGTCCTGCGTCTGTTCGGCCGCAGGCCCAGCTTGCGCCGCCGGAGCGCGCCGCAAACTTCGGCGATGAATCCTTTCATTCCGCTTCATCAGCGCTCCGGCCTCAGCGAAACTACTTTTACCCATCGCAACCTCTATCCCATTGAAGTGGAGAGGGGGATATCGTTGCCGACATTATCTTACCCGATTCGACAAAAAACGTCAATATATTTTTCTGAAATAAGGTTAAGCGTGTAGGTCTTCCGTCTGTTGCCGCGACCTCCGGGCGTGCGAAAAAAATTGGCGATCGTTATGTTTTTGGAGAAAATAACGTAGCATTTGGACGGCGACAGCATAGTTGCCTCACTTCTGAAACATGCAATAAAATGGAATTATATTCAGAAAGTTGGCAATGAGAAGGATTTTTGCGACAAACGGCGAATAAGCAATTGGTTGAAGCAAAAGAAGAAATTGCCGCCGTGTTTGGCGAAAAAATAAAGAAAGAAGGGATTGGCTTGAAATTTTCCGCATTTCATTATGAGCGGCCCGACATGGATCAGCTGCAGGCATCGTTTCAGGAGGCGCTCGATGCGTTCCGCCGCGCCGGGAGCGCTGCCGGGCAGCACGAGGCGATGAAACGGGTCAACGAACTGCGCCGCCGCTACAGCACGATGGCGAACCTTTGTCATATCCGCCATACGATCGATACAAACGATGAGTTCTATAAGAAAGAACAAGACTTTTTTGATGAAACGGAACCGGTCGTCAAAGGGCTCATCAACGATTATTACCGCGCCCTTGTCGAGTCGCCGTTTCGCGCTGAGCTCGAAAAAACGTGGGGCGCGCAGCTGTTTGCCTTAGCGGAAACGCAGCTGAAAACGTACGCTCCGGCAGTGATGGAAGACTTGCAAAAAGAAAACAAGCTGGCGAGCGAATATACGAAGCTCATCGCATCGGCAAAAATCATGTTTGAAGGCGAAGAGCGGACGCTTGCCCAGCTGCAGCCGTTCGTCGAATCGCCGGATCGCTCGATGCGCAAACGGGCGAGCGAAGCAAGGTTTTCGTTTTTCACCGATCATGAAAAAGAGCTTGATGAGCTGTACGATGAGCTCGTCCATGTCCGCACGGCGATCGCCGAGAAGCTGGGGTTCAAAAATTTTGTCGAGCTCGGTTATGCCCGTTTAGGACGGACCGATTACAATGCCGAGATGGTTGCCAACTTCCGCCGGCAAGTGAAAACGCACATCGTCCCGCTCGCCGCCAAGCTGCGCGAGCGCCAGCGGCAGCGGATTCAGGTCGACCGGCTTACGTATTATGATGAGCCGTTCATGTTCCCAAGCGGCAACCCGGCGCCAAAAGGGGACGCCGCTTGGATCGTCGACAACGGCCGGCGCATGTATGAAGAGCTGTCGCCGGAAACGGGCGCGTTTTTCCGCTATATGGTCGAACATGAACTGATGGACCTCGTCGCCAAAAAAGGGAAAGCGAGCGGCGGCTATTGCACGTATATTGACGACTACCAGGCGCCGTTTATTTTCTCGAACTTTACCGGAACGTCCGGCGACATTGACGTATTGACCCATGAAGCGGGACATGCGTTCCAAGTGTACGAAAGCCGTCATTACGATATCCCAGAATACAATTGGCCGACGCTTGAGGCGTGCGAAATCCATTCGATGAGCATGGAATTTTTCACATGGCCGTGGATGGAGCTGTTTTTCGCCGAAGACGCCGACAAATACCGGTTCTCCCATTTGAGCGACGCGCTCTTGTTTTTGCCGTACGGCGTCGCCGTCGATGAATTCCAACACGCCGTCTACGAGCGCCCGGACATGACGCCGGCCGAGCGGAAGAAAACATGGCGTGACATTGAGAACGTGTATTTGCCGACAAGGGATTACGACGGCCACGATTACCTTGAACGGGGCGGCTTTTGGCAGCGGCAAGGGCATATTTACACCGACCCGTTTTATTACATTGACTACACGCTTGCGCAAGTGTGCGCGTTCCAGTTTTGGAAGCGGGCGCAAGACGACCGGGCTGCGGCGTGGCGCGACTATGTGGCGCTTTGCCGATTGGGCGGCAGCCGGCCGTTTACCGAGCTCGTCCAATGCGCCAACCTCCAGTCGTCGTTTGCCGACGGGGCGGTCGCTTCAGTCGCCGGCCATATCGAACGGTGGCTGGACAGTGTCGATGACAAAGCGTTGTGAATGAAAGAGGTGGAACGGCATCGTTTCACCTTCTTTCTTCAAGACGGAGAAGCACTCATTGCACTAGGGGGGAAGAACGATGATCCGGAAAGCAGCTTTCAGCGATGCGCCGGCGATTGCTGCTGTCCATGTGGACAGTTGGAAGACAACGTACCGCGGCATCGTGCCGGACGCGTACTTGGAGACGTTGGCAGTGGAAGAAAAACAAGCGTTATGGGAGAAGGGGCTCAGCCAAGCGGACCATTCCGTGTTTGTCGCCGAGGAACACGGGCGCGTCGTTGGATTCATCTCCGGCGGACGAAACCGGGCGAGCGACGGCCCAGCGGCCCGATATGACGGGGAGCTGTACGCGGTGTATTTGCTCAAAGAGGCCCAAGGAAAAGGATGGGGACGGCGGCTTGTGCAAGCCTTGGCCCGCGACTTGGCGCAAAAAGGCATTCATTCGCTCGTCGTCTGGGTGCTTGCCGCCAATCCGTCGCGCGGTTTCTACGAACGGCTTGGCGGTGAAAAACTGGCCGAGGAAAGGGTGGAAATCGGCGGAACAGTGTTATCGGAGTGGTGCTACGGCTGGCAAGACATTCAAACGATGAACTAGGAAGGGGCTGCCGAACCGTCGGCAGCTTAAAAAACGTATTTTGTGAGTGATTACTCACTTTACAAAAAGATTTATCTTCATTATACTGTAAATGAGTGATTACTCACTGCCGTGTAAAAGGGGAGAAAAACAATGACCGCCAATCCATGTATTCAAGTCGAGCGTGTTTCCAAGCGGTTTAGAAAAAAAGTGGTCATCGACGATGTGTCGTTGGATGTTCGCGCGGGAGAAATTTTCGGTCTGCTCGGCCCGTCGGGAGCCGGCAAGACGACGTTGGTGCGCATGATCGCCGGCATTGATCAAGCGAGCGAAGGCGCGATTCGTGTGCTGGGCGTGAACATGCCTGATCTTGGCGCCATGAAGCGGATTGGCTTTATGGCGCAGTCGGATGCCTTGTACGGAGAATTGACCGCGCTCGAGAACATGCAATTTTTTGCTTCGATTTATGGGTTGCGAGGGAAAAAACAAAAAGAACGGATCGATAACATGCTCGCGCTCGTCAACTTGACGGATGACCGGAAAAAGCCGGTGCACCAATACTCGGGCGGGATGAAGCGGCGGCTGTCGCTGGCGATCGCCTTGCTTCATGAACCGAACGTGCTCATTTTGGATGAGCCGACGGTCGGCATCGATCCGGTGCTGCGTCAATCGATTTGGGCGGAACTCGAGCGGATTCGCCGGCGCGGCACAACCGTTGTCGTCACGACCCATGTGATGGATGAAGCGGAAAAGTGCGGGCGGCTTGGCATGATTCGCGAAGGTCGGTTGATCGCCGTCGGCCGCCCGGATGAGTTGAAACAAAAAGCAGGCGCGGAAACGATTGAACAAGCGTTTTTGGCGTTTGGAGGTGTCCGGCGATGAGAGTGTTGGCGATGGTTGTCCGCATCATCCGCCAGTTTTTCCGCGACAAGCGCACGCTGGCGCTCATGATTGTCGCCCCGATGTTCGTCTTGTTGTTAATGGATTTAGTATTCAACGGGGAGGAATACAAACCAGCCATTGCCGTCAGCGACAATGTGCCTGAGGCGGTTGTTGATAAGTTAAAAGAAGCGGGAGCGAACGTGAACGAGCTGTCAGCAAAACAAGCGCAAAAGCAGCTGGACGGCCAAGATATTGACGCATGGCTTGACATGGGCGGAAGCGCTCCGCACCTTACGCTGGAAGGAAGCGACCCGACGGCCAATCAGGCGGTGATGGCCGCGGTGCAGCAGGCGTTTCAGTCCATGGCGCCCAAGCCCCCGTTTCAGTTGAAAACAACGTATTGGCACGGGTCAAGCGACATGGCGTCGTTTGATTATTTCGGCCCGGTGCTCATCGGCTTTTTCATCTTCTTTTTCGTCTTTTTGATCGCCGGGGTATCGTTTTTGCGTGAACGGACGAATGGGACGCTCGAGCGGTTGATGGCGACGCCGCTCAGGCGCTGGGAAATGGTCGCCGGCTACATGGTCGGGTTCGGGCTGTTTACGACGATTCAAGCAAGCTTAATTTCATGGTTTGCTATTGATGTGCTCGACATGATGATGGAGGGTTCGTTCGGGTATGTGCTGCTCATTACGTTTTTGCTGGCGATGACGGCGCTGGCGCTCGGGATGCTGCTGTCGGCGTTTGCCAACAACGAGCTGCAAATGATGCAGTTTATCCCGCTTGTCGTCGTGCCGCAAGTGTTTTTTTCCGGCTTGTTCAACCTTGACACGATGGAAGAATGGCTGCGTTCGCTGAGCGTCGTCATGCCGCTCAACTACGGGGCGGATGCGCTGCGCGATATTATGGTGCGCGGAGAGGGGTGGAGCGCTATCGCTGTTGACGTATACGTGCTGCTTGGTTTCACGCTGCTGTTTATGGTACTAAATGTAGTAACGCTGAAAAAATATCGCAAGCTGTAAGGGGTAGAGCAATGAGCGAGCATTCATGGATTCAGGAATTGCTGCAAATCGGCGGCAAGGACGGGAAGTTCAGTGAAAAACAGCTGAAAATTTTGGAAGCGGCGGTGGAAATGTTTGCTGAAAAAGGCTATGCGGCGACTTCCACGAGTGAAATCGCCAAAAAGGCCGGGGTGGCGGAAGGGACGATCTTCCGCCACTATAAGACGAAAAAAGACTTATTGTTGGCGATCGTCACGCCGACATTGTTTCAGTCCGTCGCCCCGTTTTTGGCGAAAGAGTTTGTTCGCGAAGTGTTTGACAACGAATATGAGACGTACGAACAGTTTTTGCGCGCGGTGCTCGCTAACCGCTACGCGTTTGTGAAAACGTATTTGCCGGCGATTCGCGTGCTCTGGCAGGAGCTGGCCTTTCATTCCGAGATCAAACAGTGCTTTCAACGCGTGTTTGTCGAGCATGTGTATCCGAAATTCGCCCGCATTGTCCGCCACTTTCAAGAGAAAGGGGAGTTGGCCGAGCTGCCGGTCGATTCGGTCATCCGCTTGACGATCACATCGCTCGCCGGCTTTTTGGCCGCCCGCTTTCTCCTTTTGCCTGACCACAACTGGGACGATGAGGCGGAAATGGAACGGACGATCCGCGTGTTGATGAACGGTCTGCGGCGCTAACCGGCCGGCTTCCGCGCAGGAGCCGGCCTAGTTGTTTTCTTTTTTTACATTCACCCACCGTCCCGAAGCGCCGACAACGCTTGATCAATCGGTGTCCTCGATGACTGTTGAAGATACGGGATGTTCTGGTGCATCACATCCGCCAACAACCGTCCTGCCTTCCGTTACTAACACTTGTATACAGTTTTTACACAGTTCAACACTGATATTTGCAAAATTTACGTAAAGGAAATGTAATCAAAAAAGGGAAAAAGGACATAGCGACCGGGAAGGAAAATAGTCAGTCTTTTTATCGATA